>LNEW01000163.1 GCA_001464375.1 Rhodospirillales bacterium Ga0074136 | reverse complement strand
GGCCTGGTGCATGACGGGGTGTGGTTCCACCTCTCGACGCCCGAGGACCTGCGGTATGCGGAGGAGACGCTGCGGGCGGGGCTGGTGAGGGCGCTGTTCTGATGATCCGCGCCGTGGAGTGGGAATGCAGCGTCGGCTTCACCATCCTCGGTGGCGGGATCCCGCCGGTGTCGAGCCAGTGGCCGCAGCGGGTCTGGCACAGACGGGCACCATGAGCCGGCAATGGCGGGTGCGATGACATTGACCATCTTTGCCATCCCGCCCGCCGCGCCCTTTCTCGACACGCTGGCCGCCGGCGTGCTCGCGCGCCTGCCGGATGATGCGCCGGATGCGCTGTCCCGCACCACCATCCTGCTGCCCACGCGCCGCGCTGCGCGCGCCCTGCGCGAGGCCTTCCTGCGCGAAGCCGGCGGCCGCGCGCTGCTGCTGCCGCGCATGCGCGCGCTGGCCGGCCTGTCCACCGAGGATGCGGACGAACTGGCGCTGCCTGACCTGCTCGACTTGCCGCCGGCAGTCGAGCCGCTGACACGCCAGGCGGTCCTGGCGGCCATGGCCGCGCGCATCCCGCGCCGCGCCGGCGGCCCCGCCACGCCCGAACAGGCCTGGCTGCTGGCGGGCGAACTGGCGCGGCTGTTCGACGAGATCGCGCTGGAGGAACACGACCTCGATTCGCTGGCGCGGCTGCCGCCGGCCGATGTGGCGCAGGCCTGGCTGGCGCGGCTCGATGCCTTGGTGCCGGACCGGCACGCCGCGCATTGGCAGATCACCACCACCGTGCTGCGCGCCATCGCGACCGACTGGAACGCCTGGCTGGACGATCACGGGCTGCTCGATATCGGGCTGCGGCGCGTGCGCGCGCTGGCGGCGCAGGCGGCGGCGTGGCGCGCCACGCCACCGGATCATCCGACCATCGCGGCGGGTATCGGTGCGGGCGGCACCATCCCGGCGGCCTCCGCGCTGCTCGGTGTGTTGGCGCGCGCGCCCCACGGCGCGGTGGTTTTCCAGGGCCTGCCGGAACCGATGGATGACGCGCTGTGGGAGGCGGTGCGCACGTCGCCCACGCATCCGCTCGCCGGCCAGGCGCGTCTGCTGGCGGCGATGGGTGCAACGCCTGCCGACCTGCGGCCCTGGCACGAGCCCGCGCCGCGCGGCGCCGCGCCCGACCGCGCCGTGCTGCTGGGCCGAGCGATGGCACCGGCGGAAGGGCTCGACGCCTGGACCAGGCGCGACCCGGCGCGCTGGGATGCGGCGCGTGCCGGCCTCACGCGCCTGGTCGCCGCGGATGCGCAGCAGGAGGCCAGCGCCATCGCGCTGCTGCTGCGCCAGGCGATGGAGACCGACGGCGCGCGCGCTGCGCTGATCACGCCCGATCGCGACCTGGCGCGGCGCGTCTGCGCGGAGCTCGCGCGTCATGGCATCACCGCCGATGACAGCGCCGGCGAACCGCTGGCGGAAACGCCCGCCGCCGCCTTCCTGCGCCTGGTGGCGCGCATGGTGGCGGAGGGCTTCGCGCCGGTGCCGCTGCTGAGCGTGCTGAAGCATCCCTTGTGCGCGGGTGGGATGGCGCGCGACGCCTGGCTGGCGGCGGCGCGCGGGTTGGAACGCATGGCGCTGCGCGGGCCGCGTCCGGCCGCGGGCCTTGCCGGGCTGCGTGCGTCGGTGGCTGCCGCGGGCGATGCGCAGGCCTCGGTCGCGGCACTGATCGATGTGCTGGAGGCCGCGCTGGCGGGCTTCGAATCCTTGCCCGATGCGCCGGCACGTCCGCCCCACGACCTGCTCGCCGCGCATATGGCAGCTGCGGAAGCGCTCGCCGCCACGCCGGACCTCCCCGGCGGGCTGCGGCTCTATGCGGGCGAGGAAGGCGAACCGCTGGCGCGGCACCTCGACGCGCTGTCTTCCGCGCTGCCGCACCTGCCGCCGATCGCGCCCGCCGATTGGCCGGAATTGTTCGAGGGCGCGCTGGCCGGACCGGTTGCGCCATCGCTGCGCGCGTCGCGCGGGCGGGCGTCGGCGGCGCATCCGCGCATCGCCGTCCTCGGCCTGCTGGAAGCGCGGCTGCAATCCTTCGACCGCGTGGTGCTCGGCGCGTTGGAGGAGAGCGTCTGGCCGCAGGCGACCGAACCGGGGCCGTGGATGAGCCGGCCGATGCGTGCCGCCTTCGGGTTGCCGGAGGCGGAATCCCGCATCGGGCGCGTCGCGGCGGATTTCCTGTTCGCCGCGGCATCGGCACCTGAGGCGGTGCTGTCCTCCGCACTGCGCCGTGGCGGGGCGCCGCGCGTGCCGGCGCGCTGGATGGTGCGTCTGGACACCTTCCTGGCCGGGCAGGGCGGGCTGGCGCTGGCGGCCTCGCCCGCGGTGGGCTGGGCGGCGGCGCTGGATGCGCCGGCGGTGGCGGCACCCTGCGCGCGGCCCGCGCCTGTGCCACCCGCGGCAATGCGGCCGCGGCGGCTGACGGTGTCGGACGCGGCGCTGCTGATCGCCGATCCCTATGCCTTCTATGCGAAGCGCGTACTGCGCCTGCAGCCGCTGAAGGCGCTGGAGGAAGATGTCGGCGCCATCGAATACGGCACGCTGGTGCACGAGGCGATGGCGGGATTCCTGCGCGCGCTGCCTCTGGCATGGCCAGGCGAGGACGCCGCCCGCGCGGCCTGGGCGCGCGCGAGCGAGGCGGCGCTGGCAGCGCATGCGGACCGCCCCGGTATCCTGGCCTTCTGGGCGCCGCGGCTGGCGAATATCGGCGACTTCGTCGTCGCCGAGGAAGCCGCCCTGCGCTGCGATGGCGGTCTGATCGCCTGCCATGTCGAAGCCGAGGGGAAGGCAGTGCTGCGTCTGCCCGACGGCGAGGTGGAGATAGAGGCACGCGCCGACCGGCTCGACCACCTCTCCGCCGGCGGCTGGCGCGTGGTGGACTACAAGACCGGCACGGTGCCGAAGGAAGCCGCGCTGGTCGCCGGCGACGCGCCGCAATTGCCGATCGAAGCCTGGCTGCTGCGCGAGGGCGCCTTCCGCGACATGCCCGGCACGGCGCGCGACCTGATCTACTGGCGCCTGACCGGCGGCGAACAGCCGGGCGAGGTCAAGACCATCGACGCCACGGCGCAGGATTACGCGGCCATTGCGCAGGATCGCCTGGAACACCTGGTGGCGCGTTGGCTGCTGGGCGATGCGCCCTTCGCGTCGCGCCCGCATCCCTCGCGCAGTGCCGCGGGTGGCGACTACGACCACCTGGCGCGCATCGAGGAATGGTCGGCCGCGGAGGGCGAGGCATGACGCAATCCCCGCGCGAACGCGCCGAGCACGCGCAGTCGCGCGCCTCGGACCCGGCGGCTTCGGCCTGGGTCGAGGCCTCGGCCGGGTCCGGCAAGACGAAGTTGCTGACCGACCGCGTGCTGCGCCTGCTGCTGGCGGGCGTGGAGCCCGGGCGCATCCTGTGCCTGACCTTCACCAAGGCGGCTGCGGCGGAGATGGCCACGCGCCTTGCACGCGCGCTCGGCGGCTGGGCCACGGCGGAGGACTCGGCGCTGACCGCGACGCTGGCCGCGTTGACCGGGCGCGCGCCTGGTGACGCGGAACGCCGCGCCGCGCGTGCCTTGTTCGTTCGCGTGCTCGAACAGCCGGGCGGGATGCGCATTTCCACCATCCACGCCTTCGCGCAATCGCTGCTGCGCGCCTTCCCGCTGGAAGCCGGGCTCGCGCCGCAATTCGCGGTGGTCGAGGACCAGGATGCACGCGCGATGCTGGCGCGCGAACGCGAGGTGGTGCTGGCGGGTACGCCCGACCGTGCGGCGCTGGAACACCTGGCACGGCTGGTGCCACCAACGCGCTTCGCGGAGGTGGTTGGCACGCTGGCGGCCACGCGCGGGCGGCTGCTGCGCGCCGTGGACTCACGACAGGGGCTGGCGGGGTTCGAGGGTGCCTTGGCGCGGGCGCTCGGCCTGGTGCATGGCGAGGCGACCGAGGATGCGGTGCTGCGCGCGGCGGTGCGCGAGGTCGGCGCCGGCGTTCCGCGCGCCGGCGCCTGCCTGCGCGCGAGCGGCAACGCCAATGACCAGGCGCGGGGGGCGGAGATCGCCGAATGGCTGGCGCGCGATGAAGCACTGCGGCCTGCGCATTGGGAGAGCTGGCGCGCATTGCTTCTGACCAAGGACAACGAGCCGCGCAAGAAATTCGCGACCAGGCAGGCCGGCGCCGACGCGGCCTCCATCCAGGACACGCTGACCGTCGAGGCGGAGCGTGTGCAGGCCGCCGAGCAGGCACGTGCCGCCGCCCGCGTGCTGGCCGCCACCATGGCGCTGCTGGCGATCGGCACGCCGGTGCTGCGCCGCTACGAGGCCGCGAAGGCGCGCGCCGGGATGCTCGACTACGACGACCTGATCCGCGGCGCCGAACGCCTGCTGGAAGACCCCGGCAGCGCCTGGGTGCTGTTCAAGCTGGATGGTGGCCTCGATCACGTGCTGCTCGATGAGGCGCAGGATTCCAACGCCGACCAATGGGGGATCGTGCGCGCGCTGACCGGGGAGTTCTTCGCCGGCGACGGTGCCCGCGACCAGGGCCGCACCATCTTCGCGGTCGGCGACGTGAAGCAGTCGATCTACGGCTTCCAGGGTGCCGATGCCGAAGGCTTCGCGCGGGAACGCACGCATTACGGGGCGGTGGCCCCGCGCGCGGGGCTCGATTTTCGGCCGGTGCCGCTCGATGTGTCGTTCCGGTCCACCGCGCCGGTGCTGGCGCTGGTCGATGCCGTCTTTGCCGGTGGCGAGGCGCGCGCCGGCGTGGTGGAAGGCGATGCGGCCTTGCGCCACTACGCCGACCGCGCCGGCCAGGCTGGCAGCGTGGAACTGTGGCCGCTGCTGCAGGTTGCCGCGGCCGCGGCGCCACCGGCCTGGGCGCCGCCGGAATCTCCCGTGGATGTTGAAGGCGCGGCGCAGCGCCTGGCATCGCTGATCGCGTCGCGCATCCGATACATGCTGGACCACGAGACGCTGCCCGCGCGCGTGGAACGCGGCGCCGAGCAGCCCGAGGGCCGACGCGTACGCGCGGGCGATATCCTGGTGCTGCTGCGGTCGCGTGCGCGCGGTGGCTTCCTGGCCGCGCTGGTGCGCGCGCTGAAGGATCTGCGCGTGCCGGTCGGCGGTGTGGATCGCAT
Organism: Rhodospirillales bacterium Ga0074136; assembly: GCA_001464375.1. Lineage (GTDB taxonomy): Bacteria > Pseudomonadota > Alphaproteobacteria > Acetobacterales > Acetobacteraceae > Neoroseomonas. The sequence goes on along the minus strand of LNEW01000163.1, from coordinate 83,995 downwards.
GGTACTGGCCGAGCAGATCGCGGTGCAGGACCTGTTGGCACTTGCCGACGTGCTCCTGCTGCCCGAGGACGACCTGACGCTCGCCGCACTGCTCAAGTCGCCGCTGGTCGGGCTGGATGAAGATGAGCTGCTGGCGCTGGCGAGGCCGCGGCAGGGGTCGCTGTGGGGGGCGGTCGCGGCGCATCGTGGCGCGGAGACCCGATTGGGTCGCGTCGCGGACTGGATCGCCGCGCTGATGGCGCGCGCGGATTACGCGACGCCGCACGCGCTGTTCGCGGATGTGCTCGGCGGGCCCGGGCCGCTCGATCCGCGCGCCGGGCGGGCGCGTATGCTCGCGCGCCTTGGCCCGGATGCGGCGGATCCGATGGATGAATTTCTCAATGCCGCGCTGGAGCACGAACGCGCGTATCCGCCTTCGCTGCAGGGCTTCGTGCACCGCCTGCGCCAGGGCGGGGCCGAGGTGAAGCGCGAGGCCGAAGGGGCCGGCGATGCCGTGCGCATCATGACCGTGCATGGTGCGAAGGGGCTGCAGGCGCCCATTGTCATCCTGCCCGATACCACCGGCGCACCGCCCGATCGCGCGGCGCTGCGCTGGCTGGCTGACGACCTGCCCGCCTGGGCCCCCAAGCAGGAGGGCTTTGCCGCCAGCGCATTGTCCGACCGTCGCCAGGCCGACAAGGATGCCGAGGCGCGCGAGCAGCATCGGCTGCTGTATGTCGCGCTGACGCGGGCCGAGGATCGGCTGATCGTCTGCGGCTGGCAGGGCAGGAAGGATGTACCGGCCGGCTGCTGGTATCGCCTGGTCGAGCATGGTTTCTCGCAGCTGGACGGCGTGGATGAACAGCCCTTCGAAGGCCCCGACGACCTGTTCGCGCCCGATGCCGTGGTGCGACGCATGGAAACGGCGCAGGCGGCGCCACCGCGCGTCGACGACCCGCTCCGCGCGCCCACGGCGATGACCGACCTGCCGGCCTGGGCGCGCGTGCCGGCGCGGGTGGAAACGCCGGAGGGCGCCGTCGCGCCCTCCGCCCTGCCGGGCGAGGAGGAAACGCCCGCCGCGCCGCCGCGACCTTCCGACGACCCGCGCGGCCTGCGCTTCCGCCGCGGCCGGCTGGTGCACGCGCTGTTGCAACATCTGCCCGACCATCCTGCCGCGTCGCGCGACGATGTGGCGCGGCGTTTCCTCGCGCGACCTGGCCATGGGCTGGATGATGCGGAGCAGGCGGCGGTGCGCGCCGAAGTGGCGACGCTGCTGGACGCGCCGCTGGTGGCGGCCGCGCTCGGCGTGGGCAGCCTGGCCGAGGCGCCGCTGGCGGGGCGCGTCGGCGGGCGGCTGATCGCTGGCCAGGTGGACCGGCTGCTGGTGGAACCCACGCGCGTGCTGGTGCTGGACTACAAGACCAACCGCCCGCCGCCGACGGATGTCGCGGCTGTGGCGCCGCTGTACCTGCGGCAGATGGCTGCCTATCGCGCGCTGCTGCGCGCGGCCTTCCCGGGGCGGCGCGTGGAGTGCGCGCTGGTCTGGACCTATGGCGCGCGGGTCATGGCGCTGCCCGATGCCCTGCTGGACCGCCACGCGCCGGGGCCGTGAACCACGAAAAGCGCATCGCGCGACGGCGCGATCCCGGAAGCGCAAAGCGCGACCGCGCCCAGGCCCTCAGCCTGGGCGGGCGCGCCAGCGCGGGGCGCGAAGCCTAGCCCGCGGCGTGGGCGCCCGGCGTCTGGGGGCGCCGAAAATCAACGCTCCAGTTCCTGCTCCACGAGCCGCGCAAACACCGAGGACCCGAGCGGGATCAGGTCGTCGTTGAAGTCGAAGCGCGGGTTGTGCAGGCCCACCGTATGCCGTCCGCCATCGCCCTGGCCGATGCCGATGAAGGCGCCGGGGCACTTCTGCAGCATGTAGGAGAAATCCTCCGCCCCCATACGCGGCGGCGCGTTGCGGTGGATGCGCGTGTCGCCCAGCACCGCGGCGGCCGCGGCCTGTGCGCGCAGCGTCTCGGCCTCGTGGTTGATGGTGGGCGGGTAGCCGCGCGTGAAGGCGAGTTCGGCGCGTGCCCCATGCGCTTCCGCGATCGCCGCCACGATGGTGCGCAGGCGCGCCTCCACCATGTCCTGCACCTCGGTCTTGAAGGTGCGCACGGTGCCGTTCAGTTCGGCGATCTCGGGAATGACGTTGCCGGCCGAACCGGCGTGGAACTGGCACAGGCTGATCACCGCCGTGTCGATCGGGTCCATAGAGCGCGAGACGATGGACTGCGCCGCCACCACGATCTGCGCGCCCACCAGCACCGGGTCGATGCAGATGTGCGGACGGGAGGCATGACCGCCCTTGCCGTGCACCGTGATCGTGATGCGGTCGGCCGCGGCCAGCACCGGGCCGGCGGTGATGCGCGCTTCGCCGAGCGGCAGCTCGGGGTCGTTGTGCAGGGCATAGACCTGGTCGGTGGGGAAGCGGTCGAACAGCCCTTCCTCGACCATCACGCGGCCGCCGCCGCCGCCTTCCTCCGCGGGCTGGAAGATGAAGTGGACGGTGCCGTCGAAATTCTTCGTCTCGGCCAGGTAGCGCGCCGCACCCAGCAGCATGGTGGTGTGGCCGTCATGGCCGCAGGCATGCATCTGGCCGGGCGTGGTGGACCGATGCGGCATGTCGTTGGCTTCCTGCATGGGCAGGCAGTCCATGTCGGCGCGCAGGCCGATGCTGCGCTTCGACGTTCCGTTGCGGAGCACGCCGACCAGGCCGGTGCCGGCGATGCCGCGATGCACCTCGATCCCCCAGGATTCGAGCTGCTGCGCCACCAGGGCGGAGGTGCGGTGCTCGTGGAAGCCCATCTCCGGATGCGCATGGATGTCGCGGCGGGTGGCGGCGAGGTCGGGCTGGAAGTCGGCGATACGGTTGTAGATGGGCAAGGTCGGGTCCCCGGGTTTGGCTCAGGTGGCGGCGGGCGTAGCGCGTCGCGCGGCATGCATCCAGGTGGCGCGCGTGCGCGGCGTCACAACCCGGCCACCGCGGCATCCACCGCATCGCCGAAGCGTTCGACGATCATGGCGATCTCGGCGGCGTTGGTGACATAGGGCGGGGCCAGGATGACGTGGTCGCCATGCCTGCCATCGATGGTGCCGCCCATCGGGTAGCAGGCGAGGCCCCGCGCGAAGGCTTCACGCTTGACGCGTTCATTCACCGCGAGTGCGGGGTCGAAGGTGGATTTGCCGGCGCGGTCGGTGACCAGTTCCACCGCCCAGAACAGGCCGCGGCCGCGGATGTCGCCGACCTTCGCGTGGTTGCCGAGGCGGTCGTGCAGGCCCTGTTCCAGCAGCGCGCCCATGGCCTGCACGTTGTCGAGCAGGTTTTCGTCGCGGATGACTTCCTGCACCGCCAGCGCGGCCGCGCAGGCGACCGGATGCGCCTGGTAGGTGTGGCCGTGCTTGAAGGTGCCGGAGCCCCGCGTCAGCGCCTCGATCACGCGGCCATGCACCAGGATGCCGCCGATCGGCTGGTAGCCGCCGCCCAGGCCCTTGGCGATGACCTGGATGTCGGGGCTGACGCCTTCCTGTTCCCAGGCGTGCAGCGTTCCGGTGCGGCCCATGCCGGACATCACCTCGTCCAGGATCAGCAGCGCGCCGTGGCGTTCACACACCGCTTTCATGGCAGGGAAGTAGCCGGGCAGCGCGGTCGCGCAGCCGAGCGTGGCGCCGACCACCGTCTCGGCGCAGAAAGCGATGACATTGGACGGACCGAGGCGCTGGAATTCCGCTTCGAGTTCGGCGGCGAGGCGCGCGACGTAGTCGGCGTCGGTTTCGCCGTCGCGCCGGTCGCGGTAGGCGAAGCAGGGCGAGACATGGCTGAAGGCGTCCGACAGGATCGGCGCATAGGGCGCGCGGCGCATGGCATTGCCGCCGGCCGCCAGGGCACCGAGCGTGTTGCCATGGTAGGATTGCCGCCGCGCGATGAACTTCGTGCGTTGCGGCTGGCCGGATTCCAGCGCCCATTGGCGCGCGATCTTGAGTGCGGCCTCCATGCCCTCGGACCCGGACGATACGAAATAGGCGTGGGTCAATCCGCCTGGCGCGTGGCCGACCAGCATGTCAGCGAGTTGCTCCGCGCTGCCGGCGCTGAACAACGCGGTATGCGCGTAGCAAAGCCGGTCGATCTGGTCCTTCATGGCCTGGATCACATGCGGGTGGCCGTGGCCGAGGCAGGCGACGGCGGCGCCGCCGGAGCCGTCGATGACCTCATGCCCCGATGCATCACGCAGCCAGATGCCGTGGCCGGAGACGGCGACGGGCGGCGCCTCGCGCAGGTTGCGGTGGACGATATGGGTCATGGAGAGGGCTCCTTCAGGCGCCATCCTGCCCCGGCTTCAGGGCGCTGTCAGCACGCCAACCACCGCGCCGGTCATGCAGCACGCGATCGTGCCCGAGATCAGCGCCGGCAGCCCCAGCTTCACGATGTCCGCCCGCCGTTCCGGGCACATCGCTGTCATGCCGCCGACCATGATCCCGACCGAACCCAGGTTGGTGAAGCCGCACAGCGCAAAGGTCAGGATCAGGCGCGAGCGTTCGGACAGCCCCGCCCCGCCCGATTGCGCGAGTTCGAGGTACGAGACGAACTCGTTGACGATCATCTTGACGCCGAGCGAGGCGCCCACCGTCGCCGCCTCCGCCGCCGACACGCCCATCGCCCAGGCCACCGGCCACAGCACCCAGCCCATCGCGCGCTGCAAGGTGAAGCCTGTCAGCGGTTCCACCGCCAGGTTGATCAGCGCGACGATCGCCACGAAGACGATCAGCGATGCCATGATGCCCAGCAGCAGGTTCAGCCCATCCTGCGTGCCGCGCACCAGCGCATCCATGGAACTGTCGTAGAGCCTCTCCGGGATGCCTTCATCCCCCGCCGTCGCCACCTCGCCTGGTGCCGGCGGGATCATCAGCAGCGCGACCAGGATCGCCGCGGGGGCCGAGACCAGCGACGCCGTCAGCAATTGCCCCGCCGCATCCGGCACCACCGGCGCGATGATCAGCGCATAGACCACCAGCGTATTGCCGCTGATGGTCGCGAGCCCCGCCGTCATCACCACGAACAGTTCGGAGCGCGTGAGGCGCGCGAGCCAGGCGCGGATCATCAGCGGCGCCTCGACCATGCCGACGAACACGTTGGCCGCCACGCCGAACCCCGCCGCGCCGCCCAGGCCGAACACCCAGCCCAGCGCGCGCGCCATGACGCGCACGATCGCCGGCAGCACGCCCCAGTGATACAGCACGGAGGACAGCGCACCGACCACCAGCACCAGCGGCAGTGCCTGGAAGAACAGGATGAAGGACGCGCCGGGGAAGGGTTCCGGGAAGGGCAGCGGCCCGCCGCCCAGATAGCCGAAGACCAGCGACGTGCCGGATTTCGTCGCGGTGGCCAGCGCATTCACGCCATCGCCGATCAGCGCGAAGGCGGCGCGCGCCAGCGGCACGTTCAGCAGCACGGCGGCCAGCGCCATTTGCAGTGCCAGCCCCGCCACGACCACCCGCGGCGCCACGCCGCGACGGAAGCCGCCGAGCGCCCAGGCCAACAGCGTCAGCAGGAGCAACCCCACCGCGGACTGGATCTGCAGCGCGCTCATGCCTCGTCGCCCTCAGTCGGGATGTCCTCGGCCTCGATGTCGAGCAGCGCCGCGGCGCGCGACCCGTCCACCGCATCCACGCCGCGCAGCTTGCGCGCCACCGCCCGCGTACGCACCTGCGCCGCGTCGATGGTATTGCCCACCGCGGCGACCTGCTTGCGCAGCCTGCCCAGCACCTCGTCCATCTTGCCCATCTCGGCCTTGGTGGCGCCGAGGAGTTCGCGGACCATGTCCGCCTTCTCGCCCAGCGCGATGGTCACATGGCCCATCTGGATGGTGCGCAGCATGGCCGGCAGCAGCGAAGGGCCAAGCACCATCACGCGGTTGCTGCGGCCGATATCCTCGATGGCGCCCGGAATGCGCGCGATCTCGGCATAGAGGCCTTCCGTCGGCAGATACAGCACGGCGAATTCCACCGTCAGGGGCGGGCGGATGTATTTCGCGGCGATCTTCGCCGCCTCGGCGCGAACGCGCAGTTCCAGCGCGCGCCGGGCTGCCTTCTCGGCGTCCGCGTCGCCGGCTTCGGAGGCGATGACGAGGCGATCCCAGTCTTCCGTCGGAAACTTCGCATCGACGGCGAGGAAGACTTCCCGCCCGCCTTCGCTGGGCATGCGGATGGCGAATTCCACCAGTTCCCCGCTGTCCTCCGACAGCTTCTTGTTCAGCTCGAAGGAACCCGGCGGGAGGATGTCGTCGAGCAGCGCGCGCACCTGGGCCTCCCCCCAGCCGCCGCGTGTCTTCACGTTGGAGAACAGGCGCTTGATGTCGACGATCTGCGTGGTCACCGCCTGCACGTCCGTCATCGCCTTCAGCACCTGGGCGAACTGGTCGGACACGCGGGCAAAGCTCTCGGTCATCTGCTTCTCGACGGCCGTCTGGAGCTGTTCGTTCACCGTCTTCTGGATCTCGGCGAGCTTCGTCTCGTTGCCCTCCCGCAGCTCCTTCAGCTTGGTGTCGAGCAGATCGCGGCCGCGGGCATTCTCCGCCGCCTGCGTCTCCTGCAATTTCGCAAGACCCTCGGCGAAGGTGATCCGGATGTCGGCTATGCCCTGCGTCACGTCGCGGCGCAGCAGCGCGGTGTCGTCCTTGTGTTCGGTCAGGGCCTTCACGATGGCCGCGCGCTGGTCGGCCATGGCCAGGGCATCCTGTGCCAGGCGTTCGGTCAGGGCGGCGGCATCGGCGGCCAGGCGGTCGAGCACCGCCTTCTCCTGCGCCGAGAGCCGGTCCGCGATGCGCCCGATCCCTTCGCCCAGCGCCCGCGTCTGGTCGATCGCACCTGCACCAACGCGGTCGCCGATCGCCGCGGCTTCGCGCGCCAGGCCGCGCTCGAATTCCGCGGGCAGCGCGGCGATACGCTCGCCCTGGCGGTCGAGCGCGGATTGCAGGTCCGTCAGGCGCTGCGCCAGCACCGGGTCGGTCGCCGGCCGGCGCAGCAGCACCGCCAACAGCAGCGCCGCGACCACCGCCAGGCCGCCCAGGATCGCGAGGCTATCCGGCGCCATCAGGTCCCTCCGATTCGGCAGGCCAAGTCTCGCACCGCCAGGCCCGGCGCGCGAGGCCGGTCAGGACGGCGCCGCAGGCCCTTCGGCCGGCACCAGGACCAACCGCCCTGTCGCCACGCCAAAATGCGCGCCGTGCAGCGTGAGGCGCCCCGTCGCGACCGCCTCCGTCACCCAGGGGAAGGTCATCAGGTTGGCCAGCGATATCCGCACCGCCTCGTGCTCGGCCAGTTCCTGATGCTGGGCCGGATCGTCGCAGCGCAAGGCAACCGCGCGGGCGCGCTGGGCGATGCGGATCCAGCCGGCGACGAAATCCGCTGCCTCCGGCGGGGTACCTTCCAGCAAGGCGCGGATGCCGCCGCACAGCGCATGGCCCATCACCACGATGCGGTCCACCTTCAGCACGCGGACGCCGAATTCGACCGCCGCGCTGGTGCCGTGGAACAGCGCGTCGGGCATGTAGGGCGGCACCAGGTTCGCCACGTTGCGCAGGACAAAAAGCTCGCCGGGGCCGGCCGAGAAGATCATCTGCGGATCGACCCGGCTGTCGGAACAGGCAATGACCATGGTGTGCGGCCGCTGGCCCTTGGATGCCAGGTCCTCGAAGCGCGCGCGTTCGCGCGGCCAGGTCTCGGCGCGGAAGCGCCGGTAGCCGGCGATCAATTCATCCAGGACACGCACCCCTTCTGGCGGATCGCGCGGTGGCGCCGCCCGGAGGCGCAAAGCGCGATCGCGCCCAGCCGGCCAGCCGCATCGGTGCGTGGCGCGAAAGCGAGCCGGCCGGATGCCCGGCGCCCGTCCGAGGGCATCATCAGTGCCTGAAATGCCGCATGCCCGTGAACACCATCGCGAGCCCCGCCTTGTCGGCGGCGGCGATCACCTCGGCATCGCGCATCGACCCGCCGGGCTGGATCACCGCGGTCGCGCCCGCCGCCGCTGCCGTCTCGAGCCCGTCGGCGAAGGGGAAGAACGCGTCGGAGGCGACCACGGAACCCTCCGCCAGCGGCCGCTCGATCCCCGCCGCCTTGGCTGCTGCCTCGGATTTCCAGGCGGCGATGCGGCTGCTCTCCACGCGGTTCATCTGCCCGGCGCCGATCCCCACCGTCGCCAGGCCCTTCGCATAGACGATGGCGTTCGACTTCACGTGCTTGCAGACGCGGAAGGCGAAGATCATGTCGGCCATCTCGGCACGCGAGGGCGCGCGCTGCGTCACCACCTTCAGCATCGCCTCGCTCACGCGGCCCGCGTCGCGCGACTGCGCGAGGAAGCCGCCCGACACCGACTTGAAGGCGAGCCCCGGCGCCGTCGCATCCGGCAGGCCGCCGGTCAGCAGCAGGCGCAGGTTCTTCTTGCGCGCGAAGATCGCCTTCGCGGCGTCGTCGGCATCGGGCGCGATCACCACCTCGGTGAAGATGGCGGTGATCTTCTCCGCCGCCGCCGCGTCCAGCACCCGGTTCGCCGCGACGATGCCGCCGAAGGCCGAGACCGGGTCGCACAGCAGCGCCGCATCCCACGCGCCGGCAAGGTCACCCGCCACGGCAACGCCGCAGGGGTTGGCATGCTTCACGATGACGATGGCGGGACGGTCGAATTCCGCGACGCATTCATACGCCGCGTCGGTGTCGTTCAGGTTGTTGTAGGACAGTTCCTTGCCCTGAACCTGGCGCGCCGTCGCGATGCCCGGACGGTTCGTGCCGTCGACGTAGAAGGCGGCCTGCTGGTGCGGGTTCTCGCCATAGCGCAGGCCCTGGCGCAGAACGCCCGGCAATGCGAGGCGCGGCGGGAAGGCCTGGCCCTGTTGCAGCGCAAACCAGCCGGCGATCGCTGCGTCATAGGCGGCCGTGCGCGCGTAGGCCTCCGCCGCCAGCCGCCGGCGCGTCGCCAGCGTGGTGCCGCCCTCGGCCTCGATCTCGGCCTGTACCTGTTCGAAATGCGCGGGTTCCGTCAGCACCGCCACGGCCGCGTGGTTCTTGGCGGCGGAGCGGATCATCGCCGGGCCGCCGATGTCGATGTTCTCGATGCAGTCGTCGAAGGACGCGCCCTGCGCGACAGTGGCCTCGAACGGGTACAGGTTCACGGCCACCAGGTCGATCGGCGCGATGCCGTGCCGGTCCATCTGCGCCAGGTGCTCGGCCAGGTCGCGCCGGCCAAGCAGCCCGCCATGAACCTGCGGCACCAGCGTCTTGACGCGCCCGTCCAGGATCTCGGGGAAGCCGGTGTGCTCGGAGACGTCCTTGACCGGCACGCCGGCCTCGCGAAGCGCGTGGGCGGTGCCGCCGGTGGACAGGATCTCGACCCCGGCTGCTGCGAGGAAGCGGCCGAATTCGACCAGCCCCGCCTTGTTGGACACCGAGAGCAGGGCGCGGCGGATAGGGAGGATGTCGTTCATGGCCGGCGCATTAGCCCCGGGCGGGCGGGACGTCCATCGCGGGCAGGGCGATCGTGGCGGTGTCCTAACGGTCTGGCGGGGGTCGCGCGGCGAAGACCGCCCGGCACTGCCGCGGGCGGCGGAGGCCCTGCATGCGCTGCCCAACGGCCCGGTCGGGGCGGATCGGGCGGAGGCCTGGTTCACCGGGCCGCTGCCCGGCGCGTAGCCGGACGCGCCCACCAGGCGGCCACGCGCGGTGCTGCGCTCCCGTGGATGGCGCTACGGCAGCGCCACCCGCCGCCAGCGCCCGGCGCGCGCCGACGCCAGCCGGTCCAGCGCCAGGTACACCACGGGCGTCGTGTAGAGCGTGATCACCTGCGACAGGATCATCCCGCCGATGATGGTGATGCCGAGCGGCGCCCGCAGCTCGGCCCCAGGGCCGGTCGCCAGGGCCAGCGGGATGGCGCCGAACACCGCGGCCAGCGTGGTCATGAGGATCGGCCGGAAACGTTCGCGACAGGCGAGCAGAATCGCGTCCTCGGCCGCCGCGCCGTCGTCGCGTCGATGCTCGATGGCGAAGTCCACCATCATGATCGCGTTCTTCTTCACGATGCCCATCAGCAGTATCACGCCGATCAGCGCGATCAGCGTGAAGGAGAGCCCCGTGACCAGCAGCGCGATCAGCGCGCCGATCCCCGCCGTCGGCAGCGTCGACAGGATGGTGATGGGGTGGACGAGACTTTCGTAGAGCACGCCGAGCACGATGTAGATCGCCAGCACCGCCGCCAGGATCAGCAGCGGCAGCCCGGCCTGGAAATTCTGGAAGGTCCGCGCATTGCCGGCGAATTCCCCCCGGATGGACGCGGGCATCTGGATGTCCAGCGCGGCCTTCTCGATCGCCGCCGCCGCCTGCCCCAACGAGACGCCCTCGGCCAGGTTGAAGCTGATGGTGGCGGCGGGAAACAGGCCCTGGTGCGTGATCGATCGCGGCGAGATGCCGCGTTCCAGCCGCGCGACGGCACCGAGCGGCACCGGCCCGTCGCGACCGGGCAGGAAGATGCGGTCGAGGTCCTCGGGCGACTGCGTCAGCAGGGGATCGACCTCGAGCACCACGCGATACTGGTTGCGCGATCGGTAGATGGTGGAGACCTGGCGCTGCGAGAAGGCGTTGTTGAGCGCCGTGCCGAAGGCCGCGATGGAGACACCCAGGCGCGCCGCCGCGTCGCGATCGATGATGAGCCGGCTGACCAGGCCGGTGCGCTGCTGGTCGGAGGAGATATCCGCCACCTGCGGCACCGTGCGCAGCTGGCGGACCAGCGCCTCGCTCCAGGTGAACAGCTCCTCGATGTTCGGGCTGAGCAGGACGTATTGGTAGGATGAATTGCCCTGCCGCCCGCCGACCACGATGTCGGAGACCGGGCGCATGAAGGTCTGCACGCCCGACACCGCCGTGAGCGGGCGGCGCAGCCGGTTGATGACGTCGTTTGCCTTCACGCCGGGGCGCTGCGCTTCCGGCACCAGCGAGATCTGCAGCCGCACATTGGCCGAGCTGCCGAAGAAGCCGCCGCCGCCCACCGCGGCCGAGACGTTCTCGACCGCGGGATCGGCGCGGATCACGTCCATCACCAGCCGCTGGTAGATCGTCATCTGCTGGAACGACGTGTCGGGCTGCGCCTGCACCGAACCGAAGATCAGCCCGCTGTCCTGGTCCGGCATGAAGCCGCGCGGCACCACGGTATAGAGCCACACCGTCACGCCGATCAGCCCGATGGTGAAGACCAGCATGGTCCGCCGCCAGCGCAGCGCGACCGCCAGGCTGCGCAGATAGGCCGCGGTCAGCCCCGCCATCGCCCGTTCGAAGCCGCGGCCCAGCGCGCCGGGCGGGCGCGGGCTGCTGCGGGCCAGGTGCGCCGCCACCATCGGCGTGACGGTCAGCGAGATCAACGCCGAGATCGCCACCGCGATCGACAGCGTGGCCGCGAATTCCCGCAACATGCGCCCGACGATCCCGGCCATGAACAGCAGCGGGATGAAGACGGCAATGAGGGAAAGGCTGATCGACACCACGGTGAAGCCGATCTGCCTGGCACCTTCCAGCGCCGCCCGCATCGGCTTCATGCCGCGGTCGGTGAAGCGGGCCATGTTCTCGATCATCACGATGGCGTCGTCGATCACGAAGCCGACCGAGATGGTCAGCGCCATCAGCGTGAAGTTGTTGAGCGAGAACCCCGCCAGCCACATGCACCCGAGCGTGCCGAGCAGCGACAGCGGCACCGCCACGCCCGCCGCGAGGATGGCTGAAGGTTGCCGCAGGAACAGCGCCACCACCAGCACCACCAGCACGATGCTGATGATAAGGGCGTGCTCCACTTCCTTCACCGAGGCGCGGATGGTAAGCGAGCGGTCGCGCATGACCGTGACGTCGATGCCTGCGGGCATCCAGCGCTGCAGGTCGGGCAGCAGGTCGCGGATGCCGTCCACCACTTCCAGCACATTCGCGTCGGCCTGCTTGAAGACCGTGACGATCACCGCCGGACGGCCGTTGTACAGGCCGGTCTGGCGGCGGTCCCGCGGGCCCTGGTCGACGCGCGCGACGCCATCCAGGCGCACCAGCGCATCGCCCTGGCGCCGCACGATGATGGCGCCGAACTCCTCGGGCGTGGTCAGCCGGTCGTTCACCGATATGGTCGCGGCCTGGTCCGGCCCATCGATGAAGCCCGTCGCCTGGGTGACGTTGGCGCGCGCGATGGCGGTGCGGATCTGGTCGAAGGAGACGCCGGCGGCAGCGGCCGCGGCGGGATCGACCGAGACGCGGATGGCCGGCTGCTCGGCACCCGACAGGCTGACCTGCGCCGTGCCTGGCACCTGCGCGATGCGCGGGGCGAGCAGGCTGTCCGCCGCGTCGTAGATCGCGCCCGGCGCCACCGTGTCCGAGGTGAGCGCCAGGATCAGCACCGGCGCATCGGCCGGGTTCAGCCGGCGGAAGGTGGGCGGCGCGGTCAGGCCCGAGGGCAGGTCCGGTCCCGCCGCATTGATCGCCGCCTGGACGTCGCGCGCGGCGGAGGCGATCGAGCGCGACAGGTCGAACTGCACGATGACGTTGGTGGTGCCGAGGCTGGAGGTGGAGGTGAGTTCGGTCACACCCGGGATCTCGCCAAGCCGCCGTTCGAGCGGTGCCGCGACGGACGAGGCCATGATGACCGGATCGGCGCCAGGCTGGCTCGCGCTGACCGCGATGGTCGGGAAATCCACCCGCGGCAGCGGTGCGACCGCGAGGTTCAGGTAGGCGACGATGCCGGCCAGCGCGAGGCCGATCGCCAGCAGCGTGGTGCCGATCGGCCGTGCGATGAAGGGGGCGGAGATCGACACCGCGCTATTCCGCCGGTGCGGCGCGCGGGCCGTGCACCATGGCAACGACGCGCGCGCGCAGCGCCTCCATCGCCAGGTAGATCACCGGCGTGGTGTAGAGCGTGATCACCTGGCTCAGCAGCAGCCCGCCGATCACCGAGATGCCCAGCGGCAGGCGCAGCTCGCTGCCCGCACCGTGGCCGAGCACCAGCGGCACCGCGCCGAGAATGGCGGCAAGGGTCGTCATCATGATCGGGCGGAAGCGCAGGATACAGGCCTCGGTGATCGCCTGCCGCGGGGTCATGCCGTGGTCGCGCTGCGCCTCGATCGCGAAGTCGATCATCATGATCGCGTTCTTCTTCACGATGCCCATCAGCAGCACGATGCCGATCAGCCCCACCACATTGAGGTCGAGGCCGAACATCTCCAGCGCCAGCAGCGCGCCGATGCCCGCCGAAGGCAGCGTCGAGAGGATGGTGATCGGGTGGATCACGCTCTCGTACAGCACCCCAAGCACGATGTAGATGACGACGATGGCGGCGAGGATCAGCCAGCCCTGGCCGGCCAGCGACCGCGTGAATTCCGCCGCGTCGCCGCCATAGCTGCCGACCATGGTGTCGGGCATGCCAAGCGCCTGCTCGGCCCGCGCGATGGCCTGCACCGCCTGGCCCAGCGAAGCCCCGGGTGCCAGGTTGAAGGACAGTGTCACCGCCGGGAACTGGTCCTGCCGCGTGACGGTGAGCGGCCCGGGCACGCGGCTGATGGTCGCCAATTCGGCCAGCGGCACCTGGGCGGTGGTGGTGGTCGTCGCGCCGGCCACGGTGACGCTGCCGCTGCCCGGCACGCGCAGCTGGCCGATCACCGCGGGGTCGCCGGCGAGGGCGGGGTCGACCTCCAGCACCACGCGGTACTGGTTGGACTGGCCGTAGATGGTGCTGATCTGGCGCTGGCCGAAGGCGCTGTAGAGCGCATCGTCGATCGCCTGCATCGTGACGCCCAGCCGTGCGGCGCGGGTGCGGTCGACATCCAGTGCCAGGCGCAAGCCATCCTCGCGCTGGTCGGTGGCGACGTCGCGCAGTTCCGGCAGGGCGCGCAGCGCATCCAGCAGGCGCGGTGCCCATGTGGTCAGCTCGGCCGGCGAGGCGTTCATCACCGTGTACTGGTACTGCGTGCTGGACGCGCGCGTGCCGATCTGGACGTCCTGCACCACCTGCGGATAGGTGATGATGCCCGGCAGCGCGGCGAGGCGCGGCGCCAGGCGATCGAGCACGGCCTGGGTATCGACGCTGCGCTCGGCGCGCGGCCGCAGCACCACGGTCAGCCGCCCGGTGTTCTGCGCCGCGTTGATGGTGCCCGCACCGGCGACGGACGCCACCGAGACGACCTCCGGGTCCTGCGCCACCAGGTCCGCCACCTGGCGCTGCAAGGCGGACATGCGGCGGAAGGAGACGTCCTGCGGCGCCTCGGTGGTGATGACGATGATCCCGGTGTCCTGCAGCGGCAGGAAGCCCTTGGGCATGGCGATGTAGAGCCAGACCGTGCCGGCCAGCGTCAGCACCGCGAGCACCAGCATCATCCCTTCCCGCCGCAGCGCCCAGGCCAGCGTCACGGCGTAGCCGCGGCGGAGCGATTCGAAGCCGGCCTCGAAGGCGCGATTGATGGCGCCCGGGCGTTCCTCGGCGGCGGGGCGCAGCAGGTAGGCGCACATCATCGGCGTGAGTGTGAGGGAGACCACCATCGACACCAGAACCGAGACCGACAGCACGATGGCGAATTCCCGGAACAACCGCCCGACCACGCCCTCCATGAACAGCAGCGGGATGAACACCGCGATGAGGGAAACGGTCAGCGAGACGATCGTGAAGCCGATCTGCCGCGCGCCCTCGTAGGCGGCCTGGAGCGGCGGCATGCCCTTTTCGACGAAGCGCACCACGTTCTCGATCATCACGATGGCGTCGTCGACGATGAAGCCGGTGGCGATGACGAGCGCCATCAGCGACAGGTTGTCGATGGTGTACCCGGCCAGCGCCATGATTCCGAAGGTGCCGACGATCGACAGCGGCAGCGCGACACCCGGAACGATGGTGGCGCGCAGCGTGCGCAGGAACAGGAAGATCACCAACACCACCAGCACGATGGCGAGGATGAGGGTGAGCTGCACCTCGGCGACCGAGGCACGGATCATCTCGGTGCGGTCGGCCACCACCGACAGGTGCGTGCCGGCCGGCAGCGCGCGTTCCAGCGACTGCAGCTGCGCGCGCAGTGCCGCCACCGTCGCCACGATGTTCGCCCCCGGCTGCCGCTGCACGTCGAGCAGGATGGCCGGGCGGCCATTGTACCAGGCGGCGGTCAGCGTGTTCTCGAGGTCCTCGACCGCCGCGCCGACATCGCGCAGGCGCACCGGCGCATCGCCGCGCCAGGCGATGATGATCTCCTCGAACCCCGCCGCCGAGGTCACCTGGTCGTTGGCCATGACGGCGGAGGCCTGCTGCGGCCCGTCCACCGATCCCTTCGGCCCGGCCACGTTGGCGGCGGCGATGGCCGTGCGAACATCCTCCAGCCCCAGGTTATAGGCGGCGAGCCGGCGCGGATCGACCTGCAGGCGCACCGCCGGGCGCATGTTGCCCTGCACCGCCACGCGCCCGACGCCCCCCACCTGCGCGAGCCGTTGCGCCAGCAGCGTGTCCACCACATCCGACAACCGCGCGACCGGCAGCGTGTCCGACGTCAGCGCCAGCGTCAGGATCGGCGGATCGGCCGGGTTCACCTTGGCGTAGGTCGGCGGATAGGGCAGCGAGGAGGGCAGCGTGCCGCGCGCCGCATTGATCGCCGCCTGCACGTCCTGCGCGGCGTCGTCGATGTCGCGGCCCAGGCTGAATTGCAGCGTGATGCGGCTGACCCCGGGTCCGCTGACCGAGACGATCTCGCTGAGCCCCGCGATCTGTGCGAGCTGGCGTTCGAGCGACGCGGTGACCAGGACCGCCACCGTGTCGGGCGATGCGCCCGGCAGCTGCGTGGTGACCTGGATGGTCGGGAAATCCACCTCGGGCAGGGAGGAGACCGGCAGGCGCATGTAGCCGTAGATGCCGGCGATCAGCATGGCGATCGCGAGCAGCGATGTCGCGATCGGCCGCGCGATGAAGGGGGCGGAGATGTTCATCGCGCGTCAGCGCGGCGGCGCGGCGCCGGGGGGCGGACCGCCAGGCGCGCCAGCGGGCCGCTGGCCCTGGCCGGGCGGCGGGCGGCGGCGCTGCGGTTGCGCCGCGGGCGGCACCACCGGCGCGGCCACCGTCACCGCCGCGCCGTCGGTCAGGCGCAGCGCGCCCGATGTGACGACCTGTTCGCCCGGCCGCAAGCCTCTGCGCACCATCGCCTGCGTGCCGGACACCACGCCGAGCGTGAGCGGTCGCTGCTGCACCGTTCCATCCGCCTGCACCACGAAGGCGAAGGCGCCATCGGGGCCGCGCTGCACGGCGACCAGCGGGATGATGGTCACGCCGCGCAGCAGCGCGACCTGCAGGCGGACATTGACGAAGGCGCCGGGCCACAGGCGCTGGTCGTCATTGGGGAAGGTTGCCTTGAGTCGCAGCGTGCCGGTGGCCGGATCCACCTGGTTGTCGATGGTGACCAGCGTGCCGATCGGGTTGGCCGGCGTGGGGCTGGCATCGACTCGCGGGATGGCCGGGTCGGGAAGGCGGGCCTCCACCTGCACCGGGCCGGCGGCGATCGCCTCCATGACCTGCGGCAGGGCCTGCTGCGGCAGCGTGAAGGTGACGCTGACCGGGCGCAGCTGGGTGACCGTGACGATGCCGCTGGAACTGCTCTGCACCAGATTGCCGACATCGACCTGGCGCAGCCCGACGCGCCCGTCGAAGGGCGCGCGGATGGTGGCGTGCTCCAGCTGCACCTGCGCATTGTCGATGGTCGCCTGATCGAACTGCACCTGCGCTTCAAGTTGCGCGACGGCCGCGCGCTGCGTGTCGAGCTGCTGCTGCGAGGCGCCGTTGCCGCGCACCAGCTGCACGTATCGTTGCAGGTCGAGCCGCGCATTCGCCAGCTGCGCCTCGCGCTGCGCCTTGGTGGCGACGGCCTGGTCGAGCGCGGCCTGGTAGCTGCGCGGGTCGATCCGCACCAGCACCTCCCCGGCGCGGATCTCCTGGCCCTCGATGAAGGCGATCTCGGTGATGCGGCCGGCGACCTGCGGCACGACGGTGGTGGTGTTGGACGCCTGCACCGTGCCCAGCGCGTCCAGCAGGATCGGCAGGTCTTCCACCGCGGCGGCAGCGGCGGTGACCGGCACCGCGATGCCGCCGCGCCCGCGCGGTCCGCCCGACGGCCCGAAGCCGGCCGGTGCGGTGGCGGTCGGCGCGGGCTGGCCCAGCCAGGGTAGCCAACCACGCTGCCAGGCGTACCAGCCCCCGCCGCCGAGCAGCGCGAGCAGCAGCAGCCAGGGCCAGGCACGCCGCCGGCGCGCGGGCGATGCCGTCTGGGTATCCGGCGCCGTGGGCACCGGCGGGCGGGGCAGTTCGTTCATCGGGTCGTGCTCCCGGCGCGCGCGGATTCCACGGTCCAGCCGCCGCCGAGCGCGGCGAACAGCTCGGCCGCCGCCCGCAGGCGCGACGCCTGCGCCTGCGCCACGGCAAGCCGCGCGCTGAACAGGCTGGCCTGGGTGTTGAGCACGGTCAGCAGGTCAATCGTCCCGACGCGGAATTGCGTCTCGGCGATAGCGTAGGCCCGTTCGGCCGCCGCCGCGCGGATCGCTTGCAGCCGCGCCAGTTCCCGTGCGCTCGCCAGGGCCGACAGGCTGGTCTCGACATCCTGCAACGCCACCAGGATGGCGCGGCGGTAGTTCGCCAGCAGCTCCTCCCGCCGCGCGCGCGTCAGGGCCAGCTGGGACCGCAGCGCGCCGCCGTCGAACAGCGTCTGGGTCAGGCTGGCGGCGATGCTGTAGACGGTCGCACCGGGGCGCAGGAAGGTCTGCAGGGCGATGCTCTGCAACCCGCCCTCGGCGGTCAGGGTGATATTGGGGAACAGCGCGGCGCGCGCCGCGGTGACATCGGCGCTGGCGGCGGCCAGGTTGGCCTCGGCCAGGCGCACGTCGGGGCGTCGCTGGAGCAGGTCGGCCGGCAGGCCGGGCGCGATATCCGGCACGCGGATGCGCGCGAGCCGTTCGGCGGCCACGGTCACTTCAGGGGGCGTCACGCCCGCGAGGGTCGCGAGGGCGAAGGTATTGGCCTCGACCGACTGCTGCACCGGCGGGATCTGCGCGCGCTGCTGCGCCACCACGTTCTCCTGCTGCGCGACATCGAGGCCGGTGGCGGTGCCCGCCGCCAGGCGCTGGCGCAGGATGCCGAGCGTGCGTTCCGCCAGGCGCAGATTGTCCTGCTGGATCGCCAGCAATTCCTGCGCGCCGTAGAGGTCGAACAGCGTGGTCGCGACCGCGGCCTGGGTGGTCAGGACGACCGTCCCCATGGCGAATTCCGCCGCGCGCACATCGTCGCGCGCCGCCTGCTCCTGCGCGCGCAACCCGCCCCAGAAATCGATCTGGTAGCTCGCCTGCACGGCGCCGCCGTAGCGCCGGCCCGCATTGGCCGGCGTGCCCGGTGCGGCCGAGGTGCCGCGCGCGCGCGCGACCGACCCGCTGGCACCGACGAAGGGCAGCAGCTCGGCGCCGGTGATTCGCAGCACCTCGTCGGCCTGGCGGATGCGCGCGATGGCGGCGGCGAGGTCGAAATTCCCCGCCATGGATGCCGCCATCAGGCGGTCGAGTTCCGGCGCCTGGAATTCGCGCCACCAGGCTGCGTCGGGCGCGGCCGCGGCGGCGGGCATGGCGGCGGAGACGAAGCGCGTCGGCACCACCAGGCCGGATTCGACGGGTTCGATCGGCAGGCCGCAGGCGGCCACCAGCACCGCCATGAGCGGAGCGACGCCGCGGCGCGGAAAGGTCGGACGGGATGTCGCGGAGACGGGCATCGGACTGCGTCAGGACCTTGGATACATCCCGGCCCCCTTATTGGCCCGGCGCGGAACGGCCGGCCAGTATCGAATGGCAACGGATGATGGCGCGGCGTGGCGGCCGGGATATGGACGGGCTGCGGTGTCCCGACCGATCCGGCTGGCGGGTAGATGGGAATGCGAAGCGGTCAACTTCAACCGCCAGGCTTCCCGGTCGCGGCGAGACCCGGCCTTGAGTCCGGCCAACACCCCGTCGTGATCATGGTCAGGCGCGCACCGACGCCGACTGAAGCGCACAGCGCGACGGTGCTCATATCGACCTCGTCCATTGCGACCGCCGCCACCGCCATACTGCTCGGGATGGATGGGCTGCTGCGGTCAGTGCCGAATGCTGCGTGCGGCCT
This sequence comes from Rhodospirillales bacterium Ga0074136, assembly GCA_001464375.1. Classification (GTDB taxonomy): domain Bacteria; phylum Pseudomonadota; class Alphaproteobacteria; order Acetobacterales; family Acetobacteraceae; genus Neoroseomonas. The sequence continues at coordinate 64,812 of LNEW01000163.1, read as the reverse complement.
GCACGTAGCCGGCGCGCCGTTCGGGCGCGACCGGATGCCGCCCCGCCACGCGTTCCAGCAGTAGGCGTGCATCCTCCTGCGCCCCCGCCTTCATCGCGGCGTCGAGGAATACTTGTTCCAGCACATCCTGCTGCGCGTGGCTGCCGCCCATGCGGTGCATCACTCCGATCGCCGGGCGCATCGCTTCGACCGCGCGCGCATGGTCGCCTTGCGCATGCGCCAGCACCGCCTCGCAGACCGGGATGGCGGCGTCGCGCAGGATGGGCGCGACGGTGCCGGGCTGCGTCGCGGCATCGCGCATCGCATCCAGCATGCGCGCGGCGGCCTGGGTGCGCCCCGTCGCGGCCAGGGCCATCATCCAGTGCGGCAGGGTGAAGGTGGACAGGCAGTCGCCGATCCGTGCCTCGGCCTTGTCGGCGAGTTCGACCCATCGGTCGCCGACATCGACGCCCTGGCGCTGCAGCCGGAACAGCATGGACGCCGCGTTCTGCACGTCGATGTAGAGGTCCGGCATGGCCTGGAACAGCGCGCTGTCCGGGTTGCGGAAGCCGCGGTCGTACAGCGCCAGGACCTCGGCGTGTTCACCGCGTTCCAGGTGGTACAGCCCGCGATGCCACCACAGATGGTGAAGCAGGTTCGACCCGCCCTCCCAATGCGGCTCCAGCGCCTTCAGCCAGGCGATGCCTTCACCGCGCCGGCCCTGCATTTCCAGGATATGCGCCACACCATGCGTCGCCCACAGGTCGCCGGGGTCGAGCGCCACGGCGGCGCGCCCGGCTTCCTCGGCCACCGTGTAGTGGCCGGCTTCCTCATGCGCGAAGCAGCGGCAGGCGAGGATGCTCCCGTAGCCCGGGATGGCGGCCGACCAGCGCGGGGCCACGCCTTCCACCGCGCGCAGCATCACGCCCGCGCGGCCGAGCCAGAAGGCGGAGAAATGATGCAGCCGGAAGGCCAGGATGTCGTGCGGATGCGCCTGCAGGATCGCTTCCCAGGCGGCCAGCGCGCCATCCAGGTCGCCCTCGGCCCACAGCGCCAGTGCCGCGGCATGGCTGGCTTCGCGGTCATTGCCGGCCCGGCGCGATGCCGCTGCCGCCGCCTCCCGCGCACGCGGCACCTGCGCGGCGTTGTAGGCCAGCATGGCGAAGGCACCCTTGAGCACCTGGCCCATCGGCATCTCGCCATCGAGCGCCAGCAGCGCCTTCAGCCGTTGCCCGCCATCGGCGCGGTATTTCAGGTAGCCCTGGATGGTGTGGTCATAGGCCGCGGCCGCGGCGTCCGAGGCGGCGGTGAGGGCAAGTCCCTGGGCGTCGGTCGGCATGGCGTGGTCCTCCTGCGCCGTGCTTTCGCGCGGCGCGTCTACGTGGTTCCGGTCGATCCGAAGCCGCCGGTACCGCGTAGGGTCTCGGGCAGGGCCGTGACCTCCCGCCAGGCGGCGCGCACCACCGGCGCGATCACGGCCTGCGCGATCCGCATCCCGCGTTCCACGGTGAAGGGCTCCGCGCCGGCGTTCAGGACGATGACGCCGAGTTCGCCGCGGTAATCCTCGTCGATCGTGCCGGGGCTGTTGGGCAGGGTGATGCCGTTCTTCAGCGCCAGGCCGGAGCGCGGGCGCACCTGCAATTCGTACCCATGCGGCAGCGCGATGGCGAGGCCGGTCGGCACCAGCGCGCGCCCGCCCGGCGGGATCACCAGCGGCGCCGCCACGGCGGCCAGCAGGTCCATGCCCGCCGCGCCGTCGGTGGCGTAGGTGGGCAGCGGCAGGCCCTCGGCATGCGGCAGCCGGACTACGTCGATGATGGGCGTATCGGTCATGCCAGCGCCTCCGCGACGCGCGCGGCGAGGCGGCGCGCGACGTCTTGCTTGGGAAGGCGCGGCCAGTCCTCGACGCCGGCCTCGGTCACCAGATGCACGGCGTTCTCGGCGCCGCCCATGACGTCGCCGGAGACATCGTTGGCTACGATCCAGTCGCAGCCCTTGCGCGCCCGCTTGGCGATGGCGTTGTCGACCACGGCCTCGGTCTCGGCGGCGAAGCCGACCACCAGGGCCGGGCGGCGCGGGCCGGGCGCGGCGAGAGTGGCAAGGATGTCGGGGTTGAGCGCGAGGTCCAGCGGCGGTGGCGGCTCGCCCGGCACCTTTTTCATTTTCTGCGTGGCTTCGCGCGCGGTGCGCCAATCGGCCACGGCGGCGGCGCAGATGGCGGCATCGGCGGGCAGCGCGGCCTCGCAGGCGGCGAGCATGTCGCGCGCGGATTCGACGCGCGCCACGGCCACGCCGGGCGGGTCGGGCTGTGCCACCGGGCCGCTGACCAATGTGACGCGCGCCCCGAGTGCGGCGAGCGCGGCCGCGATGGCGTGGCCCTGTTTTCCCGAGGACCGGTTGGCGATGTAGCGCACCGGGTCGATCGCTTCATGCGTCGGGCCGGAGGTGACGATGACGTGGCGGCCCTTCAGCGGTCCATCCGACAGGACGGCGTGGATCGCATCGCGCAACGCGCCAGGTTCCACCAGGCGGCCGGGGCCGCTTTCCGGTTCGGCCATCGGTCCGTCGTCGGGACCGGCGATGACCACGCCGCGCGCGCGCAGCGTGGCGATGTTCGCCTGGGTCGCCGGATGCGCCCACATCGCCGGGTTCATCGCCGGCGCGACCAGTATTTTCGCCCGCGTCGCCAGCAGCACGCAGGTCGCGAGGTCGTCGGCGATGCCATGCGCCATCTTCGCCATCAGGTCGGCCGAGGCCGGCACCACCGCGACAAGGTCAGGCCAGCGCGCCAGGCGGATATGGCCGATCTCGGCCTCCGCGGCCCAGAGGTCGTCATGCACGCGTTCGCCGGTGATGGCGGCCAGCGCCTCCCTGGTGACGAAGCGTGCGCCGCCGGCGGTGAGGATGGCCATGACCTGCGCGCCGTCGCGCCGCAGCAGGCGCGTCAGTTCCAGCGCCTTGTAGGCAGCGACCGAACCCGAGACGACCAGCAGGATGCGCACGCCTACAGCCGCCACCCGGTATGGATCGCCACGATCCCGCCCGACAGGTTGCGCACCGCGACCTTCTCCAGCCCCGCCTTGCGCATCATGCCCGCCAGCGTTTCCTGGTCGGGGAACATGCGGATGCTCTCGGCCAGGTATTCGTAGCTGTCGCGGTCCTTCGCCACGCGTTCGCCGATGGCCGGCAGCGCCTTGAACGACCAGGCGTCGTACAGCGGCACCAGGGCGGAGATCTCGAGCCGCGAGAATTCCAGGCAGTGGAACCGCCCGCCCGGGCGCAGCACGCGCCGGGCTTCGCGCAGCACCGCGTCCTTGTCGGTGCAGTTGCGCAGGCCGAAGGCAATCGAGACCTTCTCGACGCTGCGGTCGGGCAGGGGGATGTGTTCGGCGTCGACCACCATGAAGTCGATGCCCTCGGCCAGGCCGCGATCGAGCGCGCGGGTCTGCGCGACCGCCAGCATCGCAGGATTGACGTCGGTCAGGATCACCCGGCCGGCGCCGCGTTCCTTGGCCAGGAAGGCGATATCCCCGGTGCCGCCGGCCAGGTCGAGCAGCGTCTCGCGCGGCGAGCACGCGATCGCATTGACGAAGATGCGCTTCCAGACGCGATGGATGCCGAGCGACATCAAATCATTCATCACGTCGTAGCGCGGCGCCACGCTTTCGAAGACGTCGCGCACCATCGCCGCCTTCTCGGCGCGCGGCACGCTGCGGTAGCCGAAATCGGCCTGGTCCTGGGGGCTGTCGCTGATCATCGCGAAAGGGGAGGCACCATGCCCGAATTGCCGGAAGTGGAGACCGTGATGCGCGGCCTGGCCGCCGTGCTGGAGGGGAGCCGCATCACCGAGGTCGAGCAACGCCGGCCGGACCTGCGCTTCCCCTTCCCGGAGGGCCTGGTGCGCCGGATGGAGGGACAGCGCGTGCTGTCATTCCGTCGCCGGGCGAAATACATGTTGATGCGGCTGGAGGGCGGCGAGAGCCTGCTGATCCACCTGGGCATGTCGGGGCGGATGGTGGCGCGCCCGGCCGGGGCGGCGCCGGTGGCGCGGATCGGCCCGCAGGGCGCGGCCTCGGACGCGCGCGGCCACAACGCACCGCCGGAGGCGCATGAGCATCTGGTGATCACGACCGACCATGGCTGGCGGGTCGGCTTCGTGGACCCGCGGCGCTTCGGGTCGGTCGACCTGGTGGCGACGGCGGCCGAGGATGCGCACCGGCTGCTGGCCGGGCTGGGTCCGGAGCCGCTGGAGGATGCCTTCACCGAAAGGGTGCTGTCGGCCGCGCTGGTCGGCCGGCACACGCCGACAGGGCGTGGTGGCGGGCCTGGGCAACATCTATGTCTGCGAGGCGCTGTTTCGCGCCGGCATCTCGCCCCGGCGGCTCGCTGCCAGCGTGGCCGGCACCCGCGCCGCGCGGCTGGTGCCCGCCATCAAGGCGGTGCTGGCGGAGTCCATCGGCGCCGGCGGGTCCTCGCTGCGGGACTATGTGCGCGCGGATGGCGAGCTCGGGCGCTTCCAGGACACCTTCGCGGTCTATGGCCGGGAGGGCGCGCCCTGCCCGCATTGCGGGGCACCCATCCAGCGCATCGTGCAATCCGGCCGGTCCAGCTTCTTCTGCGCGCGGCGGCAGCGTTGAGGCGCCGGCCGCGCTGCGCTACAGCCGCAGGGCACACACGCGGCAAGGAAGGCGGCACATGCCCTACGAGATGATCCTGACCGAGACCGAGGGGCGCGTCGCCATCATCCGGCTGAACCGCCCGCAGGCGCTGAATGCGCTTTGCGACCAGCTCATGACGGAGCTCGGCCAGGCGCTGCGCGGCTACGATGCCGACCCGGCCATCGCCGCCATCGTGCTGACCGGCAGCGAGAAGGCCTTCGCCGCTGGCGCCGACATCAAGGAAATGAAGGATCGCACCTTCCCCGCCGTCTATTTCAACGATTTCATCGCCGAGCGCTGGGAGACGGTGCTGGAGATCAGGAAGCCCGTCATCGCCGCGGTGGCCGGCTTCGCGCTGGGTGGCGGTTGCGAATTGGCAATGATGTGCGACCTGATCATCGCCGCCGATACCGCGAAGTTCGGCCAGCCGGAGATCAACCTCGGCATCATCCCCGGCGCCGGTGGGTCGCAGCGCCTGACCCGCGCCGTCGGCAAGTCCAAGGCCATGGAAATGATCCTGACCGGGCGCATGATGGACGCGGCCGAGGCGGAGCGCGCCAGCCTGGTGACGCGCGTGGTGCCGGCGGCCGACCTGATGAATGAGGCGGTGAAGATCGGCGCCAAGATCGCCGCGCTGTCCGGGCCGTCTGTGGCGATGGCGAAGGAAGCGGTGAACGCCGCCTTCGAAAGCACGCTCACCGAGGGCGTGCGCACCGAGCGCCGCCTGTTCCTCAGCCTGTTCGCGACCGAGGACCAGAAGGAGGGCATGTCGGCCTTCGCGGAGAAGCGCAAGCCGGCCTTCGTGCAGCGCTGAGGGCGCGCGGCATGGATTTCGGGCGCGGCGCCCGCTTGACGCGCTGCGCCCGTCGGCATTAGAACGCCCGCCTTCATCGCGACCACGCTTCGGCCCGCGATGGCGTAGACCCTCAGATCGATGTGAACCGGAATCCCCATGGCGAATACCGCGTCGGCGCGCAAGCGCATCCGCCAGAACGTGAAGCGCGTTGCGCGCAACAGGGCGCGCAAGTCGCGCGTGCGCAGCTTCGTGCGCAAGCTGGAGGAAGCCATTGCGACCGGCGACAAGGCCGCCGCGCAGGAAGCCTTCCGTGCGGCGCAGCCTGAGCTGCAGCGCGCGGTGACCAAGGGGACGCTGCACGCCAACACGGTGGCGCGGAAGGTTTCGCGCCTTTCCGCGCGGGTGAAGTCGATCGGCGCGGCCGCCGCGTCGTAGTCTGCGCGGCCGGGTCACCGGCCCACAAGTCAAGTCACGATCAGTAATCGCAGAACGGAAGTCGCGGTAGTTAACCGCGGCATCCCTTCTGCGCGCGTTGTTTGGGACGATGCGCGCATTACGGATTTGTTGTTTGTGCTCCACGCGCCGGAGCCTAGTCTTGAGTGCGTTATAGGGGGGTGGCTCGACCGACAGCCCGGCAGGGGCGGCGGCGAGGGGTCCGGGGAAAAGAACCCCGGCGCATGCACGAGAGGGGCAGGGGTCGCATGGAGAAGCAAGCCGGGTCGGGTCCGTCGCTTTCCCCCGCCACGATGGGGGAGGCCTGGGCACGAATCCGCGGTCGCCTGCGCGAGGAAGTGGGCGAGGTCGAGTACCGCACTTGGCTGCGCCAGATGACGCTGGCCGGCATCGAGGGCGACGAAGCCATCGTGGTGCTGCCGACACGTTTCCTGCGCGACTGGGTACGCAGCCACTACGGCGATCGCCTGAGCGCGCTCTGGCAGCAGGAGAGCCCGGCCGTGCGGCGCGTCGATGTGCGCCTGGGCCCGCAGCGCCCGGCCGCGTCGGCCGAGGATGCCGACGAGGCGGCGGCCCCCGGGCGCGACGGCCCGCCGCGGCGCAACGGCCTGGCGGAGCCGCTCTCGGCCGGCCGGGTCGCGGTGCGGTCCGGCGATGCGCGCGGCGACTGGTCGGCGCCGCTCGACCCGCGCTTCACCTTCGACACCTTCGTTGTCGGCAAGCCGAATGAATTCGCCCATGCCTGCGCGCGGCGGGTGGCCGAGAAACCGGCGCTGCCCGGCTTCAACCCGTTGTTCCTGTATGGCGGCGTGGGCCTGGGCAAGACCCACCTGATGCACGCTGTCGCCTGGGCGATCCGCGCCGGCGAACCGGCCCGCAATGTCGCCTACATGAGCGCCGAGAAGTTCATGTATCGCTTCATCGCCGCGCTGCGCAGCCAGTCCACCATGGAGTTCAAGGAAAGCCTGCGCTCGGTCGACGTGCTGATGGTGGACGACCTGCAGTTCCTGATCGGCAAGGACAATACGCAGGAAGAATTCTTCCACACCTTCAATGCCTTGGTCGATGCCGGCAAGCAGATCGTGGTGAGTGCCGACAAGTCGCCATCGGACCTCAATGGCCTGGAGGACCGGCTGCGCACGCGCCTCGGCTGCGGCATGGTGGCGGATATCCACGCGACCACATTCGAATTGCGCCTGTCGATCCTGGTGGCGAAGGCCACCGCGGCCGGTGTCGATGTGCCCAAGAGCGTCCAGGAATTCCTGGCGCACAAGATCACGTCGAACGTCCGCGAGCTGGAGGGCGCGCTGAACCGCCTGATCGCGCACGCCAACCTGTTCGGCCGCGCCGTGACGCTTGATAACGCGCAGGAAGTGCTGCACGACATCCTGCGCGCCCACGACCGCCGCGTGACGATCGAGGAGATCCAGCGCAAGGTGGCGGAGCACTACAACATCCGCCTGACCGACATGAGCAGTCCGCGCCGTGCGCGGGCCGTGGCCCGGCCGCGCCAGGTGGCGATGTACCTGGCCAAGCAGCTCACCTCGCGATCCCTGCCCGAGATCGGGCGGCGCTTCGGCAACCGCGACCACACCACGGTGATGCACGCCGTCTCGCGCATTTCCGAGCTGATGCAGGCGGATGCGGCCTTTGCCGAGGATGTCGAGCTGCTGCGGCGGATGCTCGAGACGTAGGTCTTTTGGCCCTCAGGCGGCGGGCGAGCCACATCCGTGGCCCTTGCCTTCGCGCCATGCGCTGGTGCGTCGGGGGCGGTTGGCGGGCTGGGCGCGGTCGCGCTGTGCGCTCCCGGATCGCGCGGGGCACGATCCGAAAAGGTGTGGCACGGCCGAGGCTGTCGCACCCGTCGGCCGTGGGCGCGCGCCCGACACGGCGGGGGGCATGCGCCCCACGTGGCCGGGTTTCCGCGGCGCCCGGCCCGGTTTGCTCGGCTTTCCCGCCTTTCCCCGCCTGAATCCCGCTGATATGGTTCGCCCCCCTCGGCCGGCCGCCGCGCGGGCCGATTCGGCCCCGGTGTCCGCGGGGGAAACTAAGGGGGACACCGGCGGTCCCGCATCCTTCGATGCGGCGGCCGCCACAGGATCGGGGCGTCGGTGCAGCGATGAAGTTCACGGTCGACCGGGCAGTGCTGCTCAAGGCTCTCGCGCATGTGCAGAGCGTGGTGGAGCGGCGCAACACCATCCCCATCCTCGCCAATGTCCTGATCGACGCGAGGACCGAGGGCACCCTGACGCTGACCGCCACCGACATGGAGATCGCGGTGGTCGAGGAAGTGGCCGGCGTGACCGTCACGCGGGGCGGGCGCACCACCGCGCCGGCCTCGACGCTGTATGAGATCGTGCGCAAGCTGCCCGACGGGGCGCGCGTCGAGTTCGACCATGGCGGCGGCGATGGCCCGCTGTCGCTGCGCGCGGGCAAGTTCAACACCACGCTGTCGGTGCTGCCGGTCGACGACTTCCCCTCGATGACCGAGGGCAAGATGCCGACGAAGTTCGCCATCAAGGCGGGCGTACTGCGCGACCTGATCGACCGCACGCGCTTCGCCATCAGCACGGAAGAAACGCGCTACTACCTCAACGGCATCTACCTGCATGCCGCGGACAGCGATGGCACCGCGGTGCTGCGCGCGGTCGCGACCGACGGCCATCGCCTCGCGCGCGTCGAGGAACCGCTGCCCGAAGGGGCGAAGGGCATGCCGGGCGTGATCGTGCCGCGCAAGACAGTGAACGAGGTGCGCAAGCTGGCCGAGGAGACGCAGGACGAGATCGAGATCCGCCTGTCGGACACCAAGATCCGGTTCTCGCTGGGCACCGTCTCGCTCACCAGCAAGCTGATCGACGGCACCTTCCCGGAATACGAGCGCGTGATCCCGCGCGGCAACGACAAGAAGCTGACCGTGCCGAAGAAGGATTTCGAGGAGGCGGTGGCGCGCGTCGCGGCGATCTCCTCGGAGCGGTCGCGGCCGGTGAAGCTGTCGATCTCGCGCAACAACCTGATGCTGTCGGCCGCCAGCCCCGAGCAGGGCCAGGCGCAGGAGGAGCTCGAGGGCGACACCGTGTCGTATGAAAACAGCCCGCTCGAGATCGGCTTCCAGGCGCGCTACTTGACCGACATCACCGCGCAGATCGGCGAGAGCGTGGAATTCCTGTTCGCCGATGGCGCGGCGCCGACCATCGTCAAGGATGCGGCCAAGCCCGAGGCGCTCTACGTATTGATGCCGATGCGGGTCTAGGCGGCGAACGGCCCCATTCGAGCGGCGCTGCCGCCCTTGCGACGGCGGTCGTTTCAGCCGCCAGGCGTATGACGAGGTCCGTCGACGAAACGACGACTTCGCAGCGCGCCGGTACGTTCGAAACATCGGCGATCGTCATGCCGTCTCCGGACGCGAGCGCGGGTCCTGGCACGGTGACAACGAAGACGTGACCGTCCGGCAGGGAGCAGACGGGCGCGCTTTGCCGGGAGCCGAGACGGCTTTTCGAGAATGCGGGCTTCCGCATGCGGCCAGACCCGCGCCCTTGCGCAGACGGTGCGCGGGCCATCGAGAAGGCCAGCAACGCCCGCCGAACACCGCCTTGCGCTCCCCCACCTTCTTCCGCCCGAAGGTCATCGCTGGGCGCGGCCGACGCGATCATTTCCGCATCGCCGCGCTGCTGGTATCGGATACCCCGTGCGCCATCGTCCGTCTCCCAGCCTGCTGCTCACGCGATTGCTGCTGCAGGACTTCCGCTCCTGGTCCGTCCTGGAGGCGCATTTCGCCGCGCCCGTCGTCGCGATTGCCGGCGAGAATGGCGTTGGCAAGACCAACCTATTGGAAGCGATTTCGCTGCTCGGTCCTGGCCGCGGATTGCGTGGCGCGCGCATGGGCGAATTCGGACGTCGTGTTGATGGCGTCGCGCGCCCCTGGGCCGCCGCCGGTCGTTTCGCGACGCCTGAGGGAGCCTTCGACCTCGGCACGGGATCGGACCCCGCGGGGCCCACCGACCGCCGGGCGTTCCGCCTGGATGGCGAGCCCGTGCGCACGCAATCCGACCTGGCCGACCGTGTGGCGGCGGTCTGGCTGACACCACAGATGGACCGGCTGTTCCAGGAAGGTGCATCGGGCCGCCGGCGCTTCCTGGATCGCCTGGCCTGGGCGCTGGAGCCCGCCCATGCGCGCGAGGTCGCCGCCCATGACAACGCGATGTCCCAGCGCAACCGCCTGCTGGCGCAAGGCCATGCGGATGCGCGCTGGCTCGCGGGACTCGAGGATGCGATGGCGCGCCACGCCGTCGCCGCCACCGCCGCGCGCCGCGCGCTGGCGCTGCGGCTGAACGCGGTGCTGGAGGCAGGCAGCGCGACCGGCGCCTTCCCCGCCGCGCGGATGGACCTGTTGTGCCCGATCGCCGACACGCTTTCGGAGCAGCCGGCGCTCGCGGTGGAGGACACGCTGCGCGCCGCGCTGGCCGCCGATCGCCGGCGCGACGCCGCGGCCGGCGGAGCCGCGCGCGGTGCGCATCGCGCCGACATGACGCTCGTGCACCTGCCCAAGGACCAGCCCGCTGACCTGTGCTCGACCGGGGAGCAGAAGGCGCTGCTGATCTCGACCGTGCTCGCCCACGCGGCGCTGATCGCCGAGGCGCGCGGCTTCGCCCCCCTGCTGCTGCTGGACGAGGTGGCGGCGCATCTCGATACCGCCCGCCGGGAGGCGCTGTTCGCCGCCCTGGCCGCGTTGCCCGCGCAGGTCTTCCTGACCGGCACGGAAACCGAGGTTTTCCGACCGCTTCGGGGCGTCGCGGACCTCTTCGAAGCGCGGCCCGGAATCCTGGCCCGGGCGGGCGAAACCGGGTCGCCTTGAGGGCGGAAAAGCCCTATGTTGCAACCACGCTTGAGATCCCCTTCCCAGCAGGAGTGAGCGCGCCGCATGAGCGAGCCCGCGCGTCCCGAATCCGACGCCTACGACAGCGCCTCCATCACCGTGCTCCGCGGCCTCGAAGCCGTGCGCAAGCGGCCGGGGATGTATATCGGCGACACCGATGATGGATCGGGCCTGCACCACATGGCCTTCGAGATCATCGACAACGCGGTCGACGAGGCCCAGGCCGGCTTCGCCAAATCCTGCCACGTCACGCTGAACGGCGACGGGTCGGTCACCGTGCGGGACGACGGGCGCGGCATCCCGACCGACATCCACGCCGAGGAAGGCATCTCCGCCGCGGAAGTGGTGCTCACGCGCCTGCATGCCGGCGGCAAGTTCAACCAGAATTCCTACAAGGTCTCCGGCGGCCTGCACGGCGTGGGCGCGGCGGTGGTGAACGCGCTGTCCGAATGGATGGAAGTGCGCATCTGGCGCGATGGCAGGGAACACCGCCTGCGCTTCGAGCACGGCGAGACCGTCGTGCCCTGCACGCTGGTCGGCCCCTCGGAGCACCCGAACGGAACCGAGGTGACGTTCAAGCCCTCCGCACTGACCTTCACCAAGACCGAATTCGACTTCGCGGTGCTGGAACGGCGCCTGCGCGAACTCGGCTTCCTGAATTCCGGCCTCGCCATCACGCTGCGCGACGAACGCCACAGCGACGTGCAGGAGACGGTGTTCAAGTTCGATGGCGGCCTGGTCGCCTTCGTCGAGTGGCTCGACAAGGGCAAGACGCCCGTCTTCGCGCAGCCGATCAGCGTGATGTCGAAGGATCACGACGGCATGCGCGTCGAGATCGCGGTGCGCTGGAACGACAGCTACCACGAGACGATGTTGTGTTTCACCAACAACATTCCGCAGCGCGACGGCGGCACGCACCTGGCCGGCTTCCGCCAGGCGCTGACGCGCGTCGTGGGCAAGGTGGCCGAGGGGCTGGCGAAGAAGGAGAAGTTCGCGCTCGCCGGCGAGGACATGCGCGAGGGGCTGACCGCGGTGCTCTCGGTCAAGGTGCCGGACCCGAAGTTCAGCAGCCAGACCAAGGAGAAGCTGGTCTCCTCCGAAGTGCAGCCGATCGTGCACATGGCCGTGGCGGATGCGCTGACCCATTGGTTCGAGACGCATCCAAAGGAAGCCAAGGACGTCGTCAGCAAGATCATGGACGCCGCCGCGGCGCGCGAGGCGGCGCGCAAGGCGCGCGAGCTGACGCGGCGCAAGGGCGTGCTGGATATATCATCCCTGCCCGGCAAGCTGGCGGATTGCCAGGAACGCGATCCGGCGAAGTCCGAGCTGTTCATCGTCGAGGGTGATTCCGCCGGCGGTTCCGCGAAGCAGGGGCGCGACCGCGCCTTCCAGGCGATCCTGCCGCTCAAGGGCAAGATCCTGAATGTCGAGCGCGCGCGCTTCGACAAGATGCTCGGCAGCCAGGAAATCGGCACGCTGATCACGGCCCTGGGCACCGGCATCGGCCGCGGCGAACCCGCCGATGGCGGCTTCGATGCCGGCAAGCTGCGCTACCACCGCATCGTCATCATGACCGACGCGGACGTGGACGGCTCGCACATCCGCACGCTGCTGCTGACGTTCTTCTTCCGCCAGATGCCGGCGCTGCTGGAACGCGGGCATTTGTACATCGCGCAGCCGCCGCTCTATCGCGCCAAGCGCGGCAACGAAGAACGCTACCTGAAGGATGACCGCGCACTCGAGGACTACCTGCTCGAGAAGGCGACCGGCGGCGCGTCGATGCGCTTCTTCGACGGGCGCCTGCTGACCGCGGCGGATCTGCAGACCGAGGTCGAGTTCCACCGCCAGGCGACATCGCGAATCCGACGCCTGGCCAGCCAGGTGCCGGGCGAGATCGTCGAGCAGGCGGCTATCGTCGGCGCGCTGACGCTCGATGGCGACCGCGCCACCGCGGCCGCCCAGTCGCTGGCGGCAAGGCTGAACACCCTGGCGCCGGAGAATGAGCGCGGCTGGGTCACCAGCAGCGGCGAGGGCGGGCTCACGCTGGCGCGCACGGTGCGCGGGGTCAACGAACGGCACACCCTGGATGCGACGGCGCTGCGCAGCGCGGAAGCGCGCTGGCTGGATGAACGCCGTGACCGCCTGGCCGCCGACTTTGCCGGCGGGCCGGCCATGCTGCTGCTGGGATCGCAGGAGCACCCCACCCATGGGCCGATGCAGGCCTTCGACCGGCTGATTGCCGAAGGGCGCAAGGGCCTGGCCATCCAGCGCTTCAAGGGGCTGGGCGAGATGAACCCGGACCAGCTCTGGAAGACCACGCTCGACCCGGCGGTACGCACGCTGCTCAAGGTGCGGATCGAGGATGTGGAGGATGCCGAGCAGGTCTTCTCCACCCTGATGGGCGACCTGGTGGAGCCACGCCGCGAGTTCATCGTGGGCAATGCGTTGAAGGTGGCGAACCTGGACGTGTGATCGGCACTTCCCACGGAGGCTCGGGCGCGCGACCATTGCGCACCCCAGCAGCCGCGAGGTGCCCCCATGTCGCTCACCAACCAGCCCGATCCCGAGGAACGCCGGCGCGTCGTCGCGCAGGACCTGCAGAACGTCATGCACCCGATCCTCCAGCACAAGGCGCTGGAGAAGTCGCAGATGGTGGTGACCGGCGCGCGAGGTTCGACCATCACCGATGCCGACGGCACCTCGTACCTCGACGCCATGGCCGGGCTGTGGTGCGTGAACATCGGCTATGGCCGCACCGAGCTCGCGCAGATCGCCGCCGAGCAGATGGAGCAGATGGCCTACTACCCGCACACGGCCATGAACCTGCCCGCCGCGCGCCTGGCCGAGCAGATCAACACGCTGATGGGCGGCGACTACCACAGCTACTTCGTGAATTCAGGCTCCGAGGCCAACGAGGCCGGCTTCAAGGTCGCCCGCCAATACGCCAAGCACGAATTCCCCGGCCAGTTCCGCTTCAAGACCATCGCGCGCCACTACGCCTATCACGGCACCACGCTCGCCACGCTGGCGGCCGGCGGCATGGGCGAGCGCAAGATGAAGTTCGAGCCCTTCGCGGGCGAGTTCATCCACGTGCCGGCACCCACCTGCTACCGCTGCCCCTACGGCCTGGAATACCCGTCCTGCAAGACGGCCTGCGCCACCGCCTTCGAGGCCGCGATCCAGGCCGAGGGTCCGCAGACCGTGGCCGAGGTCATCGTCGAACCGATCATGTCCGGCGTGGGCGTGGCTGTGCCGCCGGACGACTACCTGCTGAAGGTCGAGGCCATCTGCCGGAAGTACGACGTGCTGCTGCATGTCGATGAGGTGATCAACGGCTTCGGACGCACCGGCAAGATGTTCGGCCACCAGCACTACGGCATCAGCCCCGACATCATGGCGGTGGCGAAGGGGATCGTCTCCGCCTACCTGCCGATTGCCGCCACGGTGGTGAAGAACCGGGTTTTCGAGAGTTTCCTCGGCGAGGTCGCGGAATCGCGCCAGGTGATGCAGGTGAACACCTATGGTGGGCACCCCGCGGCGGCGGCGGTCGCGGTGCGCAACATCGAGATCATGCTCGAGGAAAAGCTGCCCGAACGCGCCGCCACCATGGGCGCCTACCTGATGGACAACCTGCGCGCGGCGCTGTGGAAGCACGGCATCACCGGCGACATCCGCGGCAAGGGCCTGCTCATCGGCATCGAGCTGGTGACCGACCGCGAGAGCAAGGTGCAGCTCGATGGCGCGCTGGTCGGGGGCGTGGTGGAATTCTGCAAGGCCAATGGCGTGATCGTCGGGCGCTCCGGCGGCGGGTCGCGGCATTCCAACACCATCGTGCTCTCACCGCCGTTGGTGATCACGCGCACCGAATGCGACACGCTGGTCGAGGTGCTGGACCGCGCGCTGGGTCATACCGTCGCGAAGATGGCCGGCGCGGGCTGACCCAGCCTCTCCCGAGCATGCCCTGGGCGCTGCTGGCGGCAGCGTGCCTGGGCATGTTCGCCGCGTCATCCAGCGGCACGACGCGCGCGCCCTTCCTGATCGACATGGCGCGCGACCTCGGCACCAGCCTGCCGATGGTGGCGAACCTGATGGCGATGACGTCGATCGCCTGGGGCATCACCTCGCTGATGGCCGGCGCGGCGTCGGATCGCTGGGGGCGGCGGCCCTTCCTGGTCGGTGGCCCGATCGGCCTGGCGCTGTGCCTGGTGGGTGTCGCGGCATCGCCGGAGTACTGGAGCGTGGCGCTGGCGGTGACACTGGCCGGCGCCTGCGCGGGCGGCTTCACCGGCGTGATCATGACCGAGGCGTCCGCGCGCACGGTGGACCGCCAGCGAGGGCGCGCGCTGGGCTGGGTGATGGCGGGGCAATCCTTGTCGTTGCTGGTAGGCGTGCCCCTCGCGGCCTGGGCGGGCAGCGTCATCGGCTGGCGTGGCGTGAGCCTGGGCGTGGGAGCGATCGCGCTGCTGGCGGCGCTGGGTCTGTTCGCCACCACGCTGCGCCCGGCTGGTGCGGTGCGTGCTGCTTCCGCCGCACGGCCGAGCCTGCGCGGCGCCATGACCGGCCCGGTGCTGCGGCTGCTCGCGATGGGGGTGGCGGAGCGCGTCTGCTACGGCGTCTCGGTGGTGTATTTCGCGACCTTCCTGCAGGTGTCCTACGGCCTGTCGCCGGCGGGTGTGGCAATCCCTCTCGCGGTGATCGCGCTGGGCAATATCCTTGGCACGGTGGTGGGCGGGCAGATGGCGGACCGGCTGCCGAACCGCCTGCACGTATTCGCGGGCGCGATGCTTGGGTCCGCGGTGGTGGCGCTGGTGCTGTATGGCTGGGTGCCCGGGCTGTTCGCGACCGTCGCGATGGGCTTCGCGTATATCTTCATCAACGCGATCGCGCGGCCTTCCCTGATGGCGGCTCTGGCCAATGTGCCGGACGAGGTGCGCGGGACCGTGCTCGGGCTGAACGTGACCTCGGCAAGCTTCGGCTGGCTCGGCGCGACGGCGATCGGTGGCTGGGTCATGGTGGCCTTCGGCTTCGCGGGCTTCGGGCCGCTGGCGGCGGGCGCGGCGTTGGTCGGCGCGGCGCTGGCGCTGGCCCGGCCCCAACGCTGAGCAGGGGTTGCGCAAACCGCGCGGCGCGGGAACCATCACCGCCATGACCGATCACGCCGCCTTCGACCCCATCAGCCTCGAGATCCACTGGTCCCGGTTGATCTCCATCGCCGACGAGGCCGCCACCGGCCTGTTGCGCACCGCCTTCTCCACCATCGTGCGCGAGTCCAACGACTTCGCCACGGTGCTGATGGATCGCAACGGCGACAGCGTCAGCGAGAATACCGGCGGTATCGCCTCGTTTTCCTGCATCCTGCCGAAGACGACGAAGCACTTCCTGGAGCGCTTTCCCGCCGAGACCTGGCGGCCGGGCGATTGTGTCATCACCAATGATCCCTGGCTCGCCACCGGGCATTTGCCGGATTTCACCGCAGTCACGCCGATCTTCCATCGCGGGGCGCTGGTGGGCTTTGCGGGATCGATCGCGCATTCGCCCGATGTCGGCGGCTCGCTGTGGTCGGCCGATTGCCGCGAATTGTTCGAGGAAGGCATCCGCATCCCACCGGCTCGGCTGTATCGCGAAGGCACGCGCAACGAAGACCTGGTGGATGTGCTGCTGTCCAATGTGCGCGTCCCGCGCCAGGTGATGGGCGACCTCGAGGCGCAGGTCGTGGCGAACCAGGTCTGCGCGCGCGGCGTTGCGGAATTCCTCGGCGACACCGGGTTGCCGGACCTGCAGGGCCTGTCGCGCGCATTGTCGGCGCGCACCGATGCGGCGATGCGCCGCGCCATCGCGGCGCTGCCGGACGGCACCTGGCGCAGCACGCTGGAAGCCGATGGCTTCGACGAGGCGATCACACGCATCGAATGCGAAGTCACCATTCGCGACGACACCATGCATATCGACTTTGCCGGCACATCGCGGCAGGTGGATCGCGGCATCAACTGCGTGATGAACTACACCCACGCCTATTCGGTCTATCCGGTGAAGTGCGCGCTGGATCCCTTCACGCCGCGCAACGAGGGATCCTACCAGGCGATCACCGTCGCCGCGCCGGACGGCAGCATCCTGAACCCGCGCTTCCCCGCGCCGTGCTCCGCACGGCAGCTGACGGGGCATCTGCTGGCGGGTGCGATCTACAAGGCGCTGGCGCCGATCATGCCCGACCGCATCATCGCCGAATGCGGCGGCGCGCCGACCATGCGCGCGCTGTTCAGCGGCTATGACATCGAGGGCGACCGCTTCTCCCAGGTATTGTTCGCGAGCGGTGGCATGGGTGCGGCGCCGCATCGCGACGGCCTGCCGACCACTGCCTTCCCGACCAATGTCGGCGCGGGGTCGATCGAGGCGTACGAATCCGTCGCGCCGCTGCTGGTGTGGAAGAAGCAGTTGCTGCCGGATTCCGGCGGTGCGGGACGGTTCCGTGGCGGGCTCGGGCAGGATGTCGAGATCGAGGTGCGCGCGCCCGATGCAGTGCGGCTGTCGCTGCTGTCGGACCGGCGCGACCATCCGGCGCAGGGCGTGCTCGGCGGCAGCGCAGGTGCGGCGGCGGTGATCGAGCTGGCGGATGGCACGCGCCCGCATCCGAAGTCGCGCAGCACGGTCGCGGCCGGTGCGCGGCTGCGCATGCACTACCCGGGTGGCGGCGGATACGGCGACCCGAAAGATCGCGATCCGGCGGCGCTGGCTGAGGATATCCGCAATGGCTATGTGACGCCCGAAGGCGCGGCGCGCGACTACGGGGTGAAGCCATGAGCGCGACCTTTGGCCAGAACGCAACCGCGCGCATCGGCGTGGATGTCGGCGGCACCTTCACCGACTTCGTGCTGCACGACCCCACGCGCAACATGGTGGCCACCGGCAAGCGCCTGACCACGCCGGATGATCCCTCGGAAGCCATCATCGCCGGCATCGCGCGGCTGCTGGAGGAGACCGGCCTGCCACCCGGCGCGCTGCATTCGGTGGTGCATGGCACCACGCTGGTCACCAACACCATCATCGAGCGCACCGGCTGCAAGGTCGGGCTGCTGACGACCGAGGGCTTCCGCGATTCCATCGAGATCGGCAAGGAAACCCGCTACGACCTGTACGACCTGTTCCTCGAACCCGCGCCCACGCTGGTGCCGCGCGCGCTGCGGCTCGAGGTGCCGGGGCGGCTCGATGTCCATGGGACCGAGCTGAAGCCGCTCGACGAGGCCGCGGTCCGCCGCCAGGCGGATGCGCTGGTCGCGCAGGGTGTCGAAGCCATCGCCATCGGCTTCATGCATGCCTGGCGCGACCCGCGGCACGAACGCCGCGCGGCGGACATTGTCCGCGCCGCGCACCCGGGCATCGCCATCACGCTGTCGTCGTCGGTGGCGCCCGAGATCCGCGAATTCGAACGCATCTCCACTGCTTGTGCCAATGCCTATGTGCAGCCGCGCATGCTGCGCTACCTCGACCGGCTGGAAGCACGCCTCGCGGAGATGGGCGTCACCGGCGCACTGTATGTGATGCTGTCGGGTGGCGGCATCGCTTCCGTGCAGGAGGCGAAGGACTACCCGATCCGCCTGATCGAGTCCGGTCCCGCCGCGGGTGCCATGGCGGCGTCGTGGCTGGCGAAGCAATCCGGCCTCGATCACGTCGTGTCCTACGACATGGGCGGCACCACCGCGAAGATGTGCCTGATCGAAAACGGCGCGCCCGACCGCAAATTCGAATTCGAAGCGGGACGCGTGCGGCGCTTCCAGAAGGGATCGGGCCTGCCGCTCAAGGTCAGCGTGGTCGACATGATCGAGATCGGCGCGGGCGGTGGGTCCATCGCGCGCGTCGAGGAAGGGTCCGGCCTGATGAAGGTCGGCCCGCGCAGCGCCGGCGCGAAGCCGGGCCCGATCTGCTACGGGCGCGGCGGCACGGAACCGACCGTGACCGATTCCGACCTGGTGCTCGGCCGCCTCGACCCATCCTATTTCCTGGGTGGCGAGATGGCCCTCGACCTCGATGCGGTGAAGCGCGCGGTGACCGATCGGCTTGCGACATCGCTGAACGTCACGCCGGACGACGCGGCGCTGGGCATCCGCCGCATCGTGGACGAGACCATGGCGGCCGCTACGCGCATGCACCTGGCCGAGAAAGGCCGCGACCCGCGGCGCTACACGCTGATCGCCTTCGGCGGCGCGGGACCGGTGCATGCCTGCGACCTCGCGCGGCTGCTGAAGATGAAGCGCGTGGTGGTGCCGCTCGGCGCCGGTGTGGCCTCCGCGCTGGGCTTCCTGGTGGCGCCGCCGGCGACCGACCTGGTGCGGTCCCTGGTCGGGCGGATCGAACGCATCGACTGGCCCAAGGTGGCGGAGCTCTATGCCGAGATGGTGGAGGAAGCGCGCGCGCTGCTGACCGGCGCGGGGGCTGACCCGTCGACCATAGTGTTCCGCCCCGCCGCCGACATGCGATACGTCGGTCAGGGCTTCGAGATCCCGGTGCCGCTCCCTACGCTGACGCCGACCGCCGCCGACCTGCCTGCGATTCGCGAATCCTTCCTGGCCTCCTATCGCGAACGCTTCGGCCGCGCGCTGGATGAATTGCCGATCGAGGCGATGACCTGGCGCCTTGCCGCCGCCGCGCCAGGGCGCGACATCGACATGAAGGGTGCCAATATCATCGAGGGCCGCACCGCCCGGCGCGGGACGCGACGCGCGTTGTTCGAAACCCATGGCTGGCAGGATTGCGCGGTCTATGACCGCTACGCGCTTGGTCCGGGCGCGACGCTGGCCGGCCCCGCGCTGGTGGAGGAACGCGAATCCACCTGCGCCATCCCGCCCGGCGCCACCGCCGTGGTGGACGCCTTCCGCAACCTCGTCATCGACCTTCCGACCCCCCAGGAGGCCACGCCATGATCACGCTGAATCGCCGCGCACTGCTTGCCGCAACCCTCGCCGTGCCGGCGCTGCGCAGCGCGCAAGCGCAGGCGCCCTGGCCTGCGCGGCCGGTCACCATGGTGAACCCGTGGCCCGCCGGCGGATCGTCGGACACCATGACGCGGCTTTTCGCGCAGCGCTTCACCACGGTGTTCGGGCAGAACTTCGTGGTCGAGAACCGCGCCGGCGCCTCGGGCACCATCGGCCACAACCATGTCGCACAGCAGCGACCCGACGGGTACACGCTGCTGTTCGCGACCAACAGCACCTATGCCATCGCGCCGCACCTGATCAGCCCATTGCCCTATGACAATCGCGGGGCGTTCACCGGCATTTCCCTGGTGGCGCGCACGGCGCAGTCGGTCTGCGTGCATCCCTCGGTGCCGGTGAACACCATCCAGGAATTCCTCGCCTATGTCCGTGCGCGGCCGGGCGAGATCAACTTCTCATCCGCCGGCATCGGTGCGACCAGCCACCTCGCCACCGAATTGCTGATGGCGGCCGCCGGGCTCAACATGGTGCACGTGCCCTATCGCGGCGGCGCGCCATCGGCGCAGGCGGTGCTGGCGGGCGAGACCAAGATGTCCTTCATCGATGCCATCACCGCACTGCCGCACCGCGCCGGCGGCACGTTGAAGCTGCTGGCGGTGAGCACCGCCACCCGATCGCCACTCGCGCAGGATGTGCCGACGCTGCAGGAAGCCGGCGTGACGGGCTTCGAATCCTCCACGGACATGGCGCTGATGGCACCGGCCAACCTGCCGGAGGCGATCACCACGCGGCTGTCGCAGGCGGTGCGCGCCGCCGTCACGGACGCCGCCTTCCGCCAGCAGATCATCGCGCAGGGCGCCGACCCGGTCGGCAGCAGCCCGGCGGAATTCGCCGCCTACTGGACGGCGGAATCGGAGAAGTGGGGCGGCCTCATTCGCCGCCGCGGCATACGCATGCCTGGCTGATCAGCGCAGAGGCGGCGCGCTGCCGCCCATCCCGGCGGGCGGCACGGTCTGCGCCACGCTCGGGCGGGGCTGTGCCGCGTCGAACCACGCCGACAGCGTCGGCCGCCCCTGGCGCCAATTGAAGGTCGTGTGGCGTCGCTCGCAATAGCCCAGCATCGCCACCAGCGCGAACCAGGCGGCATCGTGCTGCGCGAAGACGCCCGTCGCGACATCACGCTCCAGCGCGTCGGCCACGCGCACCGCGCGCAACGCCTCCAGCGCGATCACGCCCGGCGAGCGTTCATGCTCCGGCCGCCGCAATTCGCGGTTCCACACCGCGATGCCGTCCATCATGCCGAGCACGCGGCCGTAGCCCGCCAACGCGCGCGGACGGTCCGCGCCCGGCAGCAGGCGGCGCTCGGGCGCCACCAGCGAATCGAGCGCCATCAGCACCGGCGTGGTCTCGGTGATGGTCGTGCCATCCGCCAGCAGCAGCGACGGCACGCGCCCCACCGGATTGTGCGGCAGCAGCACGGAAGCCGGGTCGCGCAGCGTCGCTTCCTCGACCGCGACCCGGTCCTGCAGGCCGAGTTCGATCACCGCCATCCGGGCGATGCGGGCATAGGGGGAACCGGGCGCGTGGAACAGTTTCATCCCACCACGCTACCACCGCGGATTGACGCCGCCAGCCCGCTGCGCGAATTCCTGCCGATGACCGACACGCAATTCGACCCCGCCGCCCATGGCTGGAAGCACCTGCACTGGCACAATGACGGCTTCCCCGAACTCGTTGGCCCTTTCTGGTCGAAGAAGGAGGGCGACGGCTGGGCCTACGGCCTGGTCGCTGAGCCGCGCCACGGCAATGCGCATGGCATCATCCATGGCGGGATGCTGGTGACGTTCCTTGACCAGATCCTCGGCGCGACCTGCTGGGAAGCTGCGCAGCGCGGGCCTGTGGTGACCATCCAGCTCAACACGCATTTCGTCTCGGGCGCCAAGGCCGGCGAATTCCTGGAAGCGCGTGGCGAGGCGGTGCGCGCCACGCGCTCGGTCGTGTTCGTGCGCGGGCAGATAACCGTCGGCAGCCGCATCGTCGCCACCGCGGATGGCGTGTGGAAGCGGCTGGGCGCCCCCTGAACGATTGCGCTACCCTGCCTGCAAGAAGCAGGCAGGGAAGGAAGCGCCAATGCGCAGCGCCGTCATCGTCTCGACCGCCCGCACGCCGATCGGGCGTGCCTATCGCGGCGCCTTCAACGACACCAACGCGCAGACGCTGGGCGGGCACGCCGTGCGCGCGGCGGTGGAGCGCGCGAAGCTGGACCCGGCCGAGGTCGAGGACGTCATCATGGGCGCGGCGCTGCAGCAGGGCTGCCAGGGATCGAATGTGGGGCGCCAGGTGGCGCTGGCGGCGGGGCTGCCCGACAGCGTGCCGGGCATGAGCCTCGATCGCCAATGTTCCTCCGGCCTGATGGCGATCGCTGCCGCGGCGAAGCAGATCCTGCATGACGGCATGCAGGTCGCGGTCGGCGGCGGGCTGGAATCGATCTCGCTGGTGCAGAACGAGAAGGCCAACTGGTATCGCCGCGCCGATCCGGCGCTGATGGAACGCGTGCCCGCGCTGTACATGTCCATGCTCGAGACCGCCGAGATCGTCGCGGACCGCTACGGCGTGTCGCGCGACGCGCAGGACGACTACGCCTTCGCCAGCCAGATGCGCACCGCCGCCGCCCAGGCCCGCGGCGCCTTCGACGACGAGATCGTACCGCTGGCCAGCGTGATGAAGCTGGTCAACCGCGAGACCGGGGAGAGCAAGGACGTCCCCACCACGCTGGCGCGCGACGAAGGCAACCGCGCCGACACCACGTTGGAAGGGCTGAAGTCGCTCAAGCCGGTCTTCAAGGATGGCATGGTGGTGAAGGAAGGCCGCTTCATCACCGCCGGCAACGCGAGCCAGCTGTCGGACGGTGCCTCCGCCGCCGTGCTGATGGAAGAAGCGGAAGCCTCGCGCCGCGGCCTGCATCCGCTCGGCATCTATCGCGGCATGGCGGTGGCCGGCTGCGACCCGGGGGAGATGGGCATCGGCCCGGTCTTCGCGGTGCCGAAGCTGCTGGCGCAGCACGGGCTCAAGATGGACGACATCGGCTTGTGGGAGCTGAACGAGGCCTTCGCCTGCCAGGTGATCTATATCCCGCAGGAGAGGCTGAACGTGGATGGCGGCGCGATCTCGATCGGCCATCCCTATGGCATGTCGGGCGCGCGCATGGCCGGGCACGCGCTGATCGAAGGCAAGAAGCGCGGCGCGAAATTCGTCGTGGTGACGATGTGCGTCGGCGGTGGGCAGGGCGCGGCCGGATTGTTTGAGGTGGCGTGAAGGTCGGGGGAGTTCCCTCCCCCGACCTTCCTGCCTTCAGTACCGGTACTGCTCGGCCTTGAACGGCCCCTGCGGCGCCACGCCGATGTAATCCGCCTGCTGCTTCGACATGGTGGTGAGCGTCGCACCCACCTTCGCGAGATGCAGCATCGCCACCTTCTCATCGAGGTGCTTGGGCAGCACGTACACCTTCTTCTCGTACTTGCCCGGGTTGGTCCACAGCTCGATCTGGGCAAGCGTCTGGTTCGTGAAGGACGCCGACATCACGAAGGACGGGTGGCCGGTCGCATTGCCCAGGTTCACCAGGCGGCCTTCGGACAGCAGGATCATCTTCTTGCCGTCGGGGAACTCGATCTCGTCCACCTGCGGCTTGATGTTGTCCCACTTGAAGTTCTTCAGGCCGGCAACCTGGATCTCGCTGTCGAAGTGGCCGATGTTGCACACGATGGCGCGGTGCTTCATCGCGCGCATGTGGTCGACCGTGATGACGTCCACATTGCCGGTGGCGGTGACGAAGATGTCGGCCTGCGGGGCGGCCTGCTCCATCGTCACGACCTCATAGCCTTCCATCGCCGCCTGCAGCGCGCAGATCGGATCGACTTCGCTGACCATGACGCGGCAGCCGGCATTGCGCAGCGAGGCAGCAGAGCCCTTGCCCACATCGCCGAAGCCGCAAACCATCGCGACCTTGCCGGCCATCATCACGTCGGTGCCGCGGCGGATCGCGTCCACCAGCGACTCACGGCAGCCGTACAGGTTGTCGAACTTCGACTTGGTGACGCTGTCATTCACGTTGATGGCGGGGAACAGCAGCTTGCCGTCCTTCGCCATGGTGTACAGCCGATGCACGCCCGTCGTCGTCTCCTCGGAGACACCGACGATGTTCTTCGCCAGCTCGGCGAACCAGCCCGGCTTGGTCGCAAGGCATTCCTTGATCAGCGCGAAGAAGACTTCCTCTTCCTCATTGGTCGGCTTCTCGAGGAAGGCAACGTCGCCCTGCTCGGCGCGCAGGCCGTAATGGACCAGCAGCGTCATGTCGCCGCCATCGTCCAGCAGCACGTTCGGCGTGCCGCCATCGCCCCATTCCAGGGTGCGCTTCACGTACTGCCAGTATTCGGGAAGCGTCTCGCCCTTGATGGCAAAGACCGGCGTGCCGGTCGCGGCGATCGCGGCCGCCGCATGATCCTGGGTCGAGAAGATGTTGCACGACGACCAGCGCACCTCCGCGCCGAGCGCCTGCAGCGTCTCGATCAGCACGGCGGTCTGGATGGTCATGTGCAGGCAGCCGGCGACGCGCGCGCCCTTGAGCACCTGCTTGGCGCCGTATTCGGCGCGGGTGGCCATCAGGCCGGGCATCTCGTCCTCGGCCATCGCGATTTCCTTCCGGCCCCAATCGGCCAGGGAAAGGTCTTTCACGACGTAGTCAGGGGCTGCGGACATGCGCTTGGGTCTTTCGTGTCGGTCTGCGTGTGGCGCGGCGGTAGCACGGGGCGACGCGGCAGGCCAGGGGCACGGATCACATATAAGGATATCTTTATGCCAAAACGGCCGGACGCGAAGGGGTGACGGCCAGCCGCCCCCTTGCGATGCCCGCACCAGCCATCGGCCGCCCCGGCCGGGCCATGCCGACCCCCAATCCGTGTCCGTAGACTTTCAATGGCCTGCGGCCGCAGCAGCGCTCCGCCGCGCGCGCCTCGGCGGCTGCCGCTTCGCCGGGCGCCAAACCCCATGGGCCGGCGGAATCCCAACGGGCAATGCGCAGCCCCGTGGCGGCAGGGTCGGCGGGCTGCGCCGAACCTGCCTCAGCGCCGCGCGTCGCCTTGCTCGTCCCGCGCCTCGGCCTGTTCATCCCGCCCAGGTGCCACGGCGGCCTCGGCGCGTAGCGGCCGGTCGCCGCGGCAGCAGGGGCCGTTCGGCGCCTCCGCCACCGCCGAGAGCGGCGCGAGCCACAACGCGAAAAGCCCCGTCACGGCGGCACGGCGGATCTGGCGCATGGCGGTCGAGCTCCCTCGATGACGGGAGCCAGGATCGCGGCGCCAGTGGGCGGTTGCAGGGCGCAACGATGGCGCTGCCATGGCAGGCGGCGGCCATACAAGCGCACGATGGTCCGGGTCGCGGCCCGCCCGGCGTCCATGCGCACCACGGTAAATCCCTCGTGCGATAGTTATCAGTCGTCGTCGTCATCATCCCGGCTGCGGCGCGGCTGGCGCCACTCCGGCAATTGCCCGGGGGCGCCCTGCCCGTAGCCGCGCGGGACGCGCCCGTCGCGCTCGCGCCAGCTCTCCGTGCGCACCCAGCCGCGCCGGCCATGGCGATCCTCGATCACCAGGCGGTCGACCCGCGTGCACCGACCATTCGAACAGTTCGACGAGGAATCCGAGGACTGGCTCTCGGCCACCACCGGGGCCGGCGCCAGCACGGCAGCCAGGCCGGCCAAAAGCGTCAGGCGACGAAAGGCTGTCATGGCGATCATCTCCGCTGCGTGCCTATCCAACGCAGCCGCCCTGCCAATGCTTCCCCGCCGGCGGGTGCGTCGCGCGAATTACGCGCGCCCGGTCCTGTCGCGCGAATTACGCGCGCCCGGTCCTGTCGCGCGAATTACGCGCGCCCGGTCCTGTCGCGCGGATACGCGCGCCCTGTCACATCGCGCGGATCACGCCCGCTCGGTCACCCCGTCGGCGAAGGCGGCCACCAGCTCGCGGATGCGCGCGGGGTCGGATTGCTCCATCACGCGGCGCGCGAAACGCGCGCAGTCGCCGATATCCAGCCCGCGCACCGCCTGCTTCACCCGCGGAATGGCGCTCGCGTTCATCGAGAACGTCCGCACGCCCAGCCCCAGCAGCAGCGGCGTCAGCAGCGGGTTGCCCGCCATCTCGCCACAGATCGACACCGGCATGCGCAGGCGCAGCGCCGCTTCCGTCGCGAACTGCACCAACCGCAGCACCGCGGGGTGCAGCGGGTCGTAAAGATGCGACACCTCCGCCTCGGCACGGTCCACCGCCAGCGTGTACATCGCCAGGTCGTTGGTGCCGATGGCGAAGAAATCCGCCTCCAGCGCGATGGCATCGGCGGCCAGCGCCGCACCCGGCGTCTCGATCATCACACCGAGCGGCGGCAGCTTCTCCGGCAGGCGTTCGCCGCGCCGGCGCAGGCGGCGCGCCACGCGTTCGTAGATCTCGCGCGCCTGGCGCACTTCCTCCGGGATCGTCACCATGGGCAGCAGCAGGCGCACATTGCCGTCGGCGCCGGCAGCGGCCACGCGCAGCACGGCGGCGAATTGCACCTCCAGCAATTCCGGGCGCTTCAGCAGCATGCGCAGCCCGCGCAGGCCGAGTGCGGGATTGCCACCCGCATGCACCGGCACCACGCCCTCGGCCAGCGCCTCCATGTCCTTCTCGCCGCCCCAGTCGAGCACGCGGATGGTGACCGGCAGGCCCTCCATCGCCTCGACCACCTGGGTATACGCCTCGACCTGGGCGTCCTCGTCGGGCAGGTCCTCGCGGTTCATGAACAGGAATTCGGTGCGCAGCAGGCCGATGCCCTGCGCGCCGGCCTGCGCGATCAGCGGCAGCTCCTGCGGGATCTCCAGGTTCGCCTGCAGCTCCACCTGTTCGCCATCGGTGGTCTCGGCCGGCAGGCGGCGCAGCTTGCCCAGCTTGGTCCGTTCGCGCGCGAAGGCCGCCAGGCGGTCCTTGGCCCCGGCCAGCGTGGCGGCGGAAGGATGCAGCGTGACGCGGCCCGCCGCCCCATCCAGCACCGCGGGATCACCGCGCTCGGCGGCCTCGGTCAGCCCATGGGCGCCGAGCACCGCGGGGATGCCCAGCGCGCGCAGCATGATGGCGGTATGGCCGTCGGCACCGCCTTCCTCGGTCGCCACACCCGCGATGCGCGCGGGGTCGAGCAGCGCCGCGTCGGCCGGCGTGAGTTCCTCCGCCACCAGGATGCAGCCTTCCGGCAGGTCCTTGAGGCTGCGGAACGGGGTCGCGGTCAGGTTGCGCACCAGGCGCCGGGCGATGTCGCGCACCTCGGTCGCGCGGCGCGCCAGGCCGGCCTTGTCGTCGTCCTTGATCGCCTGGATGGCGGCGATGATCCCCTCGGCCTCGTCGCCCACCGCGGTCTCGGCACCCAGCAGCTCGGACTCGATCCGCTTGCGCGCGCCGCGGATCAGCCGGGAATTGCCCAGCATCATCAGGTGCGCGTCCAGCAGCGGGGCGATTTCCTCCTGCGCTTCCTCGGGCAGCACGCCGATGCGGGTCTTGAGCTTGCTGATCTGCTTGCGCGAAAACGCCGTCGCGGCGGCGAGCTTCTGCCGCTCCACCTCGATCGCATCGGGCGCGATCTTGCGCCGCGGTGCCTCGGCCGGCGGGTCGGAGGTGTCGAAGACCAGCCCGATCGCGACCCCGGGCGAGACCGCGATGCCGGGAATCGCGACCTCGCGGCCCTTTCCCTTCGACTTGCCCTTCGACGGATCAGTCTTCATGGAAACCGGCCTCGACCAAGCCGGCGACCGCCTCGAGCGCTTCCTTGGCGTCCCAGCCCTCGGCCTCGATCATGATCTCGGCGCCCTGGCCGGCGCCCAGCATCATGAGGCCCATGATGGAGCACGCCGGCACGCTCTCGCCGTTGCGCAGCACGTTGACGCAGGCGGAATAGCGTTCGGCCATGGTCACCAGCTTGGCGGCGGCGCGGGCATGCAGGCCGCGGCTGTTCGGGATCACCACCGACCGCCGCAGCACCAGGCCCGAGGGGCCGGGGTCGCAGCCGCAGCCATCGGCCGTGAGCCCGGCATCGGTCCTGGC
This sequence comes from Rhodospirillales bacterium Ga0074136, assembly GCA_001464375.1. Classification (GTDB taxonomy): domain Bacteria; phylum Pseudomonadota; class Alphaproteobacteria; order Acetobacterales; family Acetobacteraceae; genus Neoroseomonas. The sequence goes on along the minus strand of LNEW01000163.1, from coordinate 37,012 downwards.
GGCGGTCTCGTCAGCCCGGTCGCTCATTGGCCGCTTCCTCCGTTGGGACGCGGCGGCGTGCCTGCCGCCACGTCCTTGCCGCTGGCGATGTATTTGCGCCCGGCGGCCATGGCGTGGTCCACCGCTTCGGCCAGGGGCTCGGTGCCGCGCAGCTTTGCGAGCTTGACCAGCAGCGGCAGGTTCACCCCGGCCAGTACCTCGACGGGCCGGCCCTGGCCGGTCATCTGCATGGCCAGGTTGGATGGCGTCCCGCCGAACATGTCGGTCAGCACCACGACCCCGTCGCCCTGGTCGACCGCGTCGATCGAGCGCCGGATATCGGCGCGCGTATGCTCCATGTCGTCATCGGGCCCGATGCAGACCGTTTCGACACCCTGCTGCGGGCCGACCACGTGCTCCATGGCGTGCCGCAACTCCTCGGCCAAACGGCCGTGGGTGACCAGAACCATGCCGATCATGATACCTGTGTCAGGGCCTCCCGCCCCGCTTCGCGGCCGGCGGCGCGCCCCCCTGCCTGGGGGTCCGGCGCCGCTCCGGCCGACAACTCGCGGTGGAACAGTTCCACCCGCCAGTCCTGTGAGATCAAGTGGTGTGCCAGGTGCTCCGCCACCAGGACCGAGCGGTGCTTCCCGCCGGTGCAGCCGAGCGCGATGGTCAGGTACTTCTTCCCCTCCTGCGCGTAGCGCGGCAAGAGCGGCCTGAGCATTTCGGTCATGCAGCGCCAGAAGGGCGCGAAGTCGGGGTCGGCCTCGATGAAGGCCGCCACCGCCGGGTCCCGCCCGGTCAGCGGCCGCAGCGCATCGACATAATGCGGGTTGCGCAGGAAGCGCAGGTCGAACACCAGGTCCGCCTCGCGCGGCAAGCCCTTGGGAAAGGCGAAGGACAGCACCGACACGCCCATCCCGGGCGCGCCCTCGACCCCGAAGCGGCGTTCGATCATGCGGCGCAGGTCCGGCAGCGGCAGGTCGGAGGTGTCGACCAGCAGTTCGGCGGTCTCGCGCAGCGGCGCCAACAGGGCAGATTCCCGGGCGATTCCGTCGGCCACCGTGGAGCCGAGCGGGCCGCCCGGTGCCATCGGGTGCCGCCGCCGCGTCTCGGTGAAGCGGCGCAGCAGCACGTCAGCCTCGGCGGTGGCGAAGACCAGCGAGGCGGTGATGTCGGTCCGCAGGCGCAGCCGGTCGAGCAGCCGCAGCGCTGCCTGCGCGTCGAAATCCCGCGTGCGGCTGTCCACCCCGGCGGCCAGCGGCTGGGTGCCGTCGCCGACCAGGGCCTCGAGCACCGACAGCGGGGGGTTGTCCACGGTCTCGTAGCCGAGATCCTCCAGCACCCGCAGGATCGAGGCCTTGCCGGCCCCCGACAGCCCGGTGACCAGTACGACCTGGCGGCGCGCGGGCGGGGCCGTGTCCATCAGGCCGCGAAGGCCCCGGCGCGCTGGGCGCGCTGCCCCATCGCGGCATCCAGCGCCCAGGCGAGCTTGTCGCAGGCCGAGGCCTCGAAGCCATGCAGGGCGATGCGCGGCACGCCGGCCGGCGCCCAGGCTGCCGGCAGCGGCATGCGCGCCACGCCATCGGGCCGCACCAGGTCGACCACCAGAGCCAGCACTGCACCCTCGGCGACCGGCAGGCCTTCGAAGATGCCCAGGCCGCGAACCTCCAGCAGGCCGCGCAGGGCTTCCGGCGCACCGACCGCGCGGCCATCCAGCAATACCTGGTCGTCGGCCACCAGCATGAAGCCCCGGCCGATCAGGCGCAGCGCAAGGTCGGACTTGCCGCAGCCGGGAGGACCCAGCACCAGCACCGCCGATCCCTCGCGCGCAACGCAGCTTCCGTGGACACGCATCCCAGCTGGGTCATCCCGTCAGGCGGCGGACCATGGCAGAAATGGGGCACCCCGAAAAGGACCAGCTGAAAAGCGCCGCCTGATGGACGCGCCCGATGGACGCAGAGGGGGGCCGCTGCCACCCTTCGCCCCATGCCGACCCAGGACGACATCCGCGCCGCCGCCGACCGCATCGCCCCGCATGTCCGGCGCACGCCGGTCATCCGGCTGCCGCCCGCCGAGACGGGCCTCGAGCACCCATTGGCCCTGAAGCTCGAGCAACTGCAGGTGACCGGGTCGTTCAAGCCGCGCGGCGCCTTCAACCGCATCCTCTCGGCGCGGGTGCCGCCGGCGGGGGTGGTCGCGGCCTCGGGCGGCAATCACGGGCTGGCGGTGGCCCATGCGGCACAGGTGCTGGGCATCACGGCCGAGATCTTCGTCCCGGAGATCACCCCCGCGGCGAAGCGCGCGCGCATCGCCGCGACCGGCGCCACCCTGACCGTTGGTGGCGCCGCCTATGACGAGGCGCGCCAGGCCTCCGAAGCCCGCGCCGCCGCGACGGGCGCCCTGGTGGTCCATGCCTACGACCAGCCGGACGTCCTGGCCGGCCAGGGCACCGTTGGCCTGGAGTTCGAGGCGGATGCCCCGGACCTGACGCATGTGCTGGTGGCGGCGGGGGGTGGCGGGCTCTATGGCGGCATCGCGTCGTGGTATCGCGACCGCGCCAGGGTGGTGATCGTCGAGCCCGACGAATGCCCCACGCTGCTGGTGGCCGCCATGGCCGGCCAGCCGATGGATGCGCCCTCCGGCGGCGTGGCGGCCGACAGCCTGGGCGCGCGCCGCGCGGGCGCGCTCGCCTTCCGGATCATGAGGGAGCAAGGCGGCCAGTGCGTGGTGTTGAAGGACGACGCGATCCGCAACGCGCAGCGCTGGCTGTGGGACAGGCTGCGGGTGGTGGCCGAGCCGGGCGGCGCGACCGCCCTGGCCGCCGTGCTGTCGGGCGTCTTCGCGCCGCCCAGGGGCGCGCGGGTCGGCGTGGTGGTCTGCGGCGCCAACTGCGACCCGGGATCGGTGGTGGCATGAGAGACCCGCTGGCAATGCGCCATGAGGCGCATTCCGAAGCCCGGCACTTTCCCGCCCCCCACCCCGACACCCAACCAGGATACCGAGGCTGGCTGGCCGGGTGAGAGGAGCGGGTAGGGACCCAAGCTCATGCGGAGCTGACACGCCGCTGGCCCCTTTGGCGGACGCATCGCACCGTCTAGATTGACCCCGATGCGAAGGATGGCTGCCCCATGATCGGACGACGCGGGTTGGTTGGAATGGGGCTGGCCGTCACGCCCGCCCTGGCGCGCGCCCAAACGGCTTGGCCCGACCGCCAGATCCGCCTGATCGTCGGGTATCCCGCCGGCGGTCCGTCGGATGTCTTTGCCCGCCTGCTGGCGGCGCAGATGGCGCCGCGGCTGGGCCAGCCGGTGGTGGTCGAGAACCGCCCGGGCGGTGGCGCCGTGCTGGCCAGCGAGATCGCCGCGCGCGCGCCCGCCGACGGCCACGCCTGGATGCACGTCGACAACGGCATCCTGGTCTACAACCCGGCGCTGTATGCGCGCCTGCCGTATGATCCGGACCGCGACTTCACGGGCGTGGGATTCATCGGACGCTTCCCGCTGTACATCGTGTGCCGTGCCGATGCGCCATTCGGCGACTTCGCCGCGCTGGTCGCGGCATCGCGACGGCGCGCACCGACCTACGGCACGCCGGCCGTCGCCTCCCCGCACCATTTGGCGATGGAACTGGTCAAGCGGCGGTCCGGCCTGGCGGCCGAGCACGTGCCCTATCGCGGCGGCCAGGCCGCCATGCAGGACCTGCTCGGTGGCAGCGTGGACCTGGTGATGATCGACACCGCGACGGGCCTGCCCTTCATCCGCGACGGACGGGTGAGCGAGGCGCGCACCGCCGAGGCGGCTGGCGTGCCCACCCTGCGCGAGATGGGCCACGATGCGGTGGCGGTCGGCTGGCAGGGCATCAGCGTGCCGCGCGGCGTGCCGGCGCCGGTGGTGGCTAGGCTGAACGCCGAACTGGTGCGGGCTGTGGCGTCGGAGGAGGTGCAATCGCGCATGCGGGCGCTGGGCATCCAGACGACCGGCTGGTCAGCGGCCGAATTCGAGACCTTCGTGGCGTCGGAGAACGCGCGGTGGCGGCCGCTGATCCGCGAGCTCGGCATCCGGCTGGACGCTTGACCCGGCGGCGCGACCTGCCCAGTTTCGGCGCATGACGCGACGCGCCCTGATCCTGGCCATGATCGCCAGTTCAACAGCTCTGCCGGCGGCGGCATCGGACGGTGCGGTGCAGCGCAGCGGCCGCGCGGTGGAACGCGCCGCCCAGCGCAGTGGCGCGGCAGTCGAACGTGGTGCGCGGCGCACCGGGGCGGCGCTGGAGCGCGCGGCGGACCGGACCGGCCGCCGGCTGCGCCGCGCGGGGGAATGGGCCTTCGGGAACTGAACGCGTGGCTGAGCCTGCCTCGCCGCGCGGCTACGCTTGACGGGTGGCCGGGCGGGCCGGTGCCGCACCCCGGGATGCGCCGTCGGGGGCATTCGCGAACGGGCACGGAAGGCCGCGCAACGCCCTGTTGTCGTCACGATGGCGCGCCATCATCTTCCCGGGCACGGTGCTTGCTCGATGATGGCGCCGCGGCCCTCTGGAGATCCAAGATGCGCGTGATCCCTGCCGCTCTCCTGCTCGCGGTCGCTGCCGTACCTGCGCTGGCGCAGGGCGCAGGCAGCCTGCCGCCGCCGGTGCCCCTGCCCCAGGTCGCCCCTGCGCCGCCGGCCGATGCCGCACCCGCGCGCCAGCCTGGCGTCGGCGAACGCACCGGCGCCGCCGTGGATCGCGCCGCCGGTCAGACCGGCCAGGCGCTGGAACGGGCCGCGGAGGAAAGCGGTTCGGCGGTCGGGCGGGCACTCCGCTGGTCCGGCCAGCAGATGCAGGGGGCGGGCGAATGGACGGCCCGCCAGGGCGAACGCATCACCGGCACGCCGCCGACGCAGCCCGCGACGCCGCCGCCGCCGTCTTCCCGGTAGGGCACGCCCCAATCAGGTGCCGGGGGACGACGCTCGCGACCCCAAGGCGCGTAAGCCGCCGCGAAAGGCGGCCGGCCCGGGGCGCGCCGCTACCGCTGCTGCGCGCGCCAAGCCTCGGCGATTGCCGAACCGGTCGCGTTCCACACGCTGCCTTTCTCCAGGATCGCATCCAGCATCGCCCCGAAGGCGCGGATGCGGTGCGGCTGCCCCATCAGCCAGGGCGTGACCGACAGCGTCAGGATACGTCCGCCGCCGGTGGCCGCGGCTTCCGCATCCAGGGCGGCATGGGCGGCGAGGACCGCGTTGCAGAAATCCTCGGTCGCCATGTTCTGCTGCTGCAGCGTGCGCTGGTCGGCCAGGTCCTGCGGCACCGGCATGGCCAGCAACGGGCCGGACGCGGTCGCCATGCCATAGGGCATGTCGTCGTTCAGCCAGCCGCTGGTCCAGTCGAAGCCCTCGGCGGCCACCAGGTCCAGCGTGCGGGGCGATTCCGAATGCGCCGGCGAATGCCAGCCGCGCACCGCATCGCCGAAGCGCGCGCGCAGCAGGGCGGCGGCCTGCTTCACCGTCGCGGCTTCCTCGGCTTCCGGCACCTGGCCGTGATGCAGGTGGCCCATGTCGAGGCCGGCGCAGGCGGGCTCCCACCCGGCGGCTTCGATGTCGTCCATCAGCACCGGATAGAGCGGCGCCAGCGCAGCGCTGAGCAGCGCGGTGGCGGTCAGTTTGCGCGCGGCCATCGCCTTCATCATGCGGTAGATGCCGATGCGGTTGCCGTAGTCGCGCTGCGTGTAGTCCCAGAATGATGGGTAGGGGCGCTCCATGCCCCCCGGCGCGATGAAGGGCTTGAGCGGCATGTCCATCGGGAAATGCCCGACATGCACGGTGATCCAGAGCGCGACGCGCGCCCCGCCCTGCCACTGCACGGGCTTCGCGGTGGGCAGCGCGCGGTAGGGATAGATCTCGTGGTCCATCCCCCGCTTGCGCAGCGGGTATTCCAGGTAGTCCGCCGGCAATCCGCTCATGGCGTGCCCTCCGCGATCCAGGCCTGGTGGGCGGCCAGGTGGTGTTGCGTGTAGTGCGCGGCGATCTCGCGCCCGGTCGCGAGCCATACCTTGTCGTGGCCGGTGACGTGGCGCAGCACCTCGTCCAGCGCGGCGATGCGATGCGGCTGGCCGATCAGGAAGGGGTGCAGCGGCATGCACATGACGGTGCCGGATTCCGCGCCTTCCTCATACAACTGGTCGAACTGCGCCTTGCAGATGGCGGCGAAGCGATCGGGCGGCGTGTTGCGGATGACCAGCAGCGGCACGTCGTTCACTTCCAGCGAATACGGGATCGACACCAGCGGCTTGCCCGAACGCACCGTGATCGGCGTTGGCTGGTCGTCGTGCAGCAGGTCGAGCGTGTACTTGATGCCTTCCTCGGCCAGGATGTGCTGCGTGGCCTCGTCGTTGGAAATCGCGGGGGTCAGCCAGCCATCCAGCGACTGGCCGGAGGCGCGCAGGATGGTCTCGCGGTTCTCGCGGATCACCGCGCGCTGCTGGTCCTCGGTCATGCCGTAGAAGTAGCGGGTGTTGTAGGTGCCGTGGCTGAACAGCTCCCATTCGAGCTCGCAGCAGCGCTCGATGATCTCGGGGTAGTGGTCGCAGACCGCGACGTTCAGGCTGACCGAACCGCGCACGCCGTGCTTCGCCATGACATCCGCCATGCGCCAGAAGCCCACGCGGTTGCCGTAGTCGCGCCAGGAATAGCCCGAGACATCGGGCAACGGCCGCGGCCAGGGCGGGCGGCGCGGATTGGGCGGGGGATACAGTTCGTAGTGCTCGATGTTCGGCGCGACCCAGAAGGCCACGCGCGCGCCGCCGGGCCAGGTGATCTTCGGGCGCCGCCGCCAGGGCATGTAGTCGTAGTGGTTCTGCGTGCTCAGCATGGCGTCAGCCCTCCAGCGTCGGGATGGCGGCCAGCACGTCGGCCACCGGCAGCACGTCGGCGTATTTCACCGCCATGTCATACAGGTTGGCGAAGTGCGGGCTCTCGTGCTTGTCGGCCACGCATTCCTCCGGGACGATCATGCGGAAGCCGCAGGACAGGCCATCGACCACCGTCGCGCGCACGCAGCCGGAGGTCGATCCGCCGGTGACGATCACGGTGTCGATGCGGTGGAAGGTCAGCAGCGACCGGAAGTGCGTCTCGAAGAAGGCGGACGCCATGCGCTTGTTGAACACGATGTCCGACGCCGCGCGCTGCGTGCGCGGATCCAGCTGCGCGCGCGGCGAGCCTTCCTTGATGTTCTGCAGGCTGTCGGGGGTGTCGGTGCGCGTGCCCCAGACGCCGCAATCCTCGCCCGATGGCAGGTACGCGACATAGGTCCAGACCACTGGCCAGGACCGCGCGCGGATGGCAGCGCTGACAGCATTGATGTGTTCGATCTGCCGCGGGTCGGTCTCATAGGCGGTGGCGTAGGTCTGCGGCTGCGTATAGGCGCATTGCACGTCGATGTTCACCACCGCGGCGCGCCGGCCGAAGCCGAAGCGCCGGCGGGTCGGCGCGGCCTTGAATGCTGCGTAGAGCTGCCGCGCCGTCTTGTCGTCCTCGATCATCCGCACTCCCCTCGCCGCAGCGCCGAACCCGATAGGTTCCATGTCCGCGCGGCCGAGACAAGGCGGCGGCGCTCCGTGGCCGTCACAGTGGAAATGAACCGGGAGTCGTGGAATGGTCATCGCCATCCCCGACAATCTTGCCGAAGGGGCGGCGCTGGGCGGGGGGATCGCAGGGCATGGTGCTGACGCTGGCGCTTGAGCGCGTGGAGTTCCTCCCGCTCGGGCGCGTCACCGACGACACCTCCATCCTGACCCTGCGCTCCCTCGTCTTCGAACCGCTCTGCCATTGGCGCGACGGGCGCGTCGAACCGGGGCTGCTCGCCGCCTGGGCGCATGAGGAGGATGGCCGCGCCTGGCAGTTCGCGCTGCGGCCCGGCGCCACGTTCCACGACGGCGCGGCCTGCACCGCCGAGGACGTGGCGGAGACCATCGGCGCCCATCTGCGCGGCATCGACATGTTCGGCATGCCCTGGCCCTATGCGCGGTACCTGGCCAACGCGCGCATCACGCCGGAAGGGCCGGGGATGCTGTCGATCTCAACGCCCGAGCCGGTCGCCGACCTGCCCGAGATCCTCGCCGAGTTCTTCGTCATGCGCGCCGCGCCCGATGGCGGCATGACGCTCGGCACCGGCCCGTATCGCGTGACGGACCACGCGCCGCGATCGCATGCGCTGCTGGAGGCGGTGGACCGAGGCCGCACGCCTTCGCGCATCCGCCTGGTCGCCGAACCCGATCCGCAGGGGCGCCACCGCATGGTGGCGGAAGGCGCGGCCGATGCGGCGACCAACCTCGAGCGCCTGCCCGAGCTGCGCATGCGGGACCCGGGGCTGCGCTGGGGGCACGCGGCGAACACCCTGTCGGTGATGTACTACCTCGAATGCCGGCGCGGTGCGTTCATCCATCCGGCGGCGCGCCGCGCGGTGAACCTCGCGGTCGATGCGGGCGCCATCATCGACACGCTGTTCCACGGCCTGGGCGTGCCGGCATCGACCATCGTCAGCCCCTTCCACCTGGGGCATCGGGAAGCCGGGCTGTCGCCCATCCCGCACGACCCCGACGCCGCGCGTGCCCTGTTCGACCAGGCCGGCGCGACGGGCGAACTGGTGATCCGCACGCCGCTGCACATGCCCGAGCGCGCGCCGCAGATCAGCGAGATGATCGCCCACGACCTCGCCCGCGCCGGCATTTCCGCGCGCATCCAGACCGAACCGGACCGCCCGGACTACGCCCGCCAGGTCGGGCGCGGGCAGATCGGAGACCTCGCCATCTTCGACAGCTCGCCGCATTCCACTTTCAGGGTGCTGAACGACAAGATCTCCGCGACCGTGCAGGGCCAGTGGTGGCAGGGCTTCGAGGACCCGGTGCTCGAACCCCTGGTCGCCGAGGCCGCCCGCACCATGGACATCGAGGCGCGCGCGCAGGCCTATGCGACGTGCCTGCGCCGGCTGCACGACAACCCGCCCTGGCTGTATCTGTTCCACCCGGTCGAGGCCTTCGCCGCGCGGCCTGACGCGCCGCCGCTCGCGCTCGACCATCGCGGCGTGCTGGCGCTGGTCTGAGGATATCCGCATGGACCCGCGCGACAGCGTCTTCATCACAGCCGCGGCGCTCGGCGAGCGCATTGCCGCCGGCGCACCGTTCGCGATCCTGGCTGTGCGCAATCCGCGCGCGCCGGAGCACGCCGGCGCGCCGCGCATCCCCGGCGCGGTCGACATCGACCTGCCCACCGAACTGGCGTCGCCCGGCGGCGGCACGCGCGGCAGCCGACCGCTGCCGACGATCGAGGCGCTGCAACACAACGCCATCCGCTGGGGCCTGCGACGCGACGTGCCGGTCGTGCTGTATGACCACGACCGCTGCCTGACCGCCGCCCGCGGGTGGTGGGTGTTGCGCTGGGCCGGGCTGACGCAGGTCCTGCTGCTCGATGGCGGCTTCCCGGCCTGGATCGCGGCCGGCCTGCCGGTCGCCACCCTGCCGGGCACGCCGGCGCCGGGCGACGCCGAGCTGTCGCCCGGCCACATGCCGGTGCTCGATGCCGATGCGGCCGCGGCGATCGCGCGCGACGGCGTGCTGCTCGATACCCGCATCCGCGGCAATTATATCGGCGGCGTCGTCGCACCAGGGCAGGCGCCGCGCGGGCATATCCCGGGCTCGGTCAGCGCGCCGGCGGCGGATGCGCTGACGGAAGCCGGAACCTTCCTCGATGGCGCGACGCTGGGGCACCTGTTCGGCGCGCTCGGCGCCGACGGCGCGCGCCCGCTGGGCATCACCTGCGGCGCGGGAATCTCGGCGGCGCATGGCGTGGCGGCGCTGGCGTCCATCGGCGTCAGCGCCGCCATGTTCCCAGGATCGTGGTCGGCCTGGGCTGCCGACCCGGCGCGGCCCGTGGCGGTCGGCGCGACCCCCGGCTGACGCGCTGCCCGCTTGAACTTCGGCGCGGGCCGTGCGGTTCTGGTCAGAGGCATTCTCCGGAACCCCGCGCATGACCCGACTCCCCCGCCGACGCCTCGCCCTGCTGCCCGCCGGCCTGCTCGCGGCGCCCGCCCTGGCGCAGGACGCGCCCTGGCCGAGCCGCCCGATCCGCCTGGTGGTCGCCTTCCCGCCCGGCGGGCTGACCGACGTGATGGGCCGCATGGTGGCGCAGCGCCTGCAGGCGGAACTCGGCCAGCCCGTGGTGGTGGAGAATCGCGGCGGTGCGGGCGGTACCGCCGGCACGCAGGTGGCTGTACGCGCCGCGCCCGATGGCTACACGCTGGCCTTCGCGGCGCCGTCCACGCATGTGACCGGCCCGATCCTGTTCCCCACGCCGGGCTATGACGGCATCAGCGATGTCGCCCCGGTCGGGGCCTTCGCCTCGATCGCCTCGATCGCCGTGGTGCATCCCTCGGTGCCCGCGACGTCCATCGCCGAGCTGACGGCGTTGGCGAAGGCGCGGCCGGGGACGCTGAACTTCGGTTCGGCCGGCGCCGGCGGCTCCGTCCACCTGGCGGGCGAATTGTACAAGATGCGCGCCGGCGTCGACATCGTGCACGTGCCCTATCGCGGCGGTGCGGCGATGCTGACCGACCTGCTGTCGGGGCGCGTGCAGATCGTCTTCGACAACCTGCCGCAGATCCTGCCGCATGTGCGCTCCGGCGCGGTGCGCGGGCTGGCCGTCACCAGCCGGGACCGCCTGGCCGTGATTCCGGAGCTGCCCACCATGATCGAGGCGGGCGTGCCCGACTACGAGATCATCTCCTGGTTCGGGCTGACCGCACCGTCCGGCACGCCGGCGCCGATCGTCGCGCGCATGAACGCCATCATGCGCGCCATGGTCGCCGACCCGGCGGTGCTGGCGCAGCTCGCGCAGATGGGGGCGAACCCGCTGTCGATGACGCCCGAGGCATTCGGCGCTTTCCTGCGCGCGGAACGCCAACGCTACGGGGAGATCATCCGCGTCAGTGGCGCGCGCGTTGACTGATGGGCGACCTCGGTAGCGCGTTCCACGCCGCGCTCGGCCTGCTGGCCGGCGCGGATCCCGCGCTGCTCGGCGTCGTGGCGCTGTCGCTGAAGGTGAGCCTGGCGGCGCTGCTGGTCGCGGCGCTGGTCGGCCTGCCGCTGGGCGCGCTGCTCGCGGTGGCGCGCTTCCGCGGCCGCGGCGCGGTGATCGTCGCGCTGAATGCGCTGATGGGCCTGCCGCCGGTGCTCTGCGGGTTGCTGGTTTACCTGCTGCTGTCGCGCTCCGGGCCGCTCGGTCCGCTTGGCCTGCTGTTCACGCCGTCCGCCATGGTCATTGCCCAGGCGGTGTTGATCACGCCCATCATCGCCGCCCTGGCGCGCCAGGTGCTGGAGGGCCTGTGGGAGGAATATGCGGAGCAACTCAGGTCCTTCCGCATCTCGACCGCGCGCGCCATCCCGACATTGCTGTGGGACGGGCGCTTCGCCCTGCTGACCGTGCTGCTGGCCGGCTTCGGCCGCGCCGCGGCGGAAGTGGGCGCGGTGATGATCGTGGGCGGCAATATCGAAGGTTTCACGCGGGTGATGACGACGGCGATCGCACTCGAGACATCGAAGGGCGACCTGCCGCTGGCCCTGGCGCTCGGCATGGTGCTGATGACCATCGTGCTGGGCGTGAACGCACTGGCGCAGGGGCTGCGCGGGGCGGCGGCGCGCTGGGCGGGGTGACAGCTGCCGGGAGGGCGTTGCCTGCCTGGCGCGCAGCCTCTACAGCGCCCGCCAGCCGATATCCCTGCGACAGAACCCGCCTGGCCAGTCGATTGCGTCCACCGCCGCGTAGGCGGCTGCCTGCGCCTCCGCCAGCGTAGTGCCGGTGCCGGTGACACCCAGCACGCGCCCGCCGGTCGCCACCAGCGCACCGTCCTCGCGGCGTGCCGTGCCGGCGTGGAAGACCTGCACGCCGGGAATCTGCGCGGCGCGCTCAAGCCCGCGGATTTCGCTGCCCTTTGCATAGACCCCCGGGTAGCCCTGCGCGGCCATGACCACCACCAGGGCATGCACCGGGTCCCAGCGCAGGTCGAAGGACGCCAGTTCACCGTCGCAGGCCGCCAGCAGCGCCGGCAACAGATCGGAGCGCAACCGCACCATCAGCGCCTGGCATTCCGGGTCGCCGAAGCGGACGTTGAATTCGATCAGCCGCGGACCATGGGCCGTGATCATCAGCCCGGCGAAAAGCACGCCGCGGAAGGGCGCGCCGCGCCGCGACATCTCGGCCAGCACGGGCTTCACGATGCGCGCCATGACGTCGTCCCGCAGCGCTTCGGTGAAGATCGGCGGGGGGGAATAGGCCCCCATGCCGCCGGTGTTCGGCCCGGTGTCGCCATCCCCGACGCGCTTGTGGTCCTGCGCGGCGCCGAGCGCGATCGCGGTGGCGCCGTCGCACAGCGCAAAGAAGGAGACCTCCTGCCCCACCAGGCATTCCTCGACCAGCACGGTCGCGCCGGATTCGCCATGGATGCGCGATTCCATGATGTCGGCGATGGCGGCCTCGGCTTCCGCGACCGTCGCGGCCACCACCACGCCCTTGCCGGCGGCGAGGCCGTCGGCCTTCACGACGATGGGCGCGCCCTGCGCGCGGATGTAGGCGCGCGCCGCGACCGGGTCGGTGAAACGCGCCCAGCGCGCGCCAGGCGCGCCGGCGGCGTCCGCGACCTCGCGTGTGAAGGCCTTGCTGCCCTCCAGCTGCGCCGCCGCCGCCGATGGTCCGAAGCACCTGATGCCCGCCACCGCGCACGCATCCGCCAGGCCAAGCGTCAGCGGCGCCTCCGGCCCGCAGACCACCAGGTCGACCGCCTGGTCGCGCGCGAATCCGACCAGCGCGGGAATGTCCTCGGCGCCGATCGCCACGCATTCGGCCACTTCGGCAATGCCGGCATTGCCTGGTGCGCACCACAGCCGCGTGAGCAGCGGCGAGGCCGCGATCGCCCAGCACAGCGCGTGTTCCCGCCCGCCGCCGCCGACCACCAGAACCTTCATTCCAAGCCCCCGTTCCGCATCCGGGGCGCCTTAGCATAGGGTGGCGCCATGGACACGCCTGCAACCAACCTCCCCGACTACAGCGTCTCGGACCTGGCCGGCGCCATTCGCCGGACGCTGGAAGGCGCCTTCGGCCGCGTGCGCGTGCGCGGCGAGATCACCGAGCTGAAGCGCTACCCGTCCGGCCACACCTACCTGTCGCTCAAGGACCAGGATGCGAAGATCGAGGCGGTGATCTGGAAGACCGCCATCCGGACCATCGGCACCATGCCCGAGAACGGCGTCGAGATGATCGCGACCGGCCGCATCTCGACCTATGCTGATCGGTCGAAGTACCAGCTGGTGATCGAACGACTCGAATACGCCGGCGCGGGCGCGCTGCTCGCCAGGATCGAGGCGCTGCGCAAGCGCCTGCTGGACGAAGGCCTGTTCGACGATGCGCGCAAGCGGGCGATCCCGCGCCTGCCGCAGGTGATCGCCGTCGTGACGTCCGAGAAGGGCGCGGTGATCCAGGACATCCGCACCACCATCGCGCGGCGCTTCCCCCGTCGCATCCTGCTGTGGCCGGTGGTGGTGCAGGGCCAGGGCGCGGCGGAGCAGATCGCCGCCGCCATTCGCGGCTTCGATGCCATCGCCCCCGGCGGCCGCGTGCCGCGCCCGGACGTGATCATCGTCGCGCGCGGCGGTGGGTCGCTGGAAGACCTGATGGCTTTCAACGAGGAGATCGTTCTCCGCGCGGTGGCGGCCTGTTCGATCCCGCTGGTCAGCGCGGTGGGGCACGAGACGGACACCACGCTGATCGACTACGCGTCCGACCGCCGCGCGCCCACCCCGACCGCCGCGGCGGAACTGGCCGTGCCGGCCCGCGTGGAATTGCAGGCGGGCCTGGCGCAGACCGGCGCGCGCCTGGTGCAGGCCGCCGCCGGCACGCTGAACGCCGCGCGGCTGCGCCTGCTGCGCGCCGAACGCGGCCTGCCCGACCTGCCCGCCCGCGTCGCGCAATCCCGCCAGCGCCTGGACGACATCGGCGGGCGCCTGCCGCGTGCGCTGGCCGCCCTGCTGACGGCACGCCGCCAGGCAATCGGTGCGCTGCGCGTGCCGCACCCGCGGGAAGGCATCCTGGCACGCCGCGCCGCCATCCAGGCGCTGAGTCTGCGGCTTTCCGCAGCCTGGGCGCGCCAGCAGGATGGGCGCGCCCGCGCACCGGCCATCACGCGGCTCTCCCCCGCACCGGTGCAGGCCCTGTTGCGGCAGAAGCGCACGCTGCTCGACGGCCTGGCAGCGCGGCTGGACAGCGCATCCTACCAATCCGTCCTGGCGCGCGGCTTCGCGCTGGTGCGTGACGGCGATGGCCACGCCGTCACCGCGGCGGCGCGCGTCGCGCCGGGCCAGCCGCTGCGCCTCGCCTTCGCGGATGGCGAGGCGCGCGTGACGGCGGATGGCGCGCCGGCGCGGCGGAAAGGTCAGGCGCCGGGGCAGGGGAGCTTGCTGTGAGCGATGCGGTAGCGCGGACAGGGGCTTTGCCCCTCCCCGAATTCTCCGACGAATCTCAAGGTGTCCAGAGGCCCTTAGGCCTTTGGCGGGGTGGTCCGCAGGGGCAGAGCCCCTCCGCCTTTCCGCGCCGTGCCTTGTTGGCCGCCCCCGCCCTGCTCCTCCCCCGCCCCGCCGCCGCCGTCACCTTCCCCGAACGCGGCCTGACGCAGGGTGGCTTCGTGGTCGGACAGGCGGTGCCTGGCACGCGGCTGGCGCTGGATGGGCGGGCGGTGCGTGTCTCCGCGGAAGGTGCCTTCGCCTTCGGCTTCGGGCGCGACCATGGCGCGGCGTCGGTGCTGAGCGTCACGCAGCCCGGGCAGCGGGCGGAGGACCGGCGGCTCGCCATCGTGCGGCGGCAGTGGCAGGAGCAGCGCATCAGCGGCCTGCCGCCGGCACAGGTCACGCCCGACGAGGCGACGCTGGCGCGCATCCTGCGCGAACGCGAAAGACTGGGCGTGGCGCGGGCGACGGACAGCGCGCTGACCGGCTTCGCGCACGGCTTCATCGCGCCGGCCAGCGGGCGGATCTCCGGCGTCTTCGGCAGCCGACGCGTGTTGAACGGGCAGCCCCGCCAGCCGCATTACGGGCTGGATTTCGCGGTGCCGACCGGTACGCCGATGCTGGCCGTCGCGCCGGGGCGCGTGACGCTGGCGGAGTCCTTCCACTTCTTCGGCGACCTGCTGATGATCGACCACGGGCATGGCGTGAACTCGCTCTATGCCCATCTCTCGCGCATCGATGTGCGGGAGGGGCAGATGGTGGGCAAGGGCGAACGCATCGCGCTGTCGGGTGCGACCGGGCGCGTGACCGGGCCGCACCTGCATTTCTCGCTGTCCTGGTACCAGGTCTGGCTCGACCCGCAGCCGGTGGTGCTGGGCGCGTGAGTACGTCTCTGGCCTGGGACGAACGCTATGCCGGCGGCGGCTTCCAGTTCGGCGAGGCGCCGAACCTGTTCCTGCTGTCCCAGGCGCACCGGATGCGGCGCGGGCTGCGCGCGCTGGCGGTCGGCGATGGCGAAGGGCGCAACGGCGTCTGGCTCGCCGAACAGGGAATGGAGGCGATGTCGGTCGACTGGTCGGGGGTGGGCCTGGCCAAGGCGCAGGCCCTGGCCGTGCGGCGCGGCGTCGCGCTGTCCACGGTCACTGCGGACGTCGCGCGCTGGACCTGGCCGGTGGCGGGCTTCGATGTGATCGCCTGGATCTTCGTGCACCTGCCGCCCGAGGATCGTGCCTTGGCCAGCGCCGGGGCTCTGCGGGCGCTGGCGCCCGGCGGATTGCTGCTGCTGGAGGCCTTCACGCCGGCGCAGGAAGGCCGGCGCAGCGGCGGGCCGAAGGATCCGTCGCTGCTGTGGTCGCGCGCGCTGGTCGAACGGCATTTCGCCGGGCTGGAGGTGCTGGAACTGCTGGAGGGGACGGTGGCGCTGGACGAAGGCCCGCGCCACCAGGGCCTGGCGGAGGTGGTGCGCGCCGTGCTGCGCAAACCCTGACGCTACTTGTGCAGCAGGCGGCCCAGCACGGGCATGGCCGCGAAGCCCACCATCAGCCCCACCACGCCGGCCAGCGCCGCATTCACCACCCACTCCACCGTGGCGCCGCCCAGGGCGCGCCCGGCGCCGGCCGCGATGTCGTGCGCCAGATGCGGCAGCCAGCCCAGGCCGAATTCCTCCATGCCATGCAGGATGATGCCGCCGCCGACCCAGATCATCGCGGCGGTGCCCACGACCGACAGCACCTTCAGCACCACCGGCATGCCGCGCACCAGGATGGCACCCGCCGCGATGCCGCGCCGGACCATCGCCGCGCCCACGTCATCCGCCTTCACGATGATGGCGACCACGCCATAGACGCCGGCCGTGATCACCAGGCCGACCAGTGCCAGCACCGCCGCCTGCGTCCAGATGTTGGACTGCGGCATGGTGGCCAGCGCGATCGCCATGATCTCGGCCGACAGGATGAAGTCGGTCTTGATGGCACCGGCGACGCGTTCGTTCTCGAGGTGCAGGGCATCGACCGGCGGGACGTTCGTCGCGGCCTCGGGGGCATGCGGGCGGATCCATTCGGCCACCTTCTCGCTGCCCTCGAAGCACAGGTAGATGCCGCCCAAAACCAGAAGCGGGGTGATCAGCCAGGGGGCGAAGGCCGACAGCGCCAGCGCGGCGGGCAGCAGAACCAGGAACTTGTTGCGCAGCGACCCCAGCGCGATGCGCCCGATGATCGGCAATTCGCGGTTGGCATCGAAGCCCACCACGTAGCGCGGCGTGACCGCGGCATCGTCGATCACCACGCCGGCAGCCTTGGCGCCGGCCTTGCCGGCCTGCAGCGCGACATCGTCGAGCGATGCCGCCGCCACCTTGGCGATGGCGGCGACGTCGTCCAGCAGGGCGAGAAGGCCTGTGCTCATATGCGCTGGGTCCCGGGCGAGAGGCGTGCACCCTTGCAGAAGCGCGCCGGCCGTTCAATCCGCTGGCGAAGCGCGTCTGCGCTACATCATGAAATCCGTCGGCGGCGATCCCGCTACCGAGATCATGCCGCCGGCAAGCGACAGCGCAGCAGGCTGCGCGCCACCCAGCACGATCCCTCCGCTTCCCGGCACGCCCAACGGCGGCGCCTCGACGCCCCGCAGCAGCACGCTGTCGCCCGTGTCGAATGTCAGCAGGTAGCCGGCCGCGACCTGCGCCGCGACGACTGACCCGGTGTGGCTGAACGCGAAGGCATCCGTTCCCCACTCGAAGTCGATGACGACATCGTTGCCGTGCCCCGCCGCGAAGACGAAGACGTCGGCGCCGGCGCCGCCCCAGAGCATGTCGTCGCCGGTGCCGCCCTCGATGCGGTCGGCCCCTGCCATCCCATAGAGCCGGTCGTCGCCGTCGCTGCCGTACAGCGTATTGTCGGCGGCATTGCCCACGCCGAACCGCGCCGCGCCGGTCAGCACCAGCACCTCGATCTCCGGCGTCGACCAGTAGCCGTCGGCACCCGACGCGATCACCGTATCCGTCCCGCCGCCCGCCCCCTCGACCACCCGGTCGGCGCGGCTGTCCACCATGTACGTGTCGTCGCCCGCGCCGCCGCGCAGCGTGTCGGCACCGGCACCCCCCACCAGGCGATCGCTGCCGGCGCCGCCATGGAGCAGATCGCCGCCGCCACCGCCCTCCAGCGTGTCGTCGCCAGCCAGGCCGAACAGACGGTTCGCCGCGCCATTGCCGAGGATGCGGGTGGCGGTCCCGGCGGCGGTGCCGCCCGCCGCGCCGGCCGCTTCCGACAGAACCAGCGTCTCGATGCCGCCCGACACGCGGAAGGACGCGCTGGCGATCACCGTGTCGTCACCGCCCGTCGCCGCCTCGACCACCCGATCCCCTTGTCCGTCGACCAGGAACAGGTCGTTGCCGTCGCCGCCAACCAGCAGGTCGTCGCCGACGCCGCCATCGAGCGTGTCGTCGCCCTGCCCGCCCAGCAGCACGTCACGCCCCGCCCCGCCGGACAGGCGGTCGGCATCGGCCTCGCCATACAGGCGGTCGTCGCCGTCCATGCCGTGCAGGGTGTCGTCGCCGGTGCCGCCCTGCGCCGTATCGTTGCCGCCGCCGCCATAGACGATGTCCCGCCCGGCGCCGGCGAAGATGCGGTCGGCGCCGTCCGCCGGGCCGGACAGCACGGGGTCGAGCCGGAACACCTCGCCGTCATAGTCCACCACCAGCAGCGCGCCATCCGGCGCGGTGGCGAAGGCGGCCGGCAGGCCGACCGTGCCAGCCGAGGCCGTGATCAGCCCGGTGAGCTCCGTGCGCGTCCAGGTGCCGTCGCCGTCGGTGTCATCCAGTGCGAAGATCCGCCCCGACACGAAGTCGCCGAACACGTAGCGCCCGTGCAGCGCTTCCTGCGGGCCGCGATAGACCGTCCCGCCGGTGACCGCGAAGCCATCGCCGGAGGCGTGCGTGTACTCATGGATCGGGAAGGTGAGGCCGGTCGTCGGCGCGGTCGGAAAGGCGAAGGGCTCGCTGCCCTCATAGAGCCGCCAGCCCAGGTTGTCGCCGGCCGCGACGATGTTGATCTCCTCGCGCGCTGCCTGACCGACATCCCCCACGAAGAAGCGCCCCGTCGCCGGGTCGAAGCCGGCGCGGAACGGGTTGCGCAGGCCGGAGGCGTAGATCTCGTCGAGCCCCGCGGCGTCCACGAAAGGGTTGTCGGCGGGGATGGCGTAGTTGCGCTGTGGATCGGCGGTGAAATCATCGCCGTCCACATCCAGCCGCAGCACCTTGCCCAGCAGCGAGTCGAGGTTCTGCGCATTGTTGAACGGATCCGAGCGGGCGTCGCCATCGCCCACCGTGGCGTACAGCATCCCGTCCGGTCCGAAGCCGAGCCATCCGCCCTTGTGGTTCGGGAACGGTGGCTGCGGGATCTCGATGATGGTGCGCGCGCTGTCGGGCACCGCCACGCCATCGGCGCCCAGGCGATATTCGCGGATCTCGCTGGTGCCGCCGGTCTGCGACAGGAACACGAAGAAGCGCCCATTGGCCGCGAAGTCGGGATGGAAGGTGAGGCCGAGCAGCCCGGATTCGCCGTCGATGGCGATCTGGCCCGTGAGGTCGAGCGCCGGCGTGGCGGCGATGGTCCCGCTCTCGAGGTCCATGACCTTGAGCAGCCCGTCGCGTTGCAGGATGAACAGCCGCCCGGATTCGTCCGGCGGCGCGGCCGCCGTGATCGGCCTCGCCAGGTTCGTGGCAATGCGCGTCGCGACGATGCTGTCGGCCTCGGCACCAGGCGCGAAGGCGGTGATGATGTCGTCCGCCAGTCCACCCGACAGGGTCTCGCCTGCCTGGCTTCCGGTGATCTCGGCCATGTGTGTTCCCTTGATTCGGCGGCAGGGTAACGCCGCGCGCGGGCAAGGGTTGCCGCGCTGCCGGAGCCGCGCGTCAGCCGGTCGTCATGCCGCCGTTGATGGTGGCCGAGACGATGGACACGACCAGCGACCCGAGCACGGCGGAGGCAAAACTGGACACCGTGAAGTCCGGCACCAGACGCGCGACCAGCGACAGCATCCCCGCATTCACCACCAGGATGAACAGGCCGAAGGTCAGGATGGTGATCGGGATGGACAGGAACAGCGCGACCGGGCGGATGGTCGCATTGACCACGCCGAGCAGCACGGCCGCGAGCACCAGCGCTTTGGCATCCGCCGCCTGCAAACCGGGCACGATTGCAACCGCGACCCACAATGCAGCCGCGGCCACCGCCGTCCGGAGCACGAATCCCAGCATGTCCTCCACCTCAGTCGACGCCATGGCCGTAGCGCAGTATCACGCCCGCAACCCGACCACCCGAAGCGATGACCATCACAATCCGGGATAGTCTGCGCCGACCGCATGTCGATTTCCACCCTTGCCGGTTCCGGCGCCCTGCTGCTGTGGGCTTTTCTGGCGCTGCTCGCCCGCATGGCGAATGGCGTGCCTGCATTGCAACTCACGGGCATGGCCTTCGCGGTGGGCGGGCTGCTCGCGCTCGGCGTTGTGGCGGCGCGCGGGCGCCTCGGGGCGCTGCGGCAGGGGCCGCTGGCGTGGGTGCACGGGGTGGGCGGGCTGTTCGGCTATCACGCGTTGTATTTCGCTGCGCTGGCGCTGGCGCCGGCGGTTGAAGCCAACCTGCTGAACTATCTATGGCCGCTGCTGATCGTGCTGCTCTCGGCGCCGGTGCTGGGGCTGCGGCTGGGCAAGCGGCGGCTGGCAGGGGTGGCGCTGGGTTTCGCCGGCTGCGCGCTGCTGGTGGGCGCTGGCGCGTCCTTCCCGGCGGGGGCGGGCTGGGGCTTCGCCAGCGCGGTGGGATGCGCCGTGGTCTGGGCGGTCTATTCGATCACGTCGAAGCGGATGGCGGCGGTGCCGACCGATGCGCTGGCCGGCTTCTGCATCGCCACCGCGCTGCTGGCCGGCGCGGCACATGTGGCTTTCGAGGCGACGGTGGTGCCGGATGCGCGGCAATGGCTGGCGATCGTTCTGCTCGGCGCCGGCCCGCTGGGCGCTGCGTTCTTCCTGTGGGATGCCGGGATGAAGCGCGGCGATCCGCGGCTGCTCGGCACGCTGGCCTATGCGGTTCCGGTCGCATCGACGCTGCTGCTGGTGGCCGCCGGGGAGGGGCTGCTCGACTGGCGCGTGGCGGTGGCGGCCGCGCTGGTGGCGGGCGGCGGATTGCTGGCGGCGACGGCGCGCGG
Source organism: Rhodospirillales bacterium Ga0074136 (assembly GCA_001464375.1). GTDB lineage: Bacteria > Pseudomonadota > Alphaproteobacteria > Acetobacterales > Acetobacteraceae > Neoroseomonas. The sequence goes on along the minus strand of LNEW01000163.1, from coordinate 16,317 downwards.
CTGAGCAGGCGGTTCCGTCCCTGCGGGACATGGCCTAGCGTGCCCACGACACCGCCGAAGGCGCGGGCATGTGGGAAGGAACACCAGGAATGGCTCCATCGCGTCGCGGCGTGATCGCCGCAGCACTGGCCGCCGCGCCGCTGACCGCGCACGCCCAGCCCGCCTGGCCCGGCGACCGGCCGATCCAGCTCATCGTGCCCTTCCCGCCGGGCGGCGGCACCGACATCAACATCCGCGCCATGGTGCCCTTCTTCGAGAAGCATCTGCCCGGCGCGCGCTTCGTGGTGGTGAACCGCCCCGGTGCGGGGGCCGAGATCGGCTACACCGCCGCGGCGACCGCCGCGCCCGACGGCACCACCATCGGCACCGTCATCACGCCGAGTCTGCAGACCATCACCATCGAGCGCACGCCGCGCTACCGGCTGGAGGATTTCGCCTATCTCGGCACGGTGGTGGAGGACCCCTCCGGCTTCCATGTCGCGCCCAACAGCCCGTTCCGCACGCTCGCGGATCTGGTGCAGGGCGCGCGCGCCGCGCCGGGCACCATCGCGGTGGGCACGGCGGGGATCGGGTCGGACGACCACCTGCTGATGCTGGAACTGGAGAATGCCGCCGGCATCCGTCTGAACCACGTGCCCTTCGCCGGCCAGGCGCCGACCGTGACCGCGTTGATCGGCGGGCATATCCAGGTGGCGTCGATGAACATGGGCGAGAGCGTGGGACTGATCCGCGAGGGGCGGGTGCGGCCGCTGGCCTCGGCCGGGCCGGCACGCTTCCCGATGACGCCGGACGTGCCGACCTTCCGCGAATCCGGCTACCCGATCGACACGCGCGTGGTGCGCTCGCTCGTGGTGCCGGTGGCGACACCCACGCCGATCGTCGAACGCCTGTCGGCGATGCTGGCGGCGACGATGCGCGACCCCGCCTGGATCGCGGAGGCCGAGCGGCTGTTCATCCCGCTGCAGTATCGCGACCCGGTGGCGACGCGCGAGATCGTGCTGCAGGAAGGCACCGCGCTGCGCGCGCTGTGGGCGCGTCGCCCCTGGAAGGATGGCTGAGCGGTGGCGCGGCTGATCGACCTGTCGACCGCCGTCCGCACCGGGCATTTCCGCTGGGCGGTGGAGCGCCGCCTGGCGAAAAGCCACGACACCGGCGCCGGCCAGGCGACCTGGGCGGGGTGGAACGTGCATGCCTTCACCCACATGGACAGCCCGCGGCATGTCGACCCCGAGGGCTTCACGACCGATGCGATCTCGCTCGACATGACGGTCGGGCCGGGCGCGGTGATCGATGTCTCGGACGTACCGGCGGACAGCCCGATCCCGGTCGAGCGGCTGGCTGCGGCGGGGGCGCATCTGCGGCGCGGCGACTTCGCGCTGATCCGTACACGCTGGGACGAACGCGCCAGCCTCGACAGCGAGGATTTCTGGCTGAAGGCGCCGTGGATGACCGCCGAGGGCGCGGTCTGGCTGCGCGAGCAGGGCATCAAGGCGGTCGGCTTCGACTTCCCGCAGGACCACTGCATCCGCTTCTTCCTGACCGGGCAGCCGCGGCCGCCGCTGCCCGAGCATGTCACGCATTTCCACTTGCTGGCGCGCGGCGTGGTCATGTTCGAATACCTTTGCAACATGGGCGCCATCACGCAGCCTCGCTGCCAGGTGATCGGCCTGCCGGTGAAGATCCCGGACAGCGACGGCGCGCCGGCGCGCGTCATCGCCATCGAGGAGGACATGTGAGCCTGGTCGCGCTGGTCACCGGCGGCGGGTCAGGCATCGGCGAGGGGATCGCGCTGCGCCTGGCGCGCGACGGGGCCGCGGTGCTGGTGGCCGACATCAATGCGGAGGCCGCCGCGCGGGTGGCGGGTGCCATTACCGCCGCGGGCGGCACCGCCGCCGCGCAGGCCATGGACGTAACCAACGAGGCGCAGGTGGAGGCCGCGGTGGCCGAGGCCGAGCGCCGCTTCGGCCGGCTGCGCATCGCGGTGTGCAATGCCGGCATCACCGACCGCGTGCCGGTGCTGGAGATGTCGCTGGCGGCCTTCGAGCGCGTGCTGCGGGTGAATCTGGTGGGTTGCTTCCTGACCGCGCGCGCTGCTGGGCGTGCCATGACGGCCGCGCCCGATCCGGGTGGGCGGATCGTCACCATCTCCTCGGTGTCCGGGCAGTTCGGCGGCACCGGGCGCGCGGCCTATGGCGCCAGCAAGGGCGGCATCGAGATGCTCACCCGCGTGCTGGCGACGGAACTCGCACCGCATGGCATCCTGGTGAATGGCGTTGCCCCCGGACCGGTGCAGGTGGCGCGCACCGCACATGGGCCGCGCCAGCGCGCCGCCTTCCTGGATCGCATGGCGGTGAAGCGCTACGGCACACCGGCCGACGTCGCGGCCGCGGTCGCGTTCCTTTGCAGCGCGGAGAACGGCTTCGTCACCGGCCAGGTGCTGAACGTGGATGGCGGCTTCGCGTCCTCCGGCGTGATGTACGATCCGGTGGAGGGGGCGTAGCGCCGCTACGGCGGGAAATGCTCCACATGCGTTTCGGCGGTGCGGCCGAAATACACGACGCGTCGGCCGGAGAAGGACACGATGGTGCCGGCGCAGCCTGCTGCCGTGACCTTCCCGCAGAAGCCGCGATAGGTGTAGCCGGGGACCTTGGCCTGCGCCTCGTGGACGGCGGCTTCGACCACCGGCGCCTGGAAGGCGGCGGCGACCGGGCCGTCCTGCGCCGGATGCGGCAGGTCCACGCTGTCGCCATCGGGCAGGTAGTAGGTCGAGACACCGCGGCGGTAGTCCACGGTGTAGCCCTCGAAGCCGGCGGCGATCAGCCGGGCGACGATGGCGGGGAAGTCGAGCGATCCGTCATTGGCGGCGGCCAGGCAGGCTTCGGCGGTGGCTCGGGTTTGCGCGTCCATGGCGCGGGTCCTTCGCGGTGATGGGAGGGTTCAGTCGACGGGGCGGTGCTTGAGGCCGTGCTGCGCGACAACCTTGCGCAGCGCAGCCTCGACCGTCGCGCGCTCCCTGGACGCGAGGGCAGCGAAGAAGGCGGCATCGTTCGCGTCCGCCAGGCGCGCGAGGCGCGGCACCAGGCGGCGCCCCGCGGCGGTGAGCGCCAGGGTCTGGGCGCGGCCGTCCTGCGGGTCGTCCTGGCGGTCGACCAGCGCCTTGGCGACCAGGCGGTCGGCGAGCTTGCTGATCGCCCCGCGCGTCATGCCCATGCGGTCGGCGAGGCGGCTCGGGGCAAGGGCGTCCACATCGAGCAGTTCGCGCAGCACCACCCATTCCGCAACGGTGACGCCGTGCCTCTCGAGCCGGCGGGCGAAGCCGGCGGAGACGTGATTGGAGACCAGCCGCAGCCAGTAGCCGAGGTGGTCGGTAAGGGCAGGGACGGGGCTGCTGCGGTTCATGGGATCGATTGTGAGTTCCATGGAAACTATTAGCAGTAAGTTGCCTAGTCAACAAAAAGACGGCGCAGCGTGGTCAGGCTGGCGCGCTTCGTTCGTCGCTGACGATCCGGCCATCGACCAGGTGGATGCGCCGGGTGGCGCGCCGCGCCAGGTCGGCATCATGGGTCACGACCAGCACGGTGCGGCCTTCCTCCGCGGCGAGGCGCGCGAAGATGTCGAAGACCGCGGCGGCATTCTTCGTATCGAGGTTGCCGGTGGGTTCGTCCGCCAGCAACAGGGCGGGATCATTGGCGAGCGCTCGGGCGACGGCGACGCGCTGGCGCATGCCGCCGGAGAGTTGTTCGGGCAGTTTCGCCGCGGCGTCCGCGAGGCTGAGGGCATCGAGCAGGGACATGGCACGCGCCCGTGCCGCTTCCGGCTTCAGCACGCCCCGGCGGCGAATGGGAATGAGCACGTTGTCCAGCGCCGAGAATTCCGGCAGCAGGAAATGGAACTGGAAGACGAAGCCAAGCCGCGCGAGGCGCAGTGCCGCAAGATCCTGTGCCGGCAGCAGCGCCGTATCCGCGCCTTCGAGCAAGACGCGCCCTGCGCTGGGCCGGTCGAGCAGTCCGAGCAGGTAGAGCAGGGAGGATTTGCCCGATCCGGATGGCCCGGTGATGGCGACGAACTCGCCCCTGGTTACGGTGAGCGATATGTCGCTGACCAGCGTGACGCCCTCGGCAAGCCGCTTCGTGACGCCCTCGGCGGCCAAAAGCGGCGCCGTCATCGTCCGCCAATCCGCAGGTTGAAAATAAGGGAGGGGGTCCGGGAGAGTTCCCTCGCCCGACCTTGCTTCACGCCGCCCCCCGGACGACCTGCACGGGATCAAGCCGGGCCGCCCGCCGCGCTGGAATGACCGCGGCCAGTGCCGCCGATGCCACCGCGAAGAACGATGCCACCGCGAAGATCCGCCAATCCTGCGCCATCAGGAAGCGGTCGTTGCCGGCCGGTGTCTCGGTCTGGAAGCGCACCTGCCCCAGCCCTTCGATCATCAGCTGCCCGATCACGCAGCCGAGCACGGCGCCGAGCAGCCCCGCGATCATGCCCTGCACCAGGAACAGCAGCTGGATGTCGCCCTCGGTGAAGCCCAGCGACTTCAGGATGGCGATGTCGCGTGTCTTCTCGAACACGACCGTCGAGATGATGTTGTAGATGCCAAAGGCCGCGACCAGCAGGATGGCGCCGGTCACGCTGTACATGATGGCGTTCTGGATGACGAAGACCGTGAGGATATTGCGGTTCTGCTCCTCCCAGGATTCGGTGCGGTCGCCGAAGCGGCCCTCGATCCGGCGCGCGAGGGGTTCGGCCTGGGTCACGTCGGCCAGGCGCAGCAGGATCTGGTTCACCACGTTGGGGCGGTCCTGCAGGACCTGGTTGACCTTCAGCAGGGCGTAGCCGGCGGATTGGTCGAGGGCCACCAGCCCGGTGTGGAAGATGCCGACGATCTTCATCTGCAGCGAGACGCCGCGCGGCGAGACGGCGATGACGGTGTCCCCCATCTGCACGCCAAGGCGGACTGCGAGCGCCGCGCCGATGATCAGGCCGTTGGCGGCCGAGCGCAGGTCGTTGAGGCTGCCCTGGACCATGTCCTTTTCCAGGTTCGCCACGCGGCGGTAGCGCGCCGGTTCGATCCCGGTGACGGTGATGGTGACGTCGCGCGAGCCGTAGCGCAGCAGCGCGGCACCGGTCAGGATGGCTGCGGCCGAGGCACCGGGAATCGCTTCAAGCACCGCGAGCTTGTCGCCGGCGGAGCGGATGCCACGGACGCGGTCGCGCGGCTTCACGCCGTTGATCGCGACGGCACCGCCCGGCGTGGCGATCTCGGCGGCCTGGGGCAGCGGTCGGCGGGTTTCGTCCTTGATGACGATGTGCGGCTGCACGTCGATGACCTGCTGCACGAAATAGGTCTGGAAGCCGCGCATCAGCGAGGCGATGGCGATGAAGAATGCCACGCCGAGCGCCACGCCCAGCACGCTGACCAGCGTCTGCCGCCGCCGACGGGAGAGCATGCCGCGCGCGAGGTCGAGGATCAGCCTCATGGGCGCAGGCGCACCGCCTGGCCTGCCGTGAGCCCGGCTGGTGGGTCGAGCACCACCGCCTCGCCGCGCTGCAGGCCGCGCAGGATCTCGACCGCGCGGGGGCCTTGCACGCCCAGTTCGACGGGCCGGGGCTGCACGGTTTCCTGCTGCACGACAAAGACGCGACCGTCCCGCACGGCGCCCGGCGGCACCAGCACGGCGTCGTCGGTCTGGCGCAGCACGATGTTCGCCTCGACCGTCATGCCGATCAGCAGGGGTGTGTCGTCGGGCAGGAGCAGGCGCACGCGGTAGGATTTGCGCGTGGCGTCGCCCTTGGGCGTGATCTGGCCGACGGTTGCGGTCAGCACCTGGCCGGAGAAGGCATCGGCGCGCAGCAGCACGCGCTGGCCCTCGCGGACCTGGGCGATGTCCTCCTCGTCCACCTCGGCCGTGACGCGCAACGGGCGGGGTTCGCCGATCCAGAACAGCGAGGCGGGGGTGTCGACCACCTCGCCCACCTCCACGTCCCGGCGCAGCACGATGCCGTCGGATGGTGCGCGAACGATATAGTCGTCCAGGCGCCGCTGGGCGGCCTCGGCCACGGCGCGCACGGCGCGGGCCTCGGCCTCGGCGCGCTCGAGGCTGGCGCGGGCGGCGATGTCGCGGGTGACCAGGGTGCGGATGCGGGCCAGGTCCTCCTGGGCGAAGCGGGCGCGGGCCTCGGTTTCCTCCGCACGGTGTATCGCCTCGCGGTTGTCGAGGCGCGCCATGGGCTGGCCTTCCGTGACGCGGGCGCCTTCGTCCACCAGGACCTCGGTGATGCGGGCGCGCAACGTCGGGCCGACGCGGGCCCAATGCACGGGTTCGACGCTGCCGGTGGCATAGACGGCTCGCAGCGCCGGGCCGGAGGTGGCCAGCGCGATGGCGACGGCGGGAGGCATGGTCCACCAGACCCAGCCGCCAGCGGCGGCGAGGGCGAGGAGGACAGTCAGTAGCAGGCGGCGACGCATGGTCGGGGATGGTTAGCACGGGGGCGGGCGCAGCGCGCGGGGGATGAAAGGCGGTTGCGGGGGGGCGTCGTGGCGGGTAGAAGGCGCCGCCCGGGCTGCGCGGGTAGCCGGCATAGCTCAGTGGTAGAGCAACTGATTCGTAATCAGTAGGTCCGCGGTTCAAATCCGCGTGCCGGCACCAGCACTTAGCGGACTTATCAACAGACAGGAGCCGGCGCCGGGCTTCAGCGGTGGCGCGTCAGGCCGTCTCGGTGTGGCGCGGGCTCGGCTCCGGGTAGGGCGGCGGGCTCGGAAGTGCTGTCGGACGCGCAGGCCGCACGAAGGGATCAACGGCGCTGCGGAGTGCCGCTATGTCAGCAGGCGCATCAGCGGCGTGAGCGACGGCGCCGCGTCGAGCGCCCAAAGCTCCGCGATGAGCGCGGCGCTGCGGTCGCCCAGGCCGCCCAGCGCCGCATTGTCGCGGAACTTCGCCTCGAGTTCCGCATCCGTCAGCGGAACCTCGAGGCTGCCGCGCGGCGTGATGACCGTCCGTACACGCTCCGACCCATCCACGAGCCGCACCAGCACGCGCGCCGCGCCGCGCGGCAGGCTCTCGTCGAGCCGGGCCGCGACCCTGCCACGGAACCGCGCCAGAGCAGCGTCGGTCACCGCCGGCATCTCGAATTCCGCAACACCGGCGCGGCCCAGCGTCAGGGCGATGGCGGCCGCGTGGTGAATGCTCACGCGCGCGTCGCGCTCATTGCGCACCACGCGGTCGCCGCGGGCGAGCAGCAGCGCATCGCCGGCGACGGTGACGCCGTCGATCATCGCCACGCGGTCACCGAGCTCACGACGCAGCGCGACGCCGGCCTCGATCACGGCGTGGAACACGATGCCGGCGGGATAGGGCTTGTAGGTGTTCCGCGCCGCTTCCCACCGCGAGCCGAGCCCGCCGTTCATCGCCGCCAGGTCCGGCACGTCGCCGGTGGCGCGCGCCCAGCCGAGCGGGCCTTCGATGGCGGCAGGCGCGGCCTCGTAGCCGGCTTCGGCGAACAGCGCTGCGAGCATCCCGTTGCGTGCCGCATTGCCGACCGCGACGTTCTTCGCCGCCGTCGGCAGGTTCTCGACCAGCCCGCTCGCCTGGCTCGCCGCGATGCCCAGCGCATGCATGGTCTGCGTCGCCGTCAATCCGATCAGCTTCGCGCAGCCCGCGGCCGCCCCGAAGACACCGGCGCTGGCGGTGATGTGCCAGCCGCGCGCGTAGTGCCCCGGCGAGACGCCGAGGCCGACGCGGCAGGCGACCTCGATCCCGAGAAGGATGGCGTGCAGCGCCGCGGCGCCCGACAGGCCCCGCTGTTCCGCCAGCGCGAGCACGGGCGGCGCCACCGGCGCCGCGGGGTGGAGGACGGTTGCAAGATGCGTGTCGTCGTAGTCGAGCAGGTTGGATGCGATGGCATTGACGAAACTCGCCGCCATCGGGTCGAGGCGCACGCCCTGCGCCACGACAGTAGCCGCGGCGGTCCCCGAGAATGGCCGCATCACCGCCAGCGCCGTCCGCACCGCGGGGTCGTGCGCCACGCCGATCGCGCAGCCGACGTGGTTCAGCAGGGCGCGCCTGGCGGCGTGACGCGGCGCGGCGGGAATATCGGCCCAGCGTGACTCCGCCACGAACCCGGCCAGCGCCGCGCTCACCGAGGACAACGGCGCCCCGCCCGCCGGATCGACAGAATTCATCACGCCTATTGCCGTGCCAGCCCGGCCGCTTCCACAACAGCGATTCAGCGGGCGGCATCGGCGGTGATGCGCTGTCCGAGCGGGCCTGGCCCGCGTTCCTCCGGCGCCGGTGCTATGGCGGCGAGGTCGGCCAGGCGGCGCTGCAGGTCGGCATCCGCCAGCGCCCCATCCACCGCCGCCGCGAGGCGCTGGACGATCGGCTCCGGTGTCCCGCGCGGCGCGGCGAAGGCATTCCACACCACCAGGTCGAAGCTCGGCACGCCCGCCTCGGCGAAGGTCGGCACGTCCGGCAACTGCGCCGCGCGCTGAGCGCCGCTGACCGCGAGCGCGACGGCGGTGCCGCCACGATGCGCCGGGATCATCGTCACCGTCTGGTCGATCACCGCATCCACCACGCCCGCTGCCAGGTCGTTCATCGCCGGCCCGGCGCCACGATAGGACACCAGCGTGGCACGCAGCCCGGTCAGGTGCAGCAGCAACGCGGGCGCAAGGTGGCTGGTTGTGCCGAGCCCTGCCGTGCCGAAGGTCGCGCGCTCGCCGCGTTCGCGGATGCGGTCGAGCAGCGCGGACAGACTGCGTACGCCGCTCTGCGGGCTGGCGGCGATCACCATCGGTACGTGCGCAGCCATGCCGATGGGCGCGAGGTCGCGCCGCGGGTCGTAGCCGGCATTCGGGTTCAGCGCCACGAAGGCGGCCATCACGCCCATGTTGCCGAAGGCGATCGTGTGGCCGTCGGGATCCGCGCGCGACGCGCGCTGCATGCCTATCAAGCCGCCGGCGCCGCCGACATTCTCCACCACCACGCTGCGGCCGAGCAGTGGCGTCATGGCCAGGGCGAAGAAGCGCGCGAGCGCATCGAGCGTGCCACCTGGCGCGGCCGGCACGATGACGGTGATCGTCCGTTGCGGCCAGGACGACCCCTGTGCGCGCACCGCCGGTGCTGCGAGCAGGGCGCCGGCGGCCAGCAGGCCGCGGCGCCCGGCGCCGACCGTTGTCACGCGGGCCTGGAGCCGCGCCGAAGCCGCTGTCCCGTCTGACATGCCATCCCCCCATCCGGGTCGATGCCCGGTGTTCCGGTTATGGCTATCCTGCCAGGATGCCCGGACCGTGCAAGGCAGGCGGCCACTGTGACGCACCTTGCCGCAGCTTTTCTGCCTCCATAGGGTGACGATCCCAGGCCTCAGGCGAAGGATGGTGCATGCGCACGGAGTTGGGGCTGGCGGGACGCACCGCGCTGATCACCGGATCGACCGGTGGCATCGGCCTTGCGATCGCCGAGAGCCTGGCTGCCAACGGCTGCGCCGTCACGATCCACGGTCTGGTGCCGGCAGCCGAGGGCGATTGCCTCGCCGCGGATCTCGGCGCGCGCCACGCGGCGCGGGTGACCTATCGCCGCGCGGACCTCGCCGCGACCGACGGCGTCGAGGCGCTATTGGATGCGATCGACGGCGGTCCGGACATCCTGGTGAACAACGCCGTCATCCGTCACCTGGTTCCGATCGAGGCGATGACGGCCGCTGCCTGGGACACCGACCTGGCGGTAAACATCTCCGCCCCCTTCCACGCCATCCGGCGCGCGTTGCCGGGCATGCGTGCGCGCGGGTGGGGGCGCATCGTCAACATGTCCTCGGTCTATGGCCTGTTCGGCGTGGCGGGGCGGGTCGGCTACGTTACCACCAAGACCGCGCTGATCGGGCTGACCCGGGCGGTGGCGATGGAGACGCTGCAGGACGGCATCACCTGCAATGCACTCTGCCCGGGGTCCACGCCGACGCCGGCGATCGACGCGCGCATCACCGCCGACATGGCGGCACGCGGGGAGACCGATCGCGACGCCGCCATCGCCGGCTTCCTCGGGGGGAAGCAGCCGACGCGCCGCTTCATTCGCCCCGAGGCCGTCGGCGCGATGGTGGCCTTCCTGTGCAGCCCCGCGGGAGACGACATCACCGGTGCCGCGCTGCCGATGGACGGGGGCTGGTCCGCAAGCTGATCCGAAACGCGTGAGGGAGGAAACAATGCAACGACGCGACATGCTGGTGGGTGCGGCCGCGGTCCTGGCCGCGCCGTCGATGGCGTCCGCCCAGGCCTGGCCAAGCCGGCCGATCCGCATGGTGGTCCCCTGGCCCCCCGGCGGGACGACCGACATCCTGGCGCGGCAGATCCAGCCCCCGCTGACCGCCGCCCTGGGGCAGCCCGTGGTCGTGGAGAACCGCGGCGGCGCGTCCGGCGCCATCGGCACGGCGGAGCTGCTGCGCGCCGCGCCCGATGGGCACAGCATCGGGATCGTCACCAGCACGCTCGTCTCCGCCGCGCTGCTGACGCGCCAAGCCTACCACCCCGTGAACGACGTGACGCCGATCCTGCATCTTGCGGATGTCGCGAACATCCTGGCGGTGCATCCGAGCCTTCCGGTGCGCACGGTCCGCGAGCTGATCGACTACGGGAAGGCGAACCCGGGAAAGCTGTCCTTCGGCTCGCCGGGCATCGGCTCGGCGGTGCACATCTCCGGTGAGATGTTCAAGCTGATGACCGGCGTGGACATGGTGCATGTGCCCTACCGCGGCGGCGGCCCGGCGCTGGCCGACCTCGTCGCGGGGCAGATCCAGCTCATGTTCGGCAACGGCAGCTCGACGCTGCCGCATGTCCGGTCGGGCGCCGTGCGCGCGCTGGGAGTCACCTCGGCCCAGCGACAGCCCTACCTGCCCGACGTGCCGACCATCGCCGAGGCCGCGCTGCCGGGCTTCGACATCGTGGAATGGTACGCGGTGATCGGCCCCGCCGGCATGCCCGAACCGGTGGTCGACCGCCTCAACCGCGAGTTCATGGCCATTGTCGGCACGCCGGAAGGGCGCGCGCGGCTGCTCGACCTCGGCTCGCTCGTGGTGGGCGGCACGCCGGCCCAGATGGGCGCCCTGCTGCGCGGCGACATGGAGAAGATCGGCCGCGTGGTGCGGGAGGCGCGGATCGCGGTGGAATGAGGCAATGGCGGGCCTCGCGCCCAGCCTGCGCCCCACCGTCGCCACCACTCGGGAGACCGCCGCATGACCGACCCAACCTATCGCGTCCATGCCCTGCGCTACGCGATGCGCGAGGCGCGCCGCCACGAGCATTTCATCGGCGGCGACCCGCATGATGCGCCCATGCCGATGGACTACTTCGTCTGGGTGGCGGTGAACGAGGACCGCGCCATCGTCATCGACACCGGCTTCACCGCCGAGGTCGCGGCCCGGCGCAAGCGCGACTACCTGCGCTGCCCGATCGACAGCCTGCCGCTGCTGGGCGTCGATCCCGATACGGTCGAGGACGTGATCCTCACCCACCTGCACTACGATCACGTCGGCAGCTTCCACAAATTCGCCAAGGCCCGCTTCCACCTGCAGGAAGCCGAGATGCACTACGCCTGCGGCCACTTCATGAAGCACAAGAAGCTGCGCCACTCCTTCGAGGTCGAGGACGTGGCCGGCATCGTGCGCATGACCTACGCCGACCGCACGGTCTTCCACATGGGCGACAGCGAGGTCGCGCCGGGCATCACCGTGCATGCCGTCGGCGGCCATTCGATGGGGCTGCAATGCGTGCGCGTGAACACCGCGCGTGGCCAGGTCGTGCTTGCCTCCGACGTCACGCATTTCTACGAGAACATGGAGGCCGGCCGCCCCTTCACCACCTGCTTTCATGTCGGGCTGATGCTGGACGGCTTCGACCGGCTGCGCGCCCTGGCGCCGAGCCCCCGCAACATCGTGCCTGGCCACGATCCGGAGGTGATGCGGCGCTACCCCGCCGTGCCGGGCCTCGAAGGCATAGCGGTGGAGCTGCACCGCGATCCGTCCGACTGACCCACGCGCACCACGACAACGGCGCAGGTCCAGGGCGCCGCCACAACGGGAGAGCACCTCACGCCCCGGGGTTCCACCCCGGTCTGGGACGAGACGCCCGAAGCCCTGGTGGCCGTCATCCGCAGCCAGGACGCGGTCTGGCGCGACCTGGTGGACGTGTCCGGCGCGCGACTTGACTGACGCGCCGCCGGGGGAATGGGCAGCCCGCCCGCCCTGCGCATGATCACGGCTGTTGTGGCAGCGCCCGCCGCTCCGCTAGCCTCATCCGTATGCCTCGACCGGCCACCCCCTGGATCGGCCTGTTCGACCTGTTCCGGATCGGTATCGGTCCCTCCAGTTCCCATACGGTCGGGCCGATGGTGGCGGCAGCCGCCTTCGTCGCCGGTCTCGATCGCGCGGCGCCGCCGGAGCATCTGCGGGTCGAGCTGTTCGGCTCCCTCGCTTTGACCGGCAAGGGCCATGCGACGGATGCCGCCATCATCCTCGGCCTGACCGGCGCGCGACCTGACACCATCGACCCCGACGACGCCGCCCTGCTGGTGCAGCAGATGCGCGCGCAACGCCGCCTCGCGCTGCCCGATGGCCGGCGCATCGCCTTCGACCCGCAGGTCGACATCGTCTTCCACCCACGCGAGACGCTGCCGCTGCACACCAACGGCATGCGACTGACGGCGCAGGCAGCGGGGCAACCCGACATGGTGCGGACATACTATTCGGTCGGCGGTGGCTTCGTGGTCGACCACCAGGGCGCACCGCTCGCCAGCGCCATGCCGGCGCCGTGCTCTGTGCCCCACCCCTTCCACGACGCCGCGGAACTGCTGGACCGCGCAGACGCCGCCGGCCTGTCGATCGCCGCCCTGATGCGCGCGAACGAGGCAAGCCAGCGCGGGGTCGCCGAGGTCTCGGCCGGCATCGCCCGCATCCGCGCGGCGATGGCGGCGTGCATCGCCCGCGGCGTGCGCGCCGAGGGCGAATTACCCGGCGGCCTGCGCGTGCGCCGGCGCGCCCCCGACCTGTCGCGCCGGCTCGAGGCGCGCGCGCACCTGAACGAGGCCGATCCGCTCGGCGCCATGGACTGGGTGAACCTCTGGGCGCTGGCGGTGAACGAGGAGAACGCCGCCGGTGGCCGCGTGGTCACGGCACCGACCAACGGCGCCGCCGGGATCATCCCCGCCGTCCTGCGCTACCATGACCGCTTCGTGCCTGGCGCGACCACGGCAGGCGCCGAGACCCTCCTGCTCACGGCCGCGGCGATCGGCGCGATCATCAAGCGCAACGCGTCGATCTCCGGCGCCGAGGTCGGTTGCCAGGGCGAGGTCGGCTCCGCCTGCGCCATGGCCGCGGCGGGTCTGGCGGCGGCGCTGGGCGGGACCAATGCGCAGGTCGAGAACGCCGCCGAGATCGGCCTCGAGCACAATCTCGGCCTGACCTGCGATCCCGTGGCCGGGCTGGTGCAGGTGCCGTGCATCGAGCGCAACGCGATCGGCGCCGTGAAGGCGATCAACGCGGCGCGCCTCGCGCTGCATGGCGATGGGCGTCACCTGGTCAGCCTCGACCAGGTGATCGCAACCATGCGGCAGACCGGGCTCGACATGTCCGACAAGTACAAGGAGACCTCGCTGGGCGGGCTCGCGGTCAACGTCGTGCAGTGCTGACGTCCCTGCGCTCCCAGCCCTGCCGAGACCGCGGCATGCTCGGCGAAATCCGGCTCGGCACGATGTTCCTCGAGGAAGTCGGCGAAGGCGCGGAAGGACCCGCGCGCCGCATCAGGCCCCAGCGCGCCCATCGCCTGCCAGAAGCGCAGCAGGACCATCCAGGTGGCGCAGACATCGGTCTCGCAATAGGTCGCGACCTCGGCGCCGCGGCCGGCGGCCATCGCAGGCTCGACCTCGGCGCCATGCATGCCCGCCTTGGCGGTCAGGCCGATCAGCGCCGCAGCCTCGGTCAATGACGGCAGGGGCGAGGCGCGGAAACCCGAAAGCCGATCGGCCAGGTCCAGGTGGTCGGTGCCGTAGCGATAGCCGTAGTTGCGCCCGTTGGCGCCGTGCAGTGCGGGCATCGGCACGCCGGTTGCCATGGCGCGGTAGCGCAGCACCGGAAGGTCGAAGCCCGAGGTGTTGAACCCTGCCAGGATCGGTGCCGGGCGGCTGGACAGCGTGCGCTCGAACAGGGCGAGGATCTCTGCCTCGGGCGTGTCGCCGGTGTGGCGCGCGGCCAGGCGGCGCACGCGCCAGGGTTCGTCGGCGCCGTCGCGTTCGGCCACCAGCAGCGCCAGGCAGGCCACGGCGTGCAGCGGCACCTTGAGGAAGGCGGTGGCGGCGTCCTGCCCCTCGCGCGCGTAGCGGGCGCCGAGGCGTTCGCGCAGCGCGGCATCGTCCAGGCCCTCGGCCTGGTCGCCCATCAGGGCGCGGCCGGCGACCAGGTCGGGCACGGTCTCGATATCGAAGACGACGACGCGGTCCATGCGGTGGTCCGGTTCCTGGCGGAGGGGGGCATCATGCGCCCGGCGGGCACGATGCCGCCACAGGATCAGGCGCCGGTGCAACAGGAGGCCACGGACAGCGCGAACCAGCGCGACACGAGCCCGCGCGTCCCGCCGGCGCCGTTCCGCGGCGCCGCAGCATCCGGCGTGGCTCGTCCAGGCGCGCCGTCGTCGCGATGCGCAGAAGCGCGCCGCCGGCGCTACCCTTTCCTGCGCATCATGCGCAGCGCCAGCAGCGCGCAGAACAGTGCGAGCAGTGCCCAAAATCCGCCCAGCGCCGGGGCCGCGCCGAAGGCATCGACCGCCAGGCCGGTCAGCAGCGGCGGCACGCAGAAGCCCAGATGCGCAACAAGGAACACCCCCGCCGCCGCACGCGCGCGGTCCTCGCCCGAAGCCGCCTCGCTGGCGCCGGCCAGCGCGCCGACGAACAGGAAGCCATAGGCGGCGCTGCCCACCAAGGCTCCTCCCGCCAGCAGCAACGGCAGCGAAGCCCCGAGCGTGCCCAGGACCACCAGCCCCGCGCCGGCCACCAGCAGCGGCAGCCCGATCAGCGACAGCCGGCGCGCCGGCAGCCGCCCGATCGCCTGCTGCACGGCCGTCCCGGCCAGGATCATGAAGCACACCGCGATCGGACCCAGGCGCGGATGGCCCGCGGCGGCCAGCGCGCTTGGCACCGAGGTGATGGTCACCCCCGTCACCCCCCAGGCGGCGAACATGCCGAAGGACCCGGCCACGGTGCCGCGCGGGAAGGCCGGCACGCGCAGCCAGGCGACGCGCTGACGCGTGCGCCGGTCGGGCAGGCGCGCCACCACCAGCGCCAGCACCGCCACCGCGGCGATGTGCAGCCAGAAGGTGACGGGCGGCTCGGCATCCCCCAGCACCCACAACGCGGCGAGGGTGGCAAGCGCACCGGCGCCGTAGGACCCGGCGGTGGCGAAGGCGGTCACGCGCGCCGCCTGCCGCCCGGCCTCGGGCCCGCCGGCGAGTTCCGCCGCCCAGGCGGTGGCGCCGCCCGCGACCAGGCCGATCGCGAAGCCTTGCAGCATGCGCGCGACCCCCAACGCGACCAGTCCCGGCGCGACCAACAGGGCCAGCGTGGACAATCCCGCCAGCAGCAGGGCCGCCAGCACGCAGGGCCGCCGGCCGATGCGGTCGGACAACCCGCCTAGCAGCGGCGCGGTGACGATCAGCGTCGCGGCATAGGCAATGAACGCAGCCGCCAACCCCGAGGCCCCGCCGCCATCGCGCGCCGCGTAGGTGGTGAACAACGGCATGGCCAGCGTGGTGGAGAAGCCGATCGCGAAGACCGCACCGCCGATCGCGACCACGCCAGGGTTCAGGGACACCCGCACAGGATCGGGCGGCGCGGGGGCTGCGTCAACGCGGGGCCTTCCGGCGCGCCGCCGCGCGGGGCAGGATCAGTGCCAGTACGGAGGAAGCAGCATGCCCAAGGTCATCATCACCTGTGCCGTCACCGGTGCGATCCATACACCGTCGATGTCGGAGCACCTGCCGATCACGCCGCAGCAGATCGCCGAGCAGTCGATCGCCGCGGCCGAGGCCGGCGCGTCGATCATCCACCTGCACGCGCGCGACCCGATCGATGGCCGCCCCACGCCGGACCCGGCGGTGTTCATGCAGTTCCTGCCGGTGATCAAGCAGTCCACCGACGCGGTCATCAACATCACCACCGGCGGCGGGCTGGGCATGACGCTCGATGAGCGCCTGGCCGCGCCGCTGCTGGCGAAGCCCGAGATGTGCAGCCTCAACATGGGGTCGATGAACTTCAACATCGCGCCGTCCGCGGCGCGGGTGAAGTC
>LNEW01000162.1 GCA_001464375.1 Rhodospirillales bacterium Ga0074136 | reverse complement strand
ATCTTCGGCATCCTGGGCGGCATCGGCGCCGAATACCGCAACATGATGTTCATGAAGGAGACCGCCGACCGGCTGTTCGGCGATGCCTATGTGTGGTCGGTGCTGGCGGCCGGGCGGCACCAGATGCCCTTCGTGACCATGGCGGGGATGATGGGCGGCAATGTCCGCGTCGGGCTGGAGGACAGCCTGTGGATCGGCAAGGGCAAGGCCGCCACGTCGAATGCCGAGCAGGTGAGCAAGATCCGTCGCATCCTCGAGGACCTGTCGCTGGAGATCGCGACGCCGGCGGAGGCGCGGGCGATGCTGAAGCTGAAGGGCGGCGACCTGGTCGGGTTCTAGTCAGCCAGCACCCTGGCCGCGCGGTGTGGATGTTCACGAAGGCCACGCGCGGGTCGTCGATCCGCGCGCGCAACGCCGCCTCCGCCTCCGCGCCGGGTACCACGACGCCGAGGTCGTACAGGCACATCCCGTCCGCATCGTAGTGGCGCAGGCTGACGATGGCGTTCGCCGCCACCGTCTCGGGCAGCGCATCTGCGACCGGCGCGCTGGTGCAGTCGTGCGCGTGCAGGAAGACCGGCGAGGGCGTCCAGTACGGACCCAGCGGCAGCGGCAGGTCCCACGACGCCAGCAGCATCGTCTCGCCAGGCCTGCCGAGCCGCAGGCAGGCGCGGCAGGGGAAGCCCGGCCCATCGACCAGGCGGACATGCACCGCCCCGCCGCGATCGTCGCGTCGCGTGGTGCGGAAGCGGGCGGCGGAATCGGCATCCATCGGGACGCAGCGGAAGCGTGTCATGGCGCGACCCTGGCGGAGCCTGCGCGCCCGCGCCTCCCGCCTGTTGCGCCCACATGCGGCACCGCGCCCGCATCGCGATGGATACGGGCGCGGGCCAGCGCTTTCCCCCGGGGGGCGCCGCGGCGGGGGGCTTCAGCCGCGCAGGGATAGTCACACCCGCCGGGGGCGCGCAGGGGTCACCGCATGGCGGCGATATCGATCACCTCGGCCGCCGGCAGGCGCGGTCGCCGCGCCGGTCTCGAGGTTCACGCTGTGCAGCGTGCCGCCGGCCAGCAGGAAGCCCATGTTGGCACCACCCTCGCCGGACAGGATGTCGAAGGCGACACCCGGCGGCAGCATGGCGGCCACTTCGCCGCGCGGCTGCTGCACGCCGTCATTCGGCGGCGCCTGCAGGTTGAAGGTGCGGGTGAGCGTGTCGATGGTGTAGAGCGCCGTCGCCGCCGCACCCGCCATGCTGTTGGTATAGGCGCCGGCGGTCACGCGCGGCGCCTGCTCGGCGAAGGGCGTGCCGGCGGCGAATTTGAGCTGGCCGTCGCGCACCGCCTCGCCGTTCTCGACATTCACGCGCAGGTTCACGCCGTTCATGCCCATCACGCGGAGCCGATTGGCGACCGGGTTGAAGTCGATCACGGCGCGGCCGCCCGGCTGGAATTCCGTGTTGATGCGGCTGATCTGCGTGGCGCGGCCATTGGCGGGGTCGATCGTCACGATCTGGCCGCGCTCGGTCACGCCATACAGGCGCCCATCCTGCGGACGCTGATCGATGCCCATGACGCGGCCATCGGCGCCGGTGATGCGAACGGGCGCGGCGGCACGGCGTGTCTCGCTGTCGATGCGCACCAGCGCGTTGTCGGCGGTCAGGCCCAGCAGCGTGGCGGCCTGCACAGGCGCGGCGGCGGCGATCATGCCGAAGGCGGCCAGCGTAGTGCGGAAGGAGGATGTCATGGCGGTCTCTCCGTGAGTTGGAACGAGGCCGCCATCGGCCCCGCTGCCTGCCTTACGGAGCCGCGCCACGGATGGATGCAGCCGCGCGATCACGAAATCGCGCGGCTGCGCATTCAGGGCGCGGGCAGCACCACGACGGACACGGTGCGCGCCGGCGGTTCGGCCGACCGCGCGCGCGGGCTGAACTGCGCGCTGCGGGCTTCGGCACGCAGCCGGTCGCGCTCGATGCCGCGGGTGGAGAGCGCCTGCGCCACGGCGCGCGCGCGTTCGGATGCCAGGCGGATCGAGGTGGTGGCGCCGCCCTCCTGCCCGGCATGGCCCAGCAGGCACGCCACGCGGTCGGGGCTGGCGCGCAGCAATTCCTCGACGGCGGCGAGCGGCGTGCGCGCGGCGTCCGTCACGCGCGCGCTGTTGCGGGCGAAGGGCACGGAGAAGACGTCGTCCTCGATCCGCTCGGCGCCGACGCAGTTGAAGGGGCGGATCTGCGCGGCCGCGGGCGCGGTGACCAGCAGCGCCAGAAGGACCAGCCGGATCATGCCGCGAGCACGCCCGCCTGGCGCAGCCGGGCGATCAGGCCGGGCGCGTCGAGGCTGGGATGCGCGCCGCGCAGTTCCGCTTCCGTCACGGCCGGACGGGCCAGGATCCAGGCGGCGGCCTCGACCTCGGGCATGGTCATGGCGACGATGCCGGCGGGGGTGCGCAGGCCGAATTCATGGCCACGGCGGACGGGCTTGGCATCCGCCACCACGCGGAAGGCGGGCCCCGCCGGCGCCGTGTCGCGCGCCGCCAGCAGGTCGTAGCCGCCGCGCTGGAAGCGGTAGTCGCGCACGAAGGCGGCGAGCACGTCTGCCACCTTGGGGTCGCGGGCGAGCGCCGCCAGCCGGTCGCCCAGCAGCGCGGTGCGCGCGGCCAGCGCCTCGGTCGCCGCCGCGCTGCCATCCTGCCGGGGCAGCGGCTTGCGGAAGTCGGCGTCGTACAGCGCGCGCTCCATCAGCACGTTCAGGACATCCATCCCCAGCGGCGCATGCACGCCATAGGCGACGTGGACCGAGTTCGGCGCCTCGGCCAGCGCGTCGTGATACCAGCCGCGCGGCAGGTACAGGATGTCCCCGCGGCGCAGCGTGACCTGCTGGCGCAGCGCCCCCTTGGCCTGGTCGTGATGGTCCTGCTTCTGGCCGCGGAAGACCGGATGCGGGATCGGCCATTCGGCACGGCCTTCCCAGATGTTCCAGGTCTTCTCGCCCTCCACCTGCACCGCCCAGACGTCGTGGGTGTCGTAGTGGGAATGGAACGCCTTGTGGGACTGCCAGGAGATGTAGACGTTGGCCTGCGCCTTGCCGAAGCCCGCGCCCTCCAGAGCATCCGACACCGCCGCCAGGCCCGGGGTCAGGCTGTCGACGTCGTTCATCACCACCGACGCGCCACGCCGTACCCAATCCTGCACCTTCGCCGCCACCGGCTGCAGCACCGGCGCGCCATCGCGCGAGGTCGCCTTCACGCTGTAGGCGGCCGGCGGCACCGGCGCACTGTCCAGCACCAGCTTCAGGCTGGTCTCGGTCCAGGCATGCGTCATGTCGAGCAGGCGGTTGATGCCCGCCCAGTCCAGCACGCCCGCGAACTTGTCCGGCGTGCCCTGGATGTGCAGCGGCGCACGGTCATGATGCTCGGCGAGGAACCGTTCGGGCGTGACCGGCGAAAGAAGGTCCTGCAACGTCATCTTCATGGGCGGCATCCTAGCGTGGCCGGCCCGGTTGCGTCAGCGTCTAGTCTGGACGCGGCGGGGCGGCGGGGCGCAGGCTCCGCGGCAACGGGGGAAACGGAGGCGAGAATGGCGAACGACATGCCGGGCCCGGCGGATACCACGCGTGCCGAGGTGCAGCGTGCGGCCGAAGAAGCCCTGGCCCGCCTGGCCCCGGCCCTGCCGCCCGATGCGGCCCGCCTGCTGCGCGACCTGCACGCCGCCGTGCCCACCGCCGAACTGGCCGCCGAGCCGCCGGAAGCCCTCGCCGCCGCCGCCGCCAGCCTGTTCGGTTTCGCGCAGGACCGCACCCCCGGCGCGGCCAAGGTCCGCGTCCTGCCGGCCGGCCCCGGGACCGGGCCGCGTGCCGTCGCCGAGATCGTCACCGACGACATGCCCTTCCTGGTCGATTCCGTGCTCGCCGCGCTGGCGCTGCACGGCCGCGCGGTGGCGTCGCTGCTGCACCCCATCCTGCGCGTGCGGCGCGATGGCGCCGGCCGCCTGCTGGCGCTCGACGCCGAGGCACCGGCGCGCGAGAGCATGATGCGCGTCACGCTCGGCGCCGCCGGGCCGGTGCTGTCCGGCACGCCGCTGCGTGGCATGGAAGGGCTGGACGCGCTCGAGGCCGCGCTGGTGCGCGCCATGGCCGATGTGCGCGCCGCCACCACCGGCTTCCCCGCCATGCTGGCGCTGCTGCGCGGCGCCGAGGCCGAGGTCGCCGCCCCCGGCGGCCGGGATGCCGAGGAAGCCGCGGCCTTCCTGCGCTGGTTGATCGAGGAGAACTTCGTGCTGCTGGGCCACCGCCGTTTCACGCTCGCGCCGGATGGCACGATCAGCGTGGCGGCGGAGGAGAATCTCGGCCTGCTGGGCGACCCCGCCTTGCCGGTATTCGATGCATTGCGCGATCTATCCGCCATCCCGCAGGCGGTTCGCAGCGCGCTGTCCAACCCGACCCCGGTCACCGTGGCCAAGGCCAATATGCGCGCCACGGTGCATCGCCCGCAACATGCCGACGTGGTGGCGACGCGGATCTTCGACACCGAGGGGCGCGTGGTGGGCGGGCGGCTGTTCCTCGGCCTGTTCGCCGCCGCGGCGTACAACCGCAACCCCCGGTCGATCCCGCTGCTGCGGCGCAAATGCGACACCATCCTGGAAATGGCGGGGGTCGAGCCCGACAGCCATGACGGGCGCGCGCTGCGCAACATCCTCGACACCTGGCCGCGCGACGAATTGTTCCAGGCGCCCGAGGCAGCGATCCTGGCCGGGGCGCGGCGTGCGCTCGACCTCACCATCCGTCCGCGCGCGGCGCTGGTCGTGCGCCACGACCCCTTCGAACGCTTCGTGTCGGCGATAGCCTGGCTGCCGCGCGACACCTTCGACACGCGCCTGCGCGAACGCATCGGGCAAATGGTGGCGCGGGCCTTCGACGGGCGGCTGTCGGCCTACTACATCGCCCTGGGCGACGCTCCGCTCGCGCGCGTGCACTACATCGTCGCGACGCGCCCCGGCGCGGTGCCGGCGGTCGATGTGAGCGCGTTGGAATCGGCCATCGCCCAGGCTGCGCGGGGCTTCGGGGAGAGGCTGTCGGAGGCGCTGTCGGCGACGCGCGGCGAAGCGGCTGCGGCGCCCGTGCTGGCGCGCTGGCGCGACGCCTTCCCCGGCGCCTATCGGGAAGGTGCGACGGCTGCGCAGGGCGTTGCCGACATCCTGCTGGCCGAGCGCGCGATCGAGGCGGCCCGGCCGCGCGCCGACATCCAGCGCGCGCCAGGCGCGGGACAGCGGTCGCTGACGCTGCGCCTGGCCAATCCCGCCAGGCCGCTGGCGCTGGCCGATGCGCTGCCGCTGTTCGAGAGCCTCGACCTGCGCGCCATCGAGGAACAGCCCTATCTCCTCACGCCGGCCGAGGGGCCGGAGGTGGTGTTGCATGTCTATCGGCTCGAAGCCGGCGCCGATTGCCCGGAGGACCGTTTCGACGAGATCCTGGGCGCGCTGGGCGCACTGCTGGACGGCGCGGCCGAGGCCGATGGCTTCAACCGCCTGGTGTTGCGCGCGGGGCTCGAATGGCGCGAATGCTGGCTGCTGCGGGCGATGTTCCGCTGGGCCAAGCAGGTCGGATTTCCCTTCGCCCAGGCCTCCGTGGAGGCGGCGCTGGGCGCCCACCCGGAAGCGGCGCGGCTGCTGGTGGAAATCTTCCGCCGTCGCTTCGACCCCGACGCCGCCGATCGCGATACGGGCAAGGCCGAAGCGGCCTGGGCCATGCTGCTCGAAGCGATCGAGAACCCTGACGAGGACCGCATCCTGACGCGGCTGCGCGTCACGCTGGATGCGATGCTGCGGACCAACTATTTCCAGGGCAAGGACTACCTGGCCTTCAAGCTGGACAGCGCGCTGGCCGGCGACATGCCTGCGCCGCGCCCCTGGCGCGAGATCTTCGTGCATTCGGCGCGCATGGAGGGCTGCCACCTGCGCGCCGGCCCGGTGGCGCGCGGTGGCATCCGCTGGTCCGACCGGCGGGAGGATTTCCGCACCGAGATCCTCAGCCTGATGAAGGCGCAGCGGCTGAAGAACGTCATCATCGTGCCGACCGGGGCGAAGGGCGGCTTCGTCCTCAAGCACCCGCCGCCGATGAGCGACCGCGAGGCGTTCCAGGCCGAGGGGATCGCCTGCTACCGCACGCTCGTGCGGTCGATGCTGGACCTGGCGGACAACTACCAGGGCACGACCGTGGTGACGCCACCCGGCATCGTGCGGCGCGACGCGGACGACCCGTACATCGTGGCCGCCGCCGACAAGGGCACCGCGACCTTCAGCGATATCGCGAACGGCTTGTCAGCCGAATACGGCTTCTGGCTGGGCGATGCCTTCGCGTCGGGCGGCAGCGCGGGCTACGACCACAAGGGCATGGGCATCACCGCGCGCGGCGCCTGGGTGATGATCGACCGGCACTTCCAGGAAGTGCTCGGGCGGTCGGTGCAGGACGCGCCCTTCGACATGGTGGGCGTCGGTGACATGTCGGGCGACGTGTTCGGCAACGGGCTGCTGGTGTCCCGGCACACGCGGCTGCGCGCGGCCTTCGACCACAGGCACATCTTCCTCGACCCCGATCCCGACCCGGCTGTGGCGTTCACCGAACGCGAGCGGCTGTTCCGCCTGCCGCGGTCGTCGTGGGCGGATTACGATGCGCGGCTGATCAGTGCGGGCGGCGGCGTGTTCCCGCGCAACGCCAAGTCGCTGCCGCTGAGCCCGCAGGCGCAGGCCATGCTCGGCATCGCGGCCGATCGCGCGGAGCCTGGCGTGATCCTGCAGGCCATCCTGCGCATGGAAGCGGACCTGCTCTATTTCGGCGGCATCGGCACCTACGTGAAGGCCGCGACCGAGACGCAGGCCGAGGCGGGCGATCGCGCGAACGACGCCATCCGCATCGACGGGCGCGATATCCGCGCGCGCATTGTCGGTGAAGGTGCCAACCTCGGCGTGACCCAGGCCGGCCGTATCGAGGCCGCACGCCAGGGCATCCGCATCAACACCGATGCGCTCGACAATTCCGCCGGCGTCAGTACGTCCGACCACGAGGTGAACATCAAGATCCTGCTGGCCGATGCCGAGGCGGATGGCGTCCTGACCCGCCGCAATCGCGATGAATTGCTGCGCGAGATGACCGACGAGGTCGCGGTGCTGGTGCTGCGCGACAACGCGCAGCAATCCATCGCCGTCACGCTGGAGGCGATGGGCGGGGCGGAGGATTTGCCGGCGCAGGCAACACTGATGGAGAAGCTCGAGCAGGCCGGCTTGCTCGACCGCGCGGTGGCCGGGCTGCCCGATGCGGGCGCGATGGCGCGGCGCATCGGTGCCGGCGATGCGCTGACGCGCCCCGAGATCGCCGCCCTGCTGCCCTTCGCGAAGCTGTGGCTGACCGATGCGCTGGCGGAGTCCACCCTGCCGGACGAACCCGCGCTGCTGCCGGCGCTGATGGCCTATTTCCCGCAGCCCCTGCAGGCGGGCTATGCGCGCTTCGCCGAACGCCACCGGCTGCGGCGCGACCTGGTCGCGACCATCGTGGCGAATGCCGTGGCGAACCGGCTGGGCTGCGCGGCCCTCGCGCGGCTGACCATGGCGGCCGATCCGGTCGCAGCCTGTCGCGCGGCATTGCTGGCGGCCGAGGCCTTCGGCCTGGAAGCGGCGTGCGATGCGATCGACGGCGCGGCGGCGCCGGCCGAGACGCGCCTTGCCGCGCTGCTGTCGCTGCGGCGCTTGCAGGAAGCTGCGGCACAGGACCTGCTGGGCGCCCCGGCACAACCGCTTGAGGAAGCCCTGGCGGCGCTGCGGCCGGGCATTGCCGCGTTGGCGGCAGCCGCGGCCGCGCATGTCGCGCCCGTGGCCGGGTTGCCGGCGGATGCCGGGCTGCTGGCGGCGGCGGCGCCGCGCCTGGCGGCGGCGCCGGCCGTGGTGCGCCTGGCCGGGCGCGCCGGCGTGGATGCCGCCGCTGCGGCCGCCGCCTGGGGCGCGGTCGAATCCCGCTTTGCCCTCGATACGCTGCGCGGCGCGATCGCGGTGGCGCCGGCGCCGGGCGCCTTCGGCCCGCGTGCCCGTGCCGCGCTGGCCGAGGAAGTGGGTGCAAGCCAGGCGCACCTAGCGGCGCAGCACCTGCGCGGCGAGGCACCCGACCCGACGCGGGCCGAGGCGGTGGCGGCGCTGGTGCGCGATGCGGCGGGCGCGCGGGATCTGGCGGCGGTGACGGTGGCGGTGCGGGCGCTGGCGCGGGTCGGATAGGACCGCGTCAGGCGGCGGCGTCTTCGCGGATCATCGCCGCACCCTTCTCGCCGATCATGATGGTCGGCGCGTTGGTGTTGCCTGTGGTCAGCGTCGGCATCACCGAGGCGTCGATCACCCGCAACCCGTCGAAGCCGTGCACGCGCAGCCGGCTGTCGACCGCGGCGCCGGGCCCTTCGCCCATGCGGCAGGTGCCGACCGGGTGGTAGATCGTGGTGCCGTACTGCCGGTTGAAGGCGAGGATCTCGTCGTCGGCGGCAACGCCCGGCCCGGGCAGGATCTCCTGCACGCTGAACGGGGTGATGGCGGGCTGGGCGAAGATGTCGCGCACCAGGCGAATGCCGGCGGCGAGCAGCGCCTGGTCCGACCGCGCCGACAGGTAGTTCGGCCGGATCGCCGGCTTGTCGAAGGGATCGGCGGAGCGCGCCATCACTGTGCCGCGGCTGTCCGGCTTCACCGGGCAGATGGCGCAGGTCATGCCCGGTTCGGTCTCCAGCACGCCGAACTGGCCAGGTGCGTAGGAGGCCGGCGTGAACAGCAATTGCAGGTCGGGGCTGGCGAGGCCCTCGCGCGATCGCGCGAAGACCTGTGCGGTGGTGACGCCGAAGGTCAGCGCGCCGTTGCCGCGCAGGACGAAGCGCGCGACTTCGCCCAGCAGGCGCACGCCGCGGGCCAGCTGGTTGGTGCTGAGGCTGTCCCGCACGCGATGCTGCACGCGCGAGACGTAGTGATCCTGGAGGTTGGCGCCGACCGCCGGCATGTCGGCCAGCACATCGATGCCGAGCCCGCGCAGGTGCTCCGCCGGGCCGATGCCCGACATCTGGAGCACATGCGGGGAGTTCACCGCGCCGCCGGACAGGATCACCTCCCGCGCGGCGGTGATGCGGTGCATCTGCCCGCCCTGGCGGTATTCAGCGCCGATGCAGCGACGGCCGTCGAAAAGCAGGCGGCTGACCTGCGCCTCCGTGACCACCCGCACGCGGTCGCCTGCTCCCCGCAGGTAGGTGCGCGCGGTCGACCCGCGCCATCGGCCGACGCGCGTCATCTGCGAATAGCCGACGCCTTCCTGTTCGGCGCCGTTGAGGTCCTTGCGGAACGGGTGGCCGGCCTGCTGTGCCGCCTCGATGAAGCGGTGGGTCAGCGGCAGGATGGTGCGGTAGTCCTCGACCTGCAAAGGACCGTCGGTGCCGCGGATGCCGGGGTCGCCGCCGTTGCGGTAGGTCTCGGAGGCGCGGAAGAAGGGCAGCACCTCGGACCATGACCAGCCGCGGCAGCCCATCTGCGCCCAGATGTCGAAATCGGCCGGATTGCCGCGCACATACAGCATGCCGTTGATCGACGATGTGCCGCCCAGCGTGCGCCCGCGCGGCCAGCGGATGGCGCGGTCGGCCACTGCCGGGTCGGGTTCCGCGACATAGCCCCAGTTCACCAGGGACTGGTTCTGCAGCAGCTTCAGCATCCCCGCGGGGATGTGGATCCAGGGGTGGCGGTCCTTCGGACCGGCCTCGAGCAGCGTGACCCGCGCGCCGCTCTCGGACAGGCGCGCGGCGACGACGCAGCCCGCGGAACCGGCGCCGATGACGAGGTAGTCGGTGTCCATGCCTCAGCCGGCCGTGCCGAAGTCGCGCCCGTCATGGGCGCCGAGCATGGCGCGCAGCCGGTCGGGGATGGGCACCGGGCGGCGCGTGGCCTGGTCGGTCAGCACCCAGACGATCTCACCGGTCGCCAGCAGCGTGTCGGCACCCTGCGGGAAGACGGCAGGCTGGAAGGTGATGGAGGTGCGGCCGACGCGCGTGGTGCGGGCGGCGACCTCGATTTCGGCGCGCCGGCCGATCGCGACCTTGTATTCGACCAGGCCGCGGACGACGTGGAAATCCGCGCCGGTGGATGCCACCTGGGCCTGGTAATCCCAGCCGGTGGCGCGGATGTAGTCGGACACCGCCTCGTCGTACCAGGTCAGGTAGTGGGCGTTGAAGACGATGCCCTGGGTGTCGAGTTCGACGTAACGGACGCGGTGCGGCAGGAAGAAGCGGAAATCGGCGCGGACAGGAAGCGACATGCCCGCGCCGGTCCGGGTCAGCCGCGCGCGGCCTTCACCGCCGCCGTCGCGGCCTGGCACATCAGGCCGACCTCGTTGGCGATGGTGACCAGCTTGAAGCCCTTCTTGATCATCTTGTTGGCATAGGCGGGCGAGCCGTTGTGCAGGCCGGCGGCGATGCCGCGCTTGCCGGTTTCCGCCAGCAGCTTGTCGTAGATGCCAAGGATGAAAGGGTCCTCGACATCGAGCTTGGGTTCGAGGCCGTAGGAGAAGGACAGGTCCGACGGGCCGACATAGATGCCGTCGATGCCGGGGACGTCGAGGATCTTCTCGATGTTCTCGATCGCGGTCTTGGTCTCGATCATCGGGATGACCAGGATCTCGTCATTGGCGGTCTTCTGGTAGCCGCCCGAGGACCCGTAGGCGCCGGCGCGGATCGGGCCGTTGGACCGCGTGCCGGCCGGCGGGTACTTGCAGTACTGCACCAGGGCGCGGGCTTCTTCCTCGGTGTTCACCATCGGGCAGATGACGCCGTAGGCGCCGGCGTCGAGCACCTTGCCCACGATGCCCGGTTCGTTCCACGGCACGCGCACCATCGGCACCGCGCCGGAGGGCTGGATGCCCTGGAAGCAGGCCACGCAGGACAGGTAGTCCTGCACGCCGTGCTGCATGTCGACGGTCACGGAATCCCAGCCGCACTTGGAATACATCTCGGCGCTGAAGGCGTTCGGGATGGCGAGCCATCCGTTCACCACGGCCTTGCCCGCTTTCCATGCTTCCTTGACCGCATTCGCCATGGCGCCGTTTCCTCTTTGCTTGGCTGCTATGGCAGGACGCTAGGACGCAGGCCGGGGCGCGTCAAACGCGCGGCTGGACGGTCAGTCCTGCGCGCGGCAGGGTGCGCCGCATGGCCGACTGGACCGTCTCCTCCGAGACCGGCGTGCTGACCGATGTGCTGGTCTGCCCGCCCGACCACTATCGCTGGATCCCCACCAACAGCATCGTGCGGCGCACGCTGGCCGGTGCGCAGCAGCCATCCGCGCTGGCGCTGGCTGCGCAGCATGGCGAACTGGTGGATGCGCTGCGCCAGGGCGGCGCACGGGTGCATGTGCTGCCGCCCGAGCCGCACCTTCCCTACATGGTGTACACGCGCGATTCAGCGGTGGTGACGCCATGGGGCGCGGTGCTGTGCCAGTTGGAGCGCCCGCAGCGGCGCGGCGAGTATGCCGGCGTGATGGATTTCCATGGCGGCGCCTTCTGGCGGAAATCCTCCGCCGGCACGCTGGAAGGTGGCGATATCCACATCCTGAAGCCGGGTGTCGCGCTGGTGGGTGCTTCGGGCGGGCGCACCGACCTGGCGGGCGCGGAGCAATTCGCCGCCTGGCTGCGCGCCGAGGGCTGGGAGGTGCGGATCGAGACCTTCGACGAACACTTCCTGCACCTGGATGTGCTGTTCTGCCTGGCCGCACCCGGCCTCGCGGTCGCGTGCCTCGATGTGCTGGACCCGGATTTCGTCGCCTGGCTTGCCGGGCACGGCATCCGCTGCATCGACGTGCCGTACGCGCAGGCCATGGCGCTGGGGTGCAACATCCTGGCGCTGGGGCGCGGGCGGGTGGTGTCGGCGCGCGGATCGGCCGCGCTGAACGCCGCGCTGCGCGCCGAGGGGCTGGAGGTTCTCGACCCCGACCTGTCGCTGTTCACCGCCGGCGGCGGCGGCCCGCATTGCCTGACCGGCCCGCTGCGGCGGGAGGAGTGACCACCATGACCACCCCGGCCGAGACCGTCATCGCCGCCGCGCGCGCCTTCCTTGGCGACCGCATCAGCGTGAACCGCGCCGTGCGCGAACAGCATTCCCGCGGCGAGGACACCACCACCCCGACCCTGCCCGACGCCGTCGCCTTCGTGGAGACGACGGAGGAAGTCAGCCGCATTCTGGCCCTGTGCCACCAGCATGGCGTGGCGGTGACGCCCTTCGGCGCCGGCACCTCGCTGGAAGGCCATGTGAACCCGGTGCGCGCGGGCGTGTCGCTCGACCTGTCGCGCATGAAGGCGGTGCTGGAACTCAACGAGGAGGACATGGACGTCCTCATCGAGCCCGGCGTGACGCGGCAGGAGCTCAACGCCTTCCTGCGCGACAAGGGACTGTTCTTCCCGGTCGATCCCGGCAGCCATGCGACCATCGGCGGCATGTGCGCGACGCGCGCGTCCGGCACCAACGCGGTGCGCTACGGCACGATCCGCGAGAATGTACTGGGGCTGGAGGTGGTGCTGGCCGATGGCCGCGTGATCGAGACCGGCGGGCGCACGCGCAAGGCGTCGAACGGCTACGACCTGACCAGGCTGTTCATCGGGTCCGAGGGCACGCTCGGCGTCATCACCAAGGTCCGCCTGCGCCTGCATGGCATTCCGGAGGCGATGAGCGCCGCGGTGTGCCAGTTCCCCACCCTGGCAGCGGCGGTCGAGACCGTCATCACCGTCATGCAGGCCGGCATTCCCGTCGCGCGCATCGAGCTGCTCGATGAAGACCAGATGGAGGCCTGCATCCGCTATTCGAAGCTGGAGGGCTTCGCGCCGCTGACCACGCTGTTCCTGGAATTCCACGGCACCGATGCATCGGTGAAGGAACAGGCGGAAGCGGTCGAGGCCATCGCCGGCGACCTTGGAGCGCAGGGCTTCACCTGGGCGACGGATGCGCAGGCGCGCAACCGCCTGTGGCAGGCGCGGCACGATGCGTACTGGGCGGCGGTGGCGCTGAAGCCGGCGCATCGCGGCATCACCACCGATGTCTGCGTACCGATCTCGCGCCTGGCGGAAGCCGTGGTGCAGGCGAAGGCGACGGCGCTGGCCTCGGGCCTGACGTCGTGCATCGTGGGCCATGTCGGCGATGGCAATTTCCACTGCCTGATCCTGTTCCCCGACGGCGACCAGGAAGGCCTGGAACGCGCCTGGGCGCTGGATCGCGCCATCGTGGCGCAGGGGCTGGCGCTGGGCGGCACCTGTTCCGGAGAGCATGGCATCGGCATGGGCAAGCGCGAATTCCTCGAGCAGGAGCACGGGCCGGAGGCGCTGGCGGTGATGCGCAGCGTGAAGGTCGCGCTCGACCCGCGCGGCATCATGAATCCCGGCAAGATGTTCAGGAACTGACGCGTTGGATCTGCTCGGGCTGTCCGTCCTCGCGCTGGCGCTCGGTCATGTCTTCTCCAACGCGGTGCGCACGGTGCCGGCCATGGCGGCCGATGTTCTGCAACGCGACCTTGGGCTCAGTGCGGAGGGGCTCGGGGCGCTGACCGGCGCGTTTCCGGCGGCCTTTGCGCTGGCCATGCTGCCGGTGGGCGTGGCACTCGACCGCTATGGCGTGAAGCGCACGGCGCTGGCGCTGCTGTCCATTGCCGCGGTGGGGTCGCTGCTGGCGGCGGTGGCGACCGGGCCGTGGTCGATGCTGGCGGCCCAGATGGTGCTCGGCGTCGGGTGTTCGGGGATGCTGATGTGCCCCATCACCTATGCGGCCAAGAACCTGCCGCCGCAGAAGTTCGGCCTGTGGGGTGGGGTGATCCAGGCCTTCGGCAATACCGGGATGCTGCTGTCCGCCAGCCCCCTCGCACTCCTGGTGGACAACGCGGGCTGGCGTGCCGGGTATGTGGCCTGCGCGCTGCTGGCGGTGGGCGCCGCGGTGGCGGTCGCGGCCATCGTGCGCGAACGCGCGGCACCGATGCAGGCGCGACGTTCGATGGCCGAGGATGCGCGCGACGTCATCACCTTGGCGCTGTCGCGCGAGATCCGCGGGCCGGTGGTGATCGCCTTCGCGTCCTTCGCTGCGGTGCTGGGCGTGCGCGGGTTGTGGGGCGGGCCTTGGCTGATGGAGGTGAAGGGCCTGCCGCGCATCGAGGCCGGCCATGTCCTGCTGGCCTGCACCATCGCGCTGATCATCGGGCCGGCGGTGGCGGGGCTGCTGGAACGCCGTTTCCAGGCGCATCGGCGCAGCCTTCTGGTGGCGGGGCATCTGGGCGGCGCGGCGATGATCGCATTGATGGTGCTGGGCGGCGCGCTCGGCTGGGGCGTGACGGCGGATGCGCTGCTGCTGGCGGGCTTCGGGCTTCTGATCTCGTTGCAGGTGATCTGTTTCGCGCTGGTGCGCGCGGCGGTGCCGCCCGAACGCGTGGGGCGCGCGTTGTCGGCGATGAACATATCCTTCTTCGGCGGCGCCGCGGTGTTGCAGGCGGCATCCGGCGCTGCGGCCGCGGCGGGGGGAATCGGCGCGGCGCTACTGGTCTTCGCGGTGGCGCTGGTGGGCTGCACCCTTGCCTTCCTGCGCCTGCCCGGGCCGCGATGACCGGATAGGCGCGTGGCCTGTCCGCGCCCGGCGCGCGACGTCACGGGTTCTTCATCGGTCCGTCATCCCGGTATCGCAGACGCCATGGCACCCGCTGCCCGTCAGTGACCGGGAGCCACCCATGATCCTTCGCCGTACCGCCCTTGCCCTGCCCGCGATCGGCCTGCTGCCGCGCGCCGCCGCCGCCCAGGCCGACTGGCGCGCCAGCCTGCGCGAGGTCCGCTACGGCATGATCTCGGTCGAGAACGAACGCGATGCCATCGCCCGCCTGCAGGGCCTGTCGGGCTACATGGCGCAGTCGCTCGGCGTGCCCTTCCGTGTGTTTCGCGGCTCCGACTACGCCGCGGTGGTCGAGGCGATGCGCTCGGGCCATTCGGAGCTCGCCTATCTCGGCCCGGCCTCCTACGGGCTGGCGCGCCGCGTCATGGGCGACCGGGTCGCGCCGATCTTCCGCTATGTCGACAATGCCGGGCTCGATGGCTACCACTCGGTGATGATCGTGAAGGCCGATAGCCCGTTGCAGGGGCTGGAGGATCTGCGCGGCAAGACGCTTGGTTTCAGCGACCCGAATTCGACCTCCGGCTTCCAGGTGCCGGGCTGGTTCCTGCGTCGCCAGGGGATGGACCCGGCGACCTATTTCTCACGCACCGGCTTCACCGGCAGCCACGAACAGGGCGTGGTCGCGGTGATCAACGGCACCTACGACGCGACCGTCGTCGCCTATTCCAACGAGAACCGGAACACGTTCCAGCGCATGGTCGAGAAGGGCATGATCCCGGCCAATTCCGTGCGCGTGATCTGGCGTTCGCCGCTGATCCCGAACAGCCCGATCGTGATCCGCATGGACCTCCCGGAGGCCTTCCGCCGCGACGTCACCGCGGCCTTCGCCGCCATGCCGGAACGCGATCCGCAGGCCTTCCGCGAGATGTCGTCCAGCGCCCGCGGCCTGGCGCCCGCGCGGCACGAGGACTACCTCGACATCATGGCCATCCTCGAGGAGAACGCGCAGCGGCGCCGCGAACGGCGCTCGTGAGCGGGACCGCCGGCGCCGTCCTCGCGGTGGAGGGGCGCTGGCGCGCGGCGCGATCGCGGCAACGGTGGCGGTTCGCGCTCGGCACCTGCGCCTTCCTCGCCGCGGTGCTGGCTGCGGCCTGGATCGGGGAGGTCAGCGTCACGCGCCTGGTGCGCGGCCTGCCGCTGGCCTGGGACTACGTCCACCGCACGCTGCCCGACATCGCCTGGGCCACCGCGGGCGCCGACATCGCCTACTGGATGTGGGGCTTCGGGGACTGGGTCGCGCTGCTCGGCGATACGCTGCTGATGGCCTATGTCGGCACGGTGCTGGGCGGCGGCGTCGCGCTGCTGCTGTCGTTTCCGGCGGCGGCGACACTGGCTCCCGGACCTGTCGTGCAGGGCGTGCGGCGCGTGCTGGAATTCATGCGCACGGTCCCCACGCTCGTGCTCGCGCTGATCTTCGTCTACGCCTTCGGGCTCGGGGCCTTCGCCGGCGTGCTGGCGATCGCCGTGCATACCGCCGGCGCGCTGGGCAAGCTGTTCGCCGAGGAACACGAGAATGTCGCCCTTGGCCCGGTCGATGGCGTGCGCGCCGCCGGCGGGTCCTGGGCCGCGCAGATGCGCTTCGGCGTGCTGCCGCAGTCGCTGCCGGGCGTGCTGTCCTATGGGCTGCTGCGCTTCGAGATC
This sequence comes from Rhodospirillales bacterium Ga0074136, assembly GCA_001464375.1. Lineage (GTDB taxonomy): Bacteria > Pseudomonadota > Alphaproteobacteria > Acetobacterales > Acetobacteraceae > Neoroseomonas. Next base: position 87,973 of record LNEW01000162.1, on the reverse strand, counting down.
AATGTGCGGGAAGCCAGCGTGCTCGGCATCGTCGGCGCCGGCGGCATCGGGGAGGAATTGTACCTCGCGGTGCGGCAGTTCGAATACCAGGACATCTCCGCGATCCTGGTGCTGATCCTGCTGACGGTCGCCGCCATCGATCTGCTGTGCGGGCGCCTGCGCGCGCGTGTACTCGGGGCGCGCCTGGCATGAGACGGATTGGCACCACGCCGCTGATCTTCGGCCTCGGCTTCGTGCTGCTGGTGGCCGGGCTATGGCGCATCGATGCCTCACCCGAACGCATTTGGGCCGGGCTGTCGCGGCTCGGCTGGCTGGTTGCGCTGATGTGGCCGCCCTCGCCGGGCGGGGCCTTTGTCGAACTGCTGCACGGGCTGGCGGAAAGCCTGGCGATGGCGTTCCTGGGCACCGTGTTCGCGGTCCTGGCGGCGCTGCCCCTGGCGCTGCTGGGCGCGGGCAACGTGGTCGGCAGCGCACTGCTGCGGTTTTCGGTGCGGCGCATCTATGACGGGCTGCGCGGCATCGACACGCTGATCTGGGCGCTCATCTTCGTCTCGGCGGTCGGCATGGGGCCCTTCGCCGGCATCCTGGCGCTGGCCGTGCCCGACGTGGGCACGCTCGCGAAGCTGTTCAGCGAGGCGCTGGAAGGCGCCGACCGCCGCCAGGTGGACGCCGTGCGCGCGGCCGGCGCGGGCCGGTTGCTGGCGGTGCGGATCGGGCTGCTGCCGCAGGTGGCGCCGGTCATGCTGGCGCAGGTACTCTACACCCTGGAATCGAATGCGCGGTCGTCCACCGTGCTCGGCATCGTCGGCGCGGGCGGGATCGGCCTCGCGCTGTCCGACCGCATCCGTATCAACAACTGGGACGAGGCGGCCTTCATCGTGCTGATGATCCTGGCGATGGTCGCGGCCATCGACCTGGCGAGCCGTACCATCCGGCTGCGCCTGATCCGCCCCTGACTTCCGCCCGCCGGGAAAACCGTCCAAAATGGCAGCATGATCCGCAGCATCCTGGTCGCCCTGGACGACACCGATGGCGCGCAGCGTGCGCGCGACTTCGCGATCGACCTCGCGCACCGCACCGGCGCGGCGCTGACCGCCGCCACCGTGCTCGACTGGCCGCATGTGCGTGACGCGCATGAGGCCGTGCCCGCCGGCGCCGCCGCCTTCAAGGAACGCCGCGACGCCGCCCGCGCGAAACGCGCCGAGGAGGAAGCCGAGGCCGCTTTCGCCGCCTGCACGGCCGCCGCCGGCGATACCGCCTTCACCCGCCTGCGCCTGACCGACGCGCCGGAACCCGCCCTGCTCGCCGCCGGTGCCGCGCACGACCTGATCGTGATCGGCCGCGACTCGACCCTTGGCCTCGAGGAATGCCCGGACGGCCTGGCGCCGGTGATCGAGGCCCTGCTGCATGACGGCGCACGCCCGCTGCTGGTTGTGCCGCCCGGCCCGCCGGTCGAGGCGGGCGGCGTTCTGGTCGGCTATGACGGGTCCATCCCGGCGATGCGCGCGATCCAGCTGTTCGCCCTGCTGGGCCTGGCGGGCGAGCTGCCGGTGACGGTGCTCTCGGTTGCCGAGACGCGAGCCGAGGCCACGCGCCTGGCCGAGGAAGCCGCCGGCTACCTGCGCGCCCATGGCGTGGCCGCGCAGTCGCTGGCGCTGGACGGCGCGCGCCCTGTCGATGCCCTGCTGACCGAGGCTGCCGCCATGCCCGCCCGCCTGCTGGTGATGGGGTCCTTCGAGACGACCGGGCTGCGCACCCTGTTTACCGGTTCGGCCACCAGGCGCCTGTTGCATGCCGCCCCTTGTCCGGTGTTCGTCGCACACTGAGGCGATGCCCGGCGGCAGCCGCGCCTATAGTTCTGCGTAACGTGGCTTGACGCGGCATGCTGCAACGCGACATGACCCCTGGATGATCCCGGACACCATGCTGCGATCCCTGGCCGGCGCCGTCGCGCTGCTGCTGGCCGCCACCCTTCCCGCCGCCGCCCAGTTCGGCCCGCAGGGCCCGCCGGCGGTGGGCGTACAGGTGGCCGAACGCCGCCCGATCACCGAGACCATCGAATTCGTCGGCCGGGTCGAGGCGACCGACCGTGTCAACATTCGCGCCCGCGTCACCGGCTTCCTGCAGGAACGCCTGTTCCGCGAGGGCAGCGACGTGACCGAGGGCGAGGTGCTCTACCGGCTCGAACGCGCGCCCTTCCAGGCGCAGGTCGAGCAGGCCGAGGCCAACCGCGCCGGCGCCAGCGCCACGCTCGAGAATACCCGGGTCGCACTGGCCCGCGCCCGCGAATTGCGGCAGACCGGCACCGGCACGCAGGTGGCGCTCGACAACGCGCAGGCACTGGAACGCACCGCGTCGGCCAATGTGCTGGCGGCCGAGGCAGCGGTGCGCGTGGCGCAGATCAACCTCGGCTACACCGAGATCACGGCGCCGATCGCCGGCCAGATCGGGCGGTCGGTACTGGCCGTGGGCAATGTGGTGGGGCCGGATGCCGGCACGCTGTCGACCATCGTCAGCCAGGACCCCATGCGCGTGGCCTTCGCGGTCAGCCAGCGCACGGCGCTTGAGCTGCGCAACCGCTTCGAAGGGCGCGGCGGGCCGGCGGCGGTGCTGGTGCGTATCCGTACCACCGACGGGCGACTGTATCCCGAATCCGGGCGGATCGACTTCGTCGACAACCAGATCGACCGCAACACCGACACCATCCTGGTGCGCGCGCTGATCCCCAACCCGATCCGCCAGGTGGACGGCCAGGCTTCCAGCGTCGCCCCGCGCGAACTGGTGGACGGGCAGTTCGTCAGCGTCACGGTCGAGGGTGCCGAGCCGATCATGGCCATCACCCTGCCGCGCGCCGCCGTGCTGCAGGACCAGCAGGGCGCCTTCGTCTTCGTGGTGGGCGAGGGCAATGTCGCGACGCGCCGCAACGTGACGCTCGGCCGATCCACGCCGGAACGCGCCGTGATCGAGGGCGGGCTGCAGGGCGGCGAGACCGTGGTCGTCGAGGGCCTCCAGCGCGTGCGCCCCGGCCAGCCGGTCAATCCCGCGCCGGTCGAGGCCCCGCCACCGCCACGCCCGACGCCGCAGCCCCCGAGCCGGGGCTGAACGCGCGTGCTCTCCGCCGTTTTCGTCGACCGTCCGCGCTTCGCGATCGTCATCGCCATCGTCACCGCGCTGGCCGGCGCGCTGGCGATGATGCGCATCCCGGTCTCCCAGCTGCCGGACATCGTGCCGCCGCAGGTCTCGGTCACCACGCGCTTCCCCGGGGCGTCGGCCACCGTCATCGAGCAGACCGTGGCGCAGGTGATCGAGGCGTCGGTCAACGGCGTGGACCGCATGATCTACATGCGATCCAACAGCGCCAATGACGGGTCCTACAGCCTCAATGTGTCCTTCCAGCTCGGCACCAATCCGGACCTTGCCACTGTCAATGTGAACAACCGCGTGCAGGCGGCGCTCGCGCGCCTGCCGCAGGAGGTGCAGCGCCAGGGTGTGACGGTGCGCAAGCAGTCCTCCGCGGTGCTGCAGTTCATCTTCCTGTATTCCGAAAGCGGCGCGCATACGCCGATCTTCCTGTCGAACTACGCCACCATCAACATTGTCGACCGGCTGGCGCGCGTGCAGGGCGTGGGCCAGGTCAGCCTGTTCGGCGCGATGGATTACTCCATGCGCATCTGGTTCGAGGTGGACCGGCTGATCAGCCTCAACCTCACGCCATCGGACGTGGTGGCGGCGATCCAGGCGCAGAACGTGCAGGCGCCGGTGGGCCGCCTGGGTGGGCGGCCGATCCCCGACGACCAGCAATTCCAGATCAACCTGGAAACCCGCGGGCGGCTCTCCACGCCCGAGGAATTCGGCGATGTGCTGATCCGTGCCAATCCCGACGGGTCGGTGCTGCGCGTGCGCGACGTGGCGCGCGTGGAGCTCGGCGCCGCCAGCATGGACACGGAAAGCCGCTTCGACGGCAAGCCGGCCGTGACCTTCGGCGTCTACCTCCAGCCCGGCGCCAATGCCGTGACGGCGGCCGAGAATGTCCGCCGCACGCTGGCCGACATGCGCACCCGCTACCCCGAGGGCGTCAACCACCGCGTCTTCTTCGACACCTCCGACTTCGTGAACGACACGATCACCGAGGTCATCAAGACGCTGGTCGAGGCCTTCATTCTCGTGGTGATCGTGGTGTTCCTGTTCCTGGGGAACATGCGCGCGACCATCATTCCGACAGTGGCGGTGCCGGTCAGCCTGATCGGGTCCTTCGTGATCCTGCTGGCGCTGGGGTATTCGGCGAACACCATCTCGCTGCTGGCGATGGTGCTGGCGATCGGCATCGTGGTGGACGACGCCATCGTGGTGGTCGAGAACGTCGAGCGCGTGATGGAGGAGGAACCCCACCTCACGCCCGCCGAGGCCACCAAGAAGGCGATGGCGCAGATCACCGCGCCGATCATCGCCATCACGCTGGTGCTGCTGTCGGTCTTCGTGCCGATCGGCTTCATCCCGGGGCTGTCGGGTGAATTGTTCCGCCAGTTCGCGGTGACGATCAGCGCCGCCATGGTGATCAGCGCGATCAATGCGTTGACCCTCTCGCCGGCGCTGTGCGCGGTGTTCCTGCGCCCGCACGCCCATGCCGGCGGGCACCGGCCGGGCATCATGGGCCGCTGGCTGCGCGGTATCGACTGGGTGCGCGACCGCTATGCCGGCGCGGTCGCGCGCCTGGTGCGCGTGTCCATGCTGTCCATCGTGCTGACCGGGGGCTTCTTCTTCGGCATCTGGGAGATGTCCAAGGTGACGCCATCGGGCTTCCTGCCGCAGGAAGACCAGGGCGCCTTCTTCGTGCAGGTGCAGTTGCCGCAGGGCGCCTCGGTCTCCCGAACGCGAGAAGCGGTGGTCCAGGTCGAGGAGATCCTGAAGGCGATCCCATCCGTGCAGGGCACGCTGGCGATCGTCGGCTTTTCGCTGATCGACGGGGGCGCGCAGTCCAATTCGGCCTTCCTGGTGGCGCGTCTGAAGCCCTTCGCCGACCGCACGGATGCAGCGATGTCGGTGCAGGCGGCGATCGGGCGCGTGTTCGGCGCTGGCCAGGCAGTGCGCACCGCGAATGTCTTCGCCTTCAACCTGCCGCCGATCATCGGCCTGGGGACCGGCGGCGGCTTCGAATACATCCTGCAGGATTACGAAGGGCGGCCGCCGGCGGAACTCGGCGCGGCGATGCTCGGGCTGATCGTGGCGGCCAACCAGGACCCGCGGCTGGCGGCAACCTTCTCCACCTTCAACGCGACCAACCCGACGCTGTTCCTCGACCTGGATCGCGAGAAGGCGCAGGCGCTGGGCCTGCGGATCTCGGACGTGTTTGCCACGCTGCAGGCCACGCTGGGTGGCTTCTACGTGAACGACTTCAACCTGTTCGGCCGCACCTGGCAGGTGAACCTCCAGGCCGAGGCCGCCGACCGGCGCGACATCGACAGCATCTGGCGCATCCATGTGCGCAACACGCGCGGCGAGATGGTGCCGCTGCGCGCGGTGGCCGACGTTCAGACGCGCATCGGGCCGCAAACCATCTTCCGCTACAACAACTACCGCGCCATCTCGATCAACGGCGCACCGCGGCCCGGCGTGTCCTCGGGCGATGCGCTGGCGGCGATGGAGGGCCTGTCCGCGCGCGTCCTGCCGCCGGGCTACGGCTTTGAATGGACCGGCACGGCGTACCAGGAGAAGCTCGCCTCAGGGCAGACGGTCTACATTCTCGCGCTCGCGGTGATGTTCGCCTACCTGTTCCTGGTGGCGCTGTACGAGTCCTGGGTGATTCCGATCCCGGTGCTGCTGTCCGTCGCGGTGGGTGTCTTGAGTGCTTTCGGCGCATTGTGGGTGGCGAGGATGCCGCTGGATATCTATGCGCAGATCGGCCTCGTGGTGCTGATCGCACTGGCCGCCAAGAACGGCATCCTGATCGTTGAATTCGCCAAGGAGAAGCGCGAGGAAGGCCTGTCCATACGCGACGCCGCGATCATGGGCGCCCGGCTGCGCTTCCGCGCGGTGATGATGACCTCCATCGCCTTCATCCTGGGGCTGGTGCCGCTGGTGTTTGCGTCCGGCGCGGCCATGCTGTCGCGGCGCGCCGTGGGCACCGCGGTGTTCGGCGGCATGATCGGCGCCGCGGTGATCGGCATCTTCGTGATCCCGATGCTGTATGTGGTGTTCCAGGGCATGCGGGAGCGGGCGAAGCGGATGATGGGCGGCAAGGCACCGGTCGAGGAAGCCTGACCCCCCTTCCCATACGCGCCCCGCATCGCAGATGATGGGTGGCAGCACACCAAGGGAGACCCAGGGCATGGCGAAGTTCGGCCTCAGCCAATCCATCCGCCGCGTCGAGGACCCGCGCCTGCTCAAGGGCGGCGGCAGCTACACCGACGACATGGCGGTTGCCGGCCAGGCGCAGGGCACCGTTCTGCGCAGCCCGCATGCCCATGCCCGCATCACCGGCATCGACACCGCGGCCGCGAAGACCATGCCGGGCGTGCTGGGCGTCTGGACCGGGGCGGACCTGGCGGCGGCCGGCCTCGGGCACATGCCCTGCCTCGCGCCGGTGAAGTCGGCGGATGGCACGCCGTGCTCCGACACGCCGCGTCGCGCGCTCGCGGAGGGCGTGGTGCGCCATGTCGGCGACCCGGTCGCCTTCGTCGTGGCCGAGACCATCGAACAGGCCCGCGACGCCGCCGAGGCGATTGCGGTCGACTACGACATCCTGCCCGCCTCAACCGACCTGGCCATCGCAACCAATCCCGGCGAGCCGCAGGTTTGGGACAGCGCGCCGAACAATATCTGCTTCGACTGGCATGTCGGCGACGCCGCCAAGACCGATGCGCTGATCAAGGACGCGGCGCATGTCACCCGCCTGCGCGTGGTCAACAACCGCGTGGTGGTCGCCTCCATGGAGGCCCGCGCGGCGCTGGCGGACTACGATTCGGCGAACAGGCACTGGACGCTGTCCACCAACACCCAGGGGTCCTGGCTGGTGCGCAACATCCTGGCCGACGCCATCTTCAAGGTGCCCAAGGACAGCTTCCGCGTGGTCACGCCGGATGTGGGCGGCGGCTTCGGCATGAAGCTGTTCCTTTATCCGGAACACGTGCTGACCTGCTTCGCCGCGCGCGAACTCAACCGCGCCGTGAAATGGGCGTCGGAGCGGACCGAAGCCTTCCTGTCCGACACCCATGGCCGCGACAACATCACCATCGGCGAACTGGCGCTCGACAAGGACGGCAGGTTCCTCGCCCTGCGCACCAAGAACTGGGCGGGGATGGGCGCGTACCTGAATACCTTCGCGCCCTTCATCCCCACCGGGGCGGGCACCAAGGTGCTGGCCAGCGTCTACAACTTCCAGGCCATCCACGCGCAGGTGATCGGCGTGGTGACCAACACCGTGCCGGTGGACGCGTATCGCGGCGCCGGCCGGCCCGAGAGCAACTACCTGGTCGAGCGCCTGATCGATACCGCGGCGCGTGAGGTCGGCATCGACCGCATCGAGATCCGCCGGCGCAACATGGTCCCATCCTCCGCGATGCCCTACGTCTCGGCGATGGGGCAGCGCTATGATTCCGGCGAATTCGCCACGCTGATGGACAGCGCGCTGGCGAAGATCGACTGGGCCGGCTTCCCGGCGCGCCGCGCGGAATCGGCCAGGCGCGGGAAGAAGCGCGGGATCGGCCTAGCCTACTACCTGGAGGCAACCGGCGGTTCGCCGACCGAGAACGCCGCGGTGAAGTTCACCGATGACGGCTATGTCGATGTTTATGTCGGCACGCAGTCGACCGGGCAGGGGCATGAGACCGCCTATGCCATGATGACGAGCCACGAGCTCGGCATCCCGATCGAGAAGATCCGCATCCGCCAGGGCGATTCCGACAGCCTGCCCGATGGCGGTGGCACCGGCGGCGCGCGCAGCCTCTATTCCGAGGGCCAGGCGATCCTGGTGACCACCGCGTCGGTGGTCGAGAAGGGCAAGGTCGCGGCGTCGGAGCATCTGGAGGCCTCGGTCGCCGACATCGAGTTCGCCCCGCGCGAAGGCGGCTTCACCGTGGTCGGCACCGACCGGTCGGTCGGCATCCTCGACCTTGCGGCCGCGCAGCGCAGGAAGGCGGCGTCCGGCATCGAGGCGACGCTGCTCGACGCGCAGGAAACCGCGGACATCAAGTTCCATACCTTCCCCAATGGCTGCCATGTCGCGGAAGTCGAGGTCGACCCCGAGACCGGCATGGTCACCATCCCGCGCTACATCGTGGTGGATGATGTGGGCCATGCGCTGAACCCGCTGATCGTGCGCGGCCAGGTGCATGGCGGCGTGACGCAAGGCATTGGCCAGGCGCTGATGGAACGCACCGCCTTCGATGCCGAATCGGGCCAGTTGCTGTCGGCATCCTTCATGGACTACGCGCTGCCGCGCGCCGAGGACCTGCCGCCGATCGACGTGGACCTCATCGAGGTGCCCTGCGAGACCAACCCGATGGGCGTGAAGGGCGCGGGCGAGGCCGGCGCGGTCGGGTCCCCGCCCGCGGTCATCAATGCGCTGGTCGATGCATTGTCCGATTCCGGCGTCGAGACCATCGACATGCCGGCCACGCCCGAGATCGTGTGGAAGGCGCTGGCCGCCGCGCGCGCCGCCTGATCCGGGCATGAAAAAGGGGCGGCTCCCTCGCGGGGGCCGCCCCATGTGCTGCGCGCGCGGCTACTGCAGCGGCACGGTGACGTTGGTGACCTCGCAGAGGTTCACGTTGCGGCGTTCCTGCGGCTGGCCGCTGTCGTAGACGAAGCGGATGTCATACATGCAGGGGCCTTCCGGCAGGCGGACGGCATAGACCGCGCCGGGTGCCACGGTATCCGCCCCCAGGCGGTCCGGACCCCAGTTCTGGTCGGTGGCGAGCGAGGCGAAGACCTGCATCACCGTCTGGCGCCCCTGGTTCACCAGGTTGAAGGATGGGTTGCCGGACGGGCCGGCGCTGGCGGGCGGGCGCTGCTGGGCCTGCGGCGGCTGCGCGCCCCCGCCCTGCTGCGCCTGCCGGCCGTCGAATGGCAGGTCGGTGACGTTGCACAGGTTGAGGTTGCGGCGTTCCTCGGACGGGCCGCCGGCGCGGTCATAGACCACCCGCACGTCGTACATGCATTCGCCCTGCGGCAGCCGGACCACGAAGGACCGCCCCGCCGGCACCGTGTTGTTGCCGAGCCGGTCCTGGCCCCAGTTGCTGTCCGACGACGGCGAGGCATAGGCCTCGTAGATCGTCCGGTTGCTCCGGTTCACCAGGTTGAAGGATGGGTCACCGGTCTGGGCCTGGGCCGGGACGGCAAGCCCGCCCAGCGCCAGGAAGGCCGCGGCTGCGGCGGTGGCCAGGCGTCGCATGAGCATGGTGCGCTCCTCCTCGATTGCCGGGCAGGGCGCCCGTCCGTTCCGATGGTGAGGCTAGCCGAGGGCGGGCCCGCGCGCCAACCGCCAGCGGAGGCGACCTGCGAAGCGCTTCAGTCAGGGCCGCCCTCGGGCTCCGCGCCCAGGGCGGCGGCGCGGGTGGCGATGAAGCGCAGCGCCGCCTCCAGCGCGGCGTGCTGGCCCGGCGGCAGGCCGGCGGCGAGTTCCGCTTCAAGCGCGCGGGCGCGCGGCACGATGGCATCGAAGGTCGCGCGGCCGGTGGGCGTGAGGGCGAGCGGTTCCACCCGCCGATCACCGCGATGCGCGACGCGCTTCACGAGCCGCCGCGCCAGCAGCCCGGCGACCGCGCGGCTCACCTTCGCCTTGTCCATGCCGGTGCGCGCGCGCACCGCCACGGCGCTGGCCGTGCCATCCGCGCCCACCACCGCCATGACGCGCCATTCGGCGATGGTCAGCCCGAATTCCTCCGCATAGCGCCGCGCGAACAACCGCGACACCAGGTTGGAGGTGACCGAAAGCCGGTAGGGCAGGAAGGCATCGAGGTCGAAGCTTGACATTGGTTTCATCTGAAACCAATTTGCGCGCGACGTCCAGCGCCGGAGGACACGCCATGACGCGGCAATACATTCCCTTCCCCCGCAGCGAGGGGCTGTCCTCGAAGCAGGCCCATGCCGACCTGCCCGACGGCACCTACGAACGCGAACTCGGCAAGGAGGGCTTCTTCGGCCCCGCGACGCACATGCATCACCGCCATCCGCCGACCGGCTGGACATCCTGGGAGGGTCCGCTGCGACCGCGCGCCTTCGATCTGACGAAGATCAACGCCGAGCACGCATCGCCCTGGGACGCGGCGGAAATCCTGTTCAACGCGAGCGTACGCCTGCGGCTGTGGCGCGCCCCGGCGCGCATGAACCACCTGGCGCGCAACGGCGACGGCGACGAATTGCTGTTCATCCACCAGGGCGCGGGCGACATCTTCTGCGACTACGGCCGGCTGGCCTTCCGCGCCGGCGACTACGTCGTGCTGCCGCGATCGACCATGTGGCGCATGGAGTGCTCCGTGCCGACCGTGGCGCTGCTGGTCGAGGCGACGGGATCGACCTTCCAACTGCCCGACCGTGGCATGGTCGGCAAGCATGCGGTCTTCGACCCGGCGGTGCTCGACACACCGAAACTCGACGACGCCTTTCGCGCGCAGCGCGACGGCGAATGGGCGGTGCGCATCAAGCGGCGCAACGCGATCTCCACCGTGACCTATGCGTTCAACCCGCTCGATGCGGTGGGCTGGCATGGCGACCTGTCGCCGGTGCGCCTGAATGTCGAGGACATCCGCCCGCTGATGTCCCACCGCTATCATCTGCCGCCCAGCGCGCACACGACCTTCGTGGCGAACCGCTTCGTCATCTGCACCTTCTGCCCGCGCCCCTTCGAGACCGATCCCGGCGCGCTGAAGGTGCCCTTCTTCCACAACAACGACGACTACGACGAGGTGCTGTTCTACCACGCAGGCGACTTCTTCTCCCGCGACAACATCCATGCGGGGATGATGACGCTGCACCCCTGCGGCTTCACCCACGGCCCGCACCCCAAGGCGCTCGGCAATGCCTTCGCGCCCAAGAAGCCGGCCACCGACGAGTATGCGGTGATGCTGGATACGCGCGACGCGCTCGAGATCGGCGAGGCGGCCAGCAGCGTCGAATGGGGCGACTACGCCTATTCCTGGAAGGCGGGCCCGGCGCCGGCAAAGGCCGCGGAGTAGCGCGCGCCTTCAGGTAAAGCGCTGCAGCGCCTGTTCCAACGAGGACAGCGCGCTGCCCAGCGCGGCGCTCATCGCCTCCGCCGCCTGGTCCGGCGTGGGCGCGGCCGTGCCGGAGGCGAGCGGCGCGGTGCCGCTGCTCACCATCTGCCCGACCAGCCGGCTGCCATTGCGTTCATCCACCAGCAGCAGCGTCAGTTCCGCGCGCGCGCGGCCTTCGCCCTGCACGGCAGCGAGTTGCGTGATCTCGCCCTCCAGCACGTAGTCCGGCGTCACGCGTGATCCGGGTGCGAGGATGGCGGCGAAAATCCGCGCGTCGATCAGCCAGCGGCGCAGCGATTGTTCCGCGGCCTCGGCCGGCGGCGCCGCCCATTCGGAATAGAAGTCGAGGTTCTCGGTGCCATCGGGGCGGATCGTGCGCAGATTGCGCGATTCCATCCCTGCACCGGCGCGGATGGTGCGCACCAGCAGCGTGCGCCGCGCCCGGCCACCCGGCGTGCCGGCAGGGCGGCGCGGCTCCAGCGGAAATCGCCGCGTCTCGACATAAGGCCGGTCCGGCAGCACGGAGCAGCCGGCCAGCAGCGGCAGAACCAGCAGCAGGCGACGATGCATCATGTCAGCGGCGATCCCGTGGCGGTGGTGGCGGCGGTGCGCCGAACAACGACTGCGACGGGTTGCGGCGCAGCGCCTCGGTGGTGTCGCGCAGGCTCGATGCCGTCGCGCGCAGGTCTCGCAGCAGGGGGCCGAGGTCGGCCTGCGCATCGCCCGTGGTGCCGCGCACCGTGCGCAGCGCCAGTTCCAGCGACTGGATCACCGCCGGCAGGCGCGCGATCGACGCCCGCAGGTCGTTCGCCGCCTGGCCGATATTGGCGGCCGCGCCGGTGATCTCGGGGCTGCCGAGCAGCGTCTCGGCGGATTGCCCGGCAGCGCCGATGCGCGCCGCGGCCTCGCGCAATTCGCGCACGGTGGCCGCGAGGTCGGCGCCCTCGATCGCATTGCGCAGCGCGGTCATCGTGGCCGCCGCGTCGCGCAGCGTCGCCGCGAGGTCGCCATCCCCGCTCACCTGGCCGCCGATGTTCGTCAGCGTGGTGGTCGCGGCATTCACCAGCCCCTCGATGTCGAGGTCGGCCAGGCGCGTCAGCACACGCTCGGCGGCGCTGGTCACCTGGGTGATGGTGGAGGGCACCGACGGGATGACCGGGAAGCGCGGCGCCCAGGGAACCTCGATGGGCGGGAAGCGCGCCGGGTCGGGCACGAAATCCACTTCGAGATAGGCCAGCCCCGTCACGCCGGAGGAGGCGACGCGCACGCGCAGCCCCGCGCGCACCGCGCTGTCGACCGAGGTCCGGCCATAGCGGTCGGGGTCGACCGCGAAGCGTACGAGCACCAGCCGCGCCGTGGTGTCCTCGGGGTCGCGCGCCACCGCGCCATAGACCACCGAGACCAGGCCGAGTTCGGTCACCCGCCCCACCGGCACGCCGCGGAAGCGCACCGCCGCGCCGACATCCAGGCCGGCGATCGATTCGCGCACATAGGTCTCGAAGATGGCCTGCTCGCCTCGCAGCGTGCCGGAGGTCAGGAACAGGATGAACCCGACCGCAAGTGCTGCGCCCACCACCACGAGCGCGCCCACGCGGAAGTACAGCGAACGCCCGGCCTGCGCCATGTCAGGCGGCCTCGCGCCGGAAGAAGGCGCGCACGGTGGGTTGCTCGCTTTCGTCGCGCAGCCGGCGCGGATCGCCCTCGGCGATGATCCCCTGGGCGTCCTTGTCGAGCATGATGCACCGGTCGCCGATCGCCAGGATGGATTGCAACTCATGCGTGACCACCACGAAGGTGGTGCCGGTGTCGCGCGCGATGTCCTTGATGAGCTTGTCGAGCCCGGCCGATGTGATGGGGTCCAGGCCCGCGCCTGGTTCATCGAGGAACAGCAGCGGCGGGTCCAGCGCCATGGCGCGCGCGATTCCGGCGCGCTTGGCCATGCCGCCGGAAATCTCGGCCGGCAGGCGCGCGGCGGCATCGCCCAGCCCGACCAGGCCGAGCTTGGAGCGCGCCAGCGCCTCGCGCGCCGGGCGGGGCAGGCGGGTGTGTTCCTCGATCGGCAACTCGACGTTCTCGGCCAGGGTCATGCTCCCGAACAGCGCGCCGGACTGCCACATGACACCGATGCGCTGCAATAACGCACGACGGTCCCGATCGTTGGCCTCCGCCAGTTCCTCGCCGAGCAGCCAGGCATGGCCGGCAGCGAGCGGCACCAGGCCGATCAGCGCCTTGAGCAACGTGGACTTGCCGCAGCCCGACCCGCCCAGGATGACGAAAATCTCACCGCGCTGAACCTCGAAGGACACGTCCTTGAAGATGGTGCGCCCGTCGAAGGCGACGGCGAGGTTCTCGGCGCGGATGACGGGTTGCGGATCCGACGCGCTCATATGCCCAGCCGGAAGAACAGCACGGCAAAGACGCCATCCATCGCCACGATGGCGACGATGCCGCCCACCACCGCCGCCGTCGCGGCATCACCCACCGCGCGCGGCCCGCGCCCGGCCGACAGCCCCGCGCGGCAGCCGATGCCCGCGATGACCAGCCCGAAGCACGCCGCCTTGAACAGCCCGCCGGCCAGGTCGCCGAGCGACAGCCACTGCTGCAACTGCCCCTGCACCGCCGCCCAGGGATAGCCCAGCGTATTCATGATGAGCGTCATGCCGGCGAGGCCCGCCAGCGACATCAGCAGCGCCAGCACCGGCATCACCAGCGTCGCTGCCACCAGGCGCGGCAACACCAGCATTGCGGTCGGGTCCACGCCCATGATCTTCAGCGCGTCCACTTCCTCGTTCACCGTCATGGTGCCGAGCTCGGCGGCGAAGGCCGACCCGGTGCGCCCGGCCAGCACCACACCCGCCAGCAGCGGCCCGAGTTCACGCAACAGTGATATGCCGACGAGGTTCGGGACAAACACCTCGGCTCCGAACCGCCGCAGCGGAATGGACGACTGGTAGGCGAGGATCACGCCGATCAGGAAACCCAGCAGCAGCGTCAGCGGGAAGGCGCGGGTGCCGACCTCGTCGAGATGGCGCAGCAGGTCGGACCAGCGCAGCAGCCTCGGGTGCGCCAGCACGCGGCCGGTGGTGACCACGGCCTCCCCCATGAAGGCGATGCCCTTCAGCGCATCGCGCCCCCGACCGACCGTGGCGCGGCCGATCGCGGTGATCGGCCGCCAGCGCGGCGGTGGCGGGGGCGGCGGTGCGGCGGCCAGCGCGCGGCGCGTTCGGTCCAGCACGGCGGCGACCTCGTCGGCCGCGCCGCGCGCCTCGGCCTCGGGCGCGGCTTCCAACAGCAGCACCGCGCCAGCGGAATCGAGGGATTCAACAGCCGTGAGGTCAAGCGCCGTCACCGACCCGCCCGCACCAGCCGCCATGGCTGCCGGCCAGAGCCGCGCCGCCGCCGCGGCATCGAGCCGCCCGGCGAAGCGCAGCACGCGACCGCCCGCGCCCTCCACGACGTCGAGTTGCGCCTCGGATGCGCTTGCCAGGGTTCCGTCCATCGGGGGCATTGCACCCGTCCGGGGGGCCAGGGCAAGCCTTTCCTGGTCAGGTGCTCAGTGCGTGGATCAGTACGGCGGCGGCGACCGAGACGTTCAGGCTCTCGACCGGCCCGGCCGGCGGCAGCGTCACGCGCAGCGCGCAGGCCGCGATGGTGGGCGCCGCCAGGCCTTCTTCCTCGTTGCCCAGCACCAGCAGCACCGGCGCGCCGCGCGGCACGGCGGAGGGCACGGCGCCGCCGCGCGCGACAGCCGCCACGCTGGTGATCCCGGGTGGCAGGGCGCGCAGCAGGATGGGCAGGTCCATGGCGCGCCAGACCTCCAGCGCTTCGAGCCCACCCTCGGCGGTCCGGAACGCGGCGTCCGACAGCCCGGCCTGGCGCGGGTCGTTCGACAGCACGAGCGCACGGCATCCGAAGAAGGCGGCGGAGCGCGCGATGGCACCGAGATTGTGCGGATTGCCGATGCCATCCAACACCGGCGTGACGCGCGACGTGCGCAGGGCCTCGGGCAGGTCGCGCGCGTCGATCGCCGGCAGCGCGCGCGGTAGCGTCATCGCGACGATCCCGCCATGGTGCTGCGTGCCGGCGATGCGCGCGAGGTCGGCCGCCACCACCTCCCGATAGGGCCGGCGCAGGCGGGCCAGCGCGGCGCAATGCGGCCCGGCCTCGCGCCGGCGTTCGGCGGTGTGGAACAGGCGCATCACGTCCTGCGGGCGATGGGCGAAGACCGCGGCGACGGCGGCCGGACCGCAATGCCGGTCGAGGTCGGCGGGGCGCGTCACGCGGCGGCGAGGTCGAGCAGGCGGCGGTGCAGCGCCTCGGGAATGTCGATGCCGACCTGCGCCGCGCGCGCGGACAGCGCATCGCGCCGGCTGCCGGGCAGGCGCACGCCATCCTCGGCCTGCATGGCGTCGACGAAGGCCTCGATGCGGTCGGCGAAGGCCCCGGCGCCGGCCAGCGCGCCGGGGTCCACGACCAGCAAGGCCTGGCCCAGGCGCGGGCGGTTGCCCTCGTCGGAGAAGAAGCTGTTGGCCTCGAAGCCAAAGGCCGCACCGGTCAGCGCGCAGCACAGCAACTCCACCACCATCGCCAGCAGCGCGCCCTTGGTGCCGCCCATGGCGAGCATCGCCCCCGACAGCGCGGCGTTCGGGTCGGTGGTCGGGCGGCCCTCGGCATCCAGCGCCCAGCCTTCGGGAATGGCGCGGCCTTCCTTGGCGGCCACCATGATCTTGCCGCGCGCGACTTCCGACAGCGCCATGTCGATCACCAGCGGCGGCGCGTCACGGCGCGGGAAGGCGGCGGCGATCGGGTTGGTGCCCATCAACGGGCGCCGCCCGCCCGGCACCGGCATCGCCGCCGGCGAATTGGTGAAGGCCAGCGCGACCAGCCCCTGCTGCGCGAGGCGCGCCACCGGCAGGCCCATGGCCCCCGAATGATGCGAATTGGTCACGCCGGCGATGGCGATTCCATGCGCGCGCGCCCGCCAGCCCGCCTCCGATTCCGCCAGCGCCAGCGCGGGATAGGCGAGACCGTGGCGCGCATCGATCAGCACGGCGCCGCCGCATTCGTTGACGATGCGCGGCGTGGCGGCGCCATCGGCGCGCCCATTGCGCAGGAAGGCGGCGTATTGCGGCACGCGCGACAGGCCATGGCCGGCCTGGCCGGCTGCTTCGGCCGCAGCCAGCGCGCGCGCGGTGGCGGCGGCCATGGCCGGATTGGCGCCGGCAATAGCCAGCGCCGCGCGCGCCAGCGTCTCGGCCTCGGTCAGTGAAACGTTCATCAATCCGCGCGCAGCCCCGCTTCCTGGATCAAACGCGCCCAGCGCGCGGTTTCTTCCGTCACGAACGGCAGCGACCGCGCGCGGTCCCAGGCTTCCACGGTGAAGCCGCCGTCGCGCGCGCGGCGCGAAACGCCGGGGTCGCGGATGGCCGCCAGCGTGTCGGCTTCCAGCTTCGCCAGGATGGGCGCCGGCACGCCGGAGGGCACCATCATGGCCGTCCAGTTGGTCATCTCCAGCGTCGGCTGGCCGGCTTCCTTCACCGTGGGCACATCCGGGATCAGCGGGTGGCGCGCGGCCGAGGTGACGGCCAGTGCGCGCAGCCGCCCGCCCTGGATCTGAGCAATGCATTCCGGCAGGTTCGACACCATGACGTCGAGGTTCCCGGCCGCGAGGTCGGTGACCGACGGCGCGCCGCCGCGATAGGGCACATGAGTGATGTTGTCGCCGGCCCCCGCCGCGCGGCGCAGCAGTTCGAGCCCCAGATGCGGCGGCGACCCGTTGCCGGACGTCCCGCCATTGAGCCGCCTGGTCTTCGCCTGCTGCACCAGGTCGGCCAGCGTGCGCGCCGGGTTGCGCTCGGCATTCACCACGACCACCAGCGGCAGCGACCCCAGCACGCTGATGGTCGTAAGGTCGCTTCGGAAATCATAGGGCGCATTCGGGAACAGCGTGGCGTTCACCGTATGCGTCATGGTGATGGCCAGCAGCGTGTGGCCATCCGGCGCGGCCTTGGCCACCGCATCGGCGCCGATCAGCGCATTGCCGCCGGCGCGGTTCTCGATGACCACGGGGCGCGACCAGATCTCCGACAGCTTCTGCCCGACCAGCCGCGCCATGATGTCGGTCAGGCCGCCCGGCGGGAAGGGGACGACGTAGCGGACCGCGCGGTCGGGGAAAGGTGCCTGGGCGCGTGCGGCCGCGGGCAGCAGGATGGCGGGCGCAGCAAGGATGTGGCGTCGGCGGATCATGATTGTGGCCTCCCGTGGCGGTGTTTGGCGGAAGGCTAACGCGAAATGCGCGGGGCACGAAACAGCGCCCCGCGCCGCGCCTCACGCGCTTTCGTACAGCCTTGTCAGGCTGAACTCGCGGTGCCCGAGGATCTCCGCCGCGGTGTGCTGCCCATCCGCGGTGCGGATGATGCTGTCGAGCAGCGCCTCGCCCGCCTCGTCCATGTTCATCCGCTTCTGCAGCAGCCCGGTCACGTCGACGTCGACATGCTCGGACATGGTGCGCATGGTGCGCGGATTGGCCGTCAGCTTGATCACCGGCACGATCGGGTTGCCGATGACGTTGCCCTGCCCGGTCGGGAAGGTGTGCACGGCAAAGCCCGAGGCTGCACACAGCGTCACCATCTCGGCCGCCGCCGAGGACGAATCCATGAACCACAGCCCCGGATGCGTCGGCATCTCCGCCTTGTCCAGCACGCCATCGACCGTGCACTTCTTGCCGATCTTCTGGATGTTGCCGAGCGCCTTTTCCTCGATGGTGGTCAGCCCACCCTCGATGTTGCCCTTGGTGGGCTGGCTGTCGGACAGGTCGGAGGTCTTGTTGGCTTCCACGATCGCCTGGTAGCGGTCGAACATCGCCTGGAACTGCGCGCGGATCTCGGGCGTCCTGCAACGCGCCGCGACCAGGTGCTCGCCGCCGGTCAGCTCGGTGGTCTCGCCGAACACCAGCGTATTGCCGTTCGCCCACAGCTTGTCGAAGCTGTCGCCAACGGTCGGGCAGGACGCCAGGCCCGAGGTCGTGTCGGACTCACCGCATTTGGTCGACACCCACAGGTCGACCATCGGCGCACGCGTCTTCTTCAGCGAGGTCGCGTGCCTGACCATGCGGTAGGCGGCGCGCGACGCGGCGGCGATGGTGTTGATGTCGCCATTCTGCTCGATGGCGAAGAACTCAACCGGCTTGCCGGTGGCAGCGATACCCTCGGCGACCTTGCCGGCCCAGCCGAGCTCGATGCCGATCACCACCACGGCGGCGACATTCGGGTTGCAGCCGGTGCCGATGATGGTGCGGAAATGCAGGTCGAGGTCCGCGCCGAACTGCAGCCGCCCATAGGCGTGCGGGATCGCCAGCGTGCCCTGGATGTTGCGCGCGACACCCTCGGCCGCGGCATTGGAGATGTCGTCCACCGGCAGGATGAGCACGTGGTTGCGCACGCCCATGCGGCCGTTCTCGCGACGCCAGCCTTCGAAGGTGGCGCTCTTCAGGTCGATGCCCATCTCACCACCGCTTCGTCTTGACGTTGTGCACGTGCAGGTGCTCGCCGGCGCCGATGTCGGCCACCGCGCGGCCGATATCCACGCCGTACTTGATAATGGTGTCGCCCTTGGCGATCGCCTTGATGGCGACCTTGTGGCCGATCGGGATGTCGGACTTCGCCGGGAATTCGATCATCCGGTCCTGGTCCATGATCCAGCCATTCAACGTCTGGCCGGCCTTGATCCCCTCGACGACCACGACACCGGCCGAATCGCCCTCGTCATGAACGCAGAAATGCACGGTCATCGTGCGTGCTCCTCCCCGAAAACAGTGGGGCGGACGCTAGAAGGGCAGGCGGGGCGGGTCAATTGCGAGAGGGCGCCGCCCTCTCGCGCTCTCCCGCCAGGGGGCGACGGCCCCCTGGACCGCGATCAATCGAGCGGGCGCTCATCCGCGATGACCTTGCCGTCATTGGGCAGCGAGCCGGGCGCGACGATCTCCACTGCGCCGCGCAGGCGCGTGACCGCCTGCAGCGATGCGGCGAGCGCATCGGCCAGCGCGGCGGGCGCCTCGGCGCGCAGCGTCATCGCATCCTGTTCGCCCATGCGCGTGATCACGAGGCGCAGCCGGCCCGTGCCGGGATGAAGCGCGGCGATCTGCGCCACCTGCTCGGGGCGCACGAACATGCCCTTCACCTTCGCCGTCTGGTCCGCGCGCCCACGCCAGCCGACGATGCGCGTGTTGGTGCGCCCGCAGGGCGAAGCGCCGGGCAGCACCGCGGACAGGTCGCCCAGCGCCAGCCGCAGCACCGGATGCGCGGGGTCGAGCACGGTGACGACAACCTCCCCGAT
Source organism: Rhodospirillales bacterium Ga0074136 (assembly GCA_001464375.1). Classification (GTDB taxonomy): domain Bacteria; phylum Pseudomonadota; class Alphaproteobacteria; order Acetobacterales; family Acetobacteraceae; genus Neoroseomonas. Next base: position 68,429 of record LNEW01000162.1, on the reverse strand, counting down.
CTCACCCTCGGCCACGGGGTCGCCGGTGCCGGGGCGCACGATTTCCACCAGCACGTCCTCCGCCACCACCAGGCCCTCGCGCGCCGGTGTCTCATACGCCACGCAGCCGAGGTCCGCCGTGCCGTACATCTGGAAGGCATCGATGCCGCGCGCGGCGATCTCGCCCTGCAGGGACGGCGGAAAGGCCGCGCCCGACACCAGCGCGCGCGTGATGCACGCCACGTCGCGCGCCCCCGCGGCATCGAGCAGGATCTTCAGGAAATCCGGCGTGCCGACGTAGCCCACGGGGCGGAAGGCGGCGATCAGGTCGAGCTGCGCCTCGGTATTCCCCGGGCCTGACGGAATCACCGCGCAGCCCAGCGCGCGCAACCCGCCATCCATGATCCAGCCGCCCGGCGTCAGGTGATAGGAGAAGGTATTCAGCGCCACGTCGCCTGGCCGGAAGCCCGCGGCGAAGAAGGCGCGCGCCATGTGCCACGGGTCGGTGCCGGCGCGCTCGCCCTCGAAGATCGGCCCCGGCGAGGTGAACAGCCGCGCGAAGGACCCCGGCGGATCGGCCACGTAGCCACCGAAGGGCGGCGCGGCCTTCTGCGCTGCGGGCAGGTCTGCCTTGCGCAGCACGGGGATGTGCGCAAGCGCGGCACGGTCCGTCACGCGCGCGGGATCGACGCCCGCCAGCCGCGCGGCCTGCGCCGGCGCACGCATCGCGGCGGCCAAGACCTGCGGCAGCACCGCCGACAGCGCGGCCGCACGCGCGGCGGCATCGCGCGTTTCGAGCGCATCCAGGTGATCGGCCATCACGTTCCTCCTGCCCACGGGGCTTCACCGTCCCCGCCCGCCATGGCACACCTTCGCAGCACGCGCAGCGGGAGGGAAACATGGCCGGCGTCTTCTACTACGATGGCACCTGGTCCACCGAGGAACCGAAGGTGATCGGCCCGATGGATCACGCCTTCTGGCTGGGCTCGGTGATCTTCGACGGCGCGCGCGCCATCCGCGGCTGGGCGCCGGACCTGGACCGCCATGCGGCGCGTTGCGTCGCCTCGGCGAAGTCCATGCTGATGAAGCCGACCAAGACGCCGGCCGAGATCGAGGCGCTGTGCCGCGAGGGTATCCGCCGCATGGGCCCCGATGCCGAGCTGTACGTCCGCCCGATGTTCTTCATCCGCAAGGGCCTCGGCGCCGCGCGGCCGGATCCGGACAGCACCGACTTCATCCTGTCGGTCTACGACAGCCCGATCCCGGCCTGGGCCGGCTTCTCGGCGGTGATGGCGCCGTTCCGTCGGCCCGCGCCGGACATGGCGCCGACCGATGCCAAGGCATCCTGCCTGTATCCGAACGGCGCGCGCGCCTCGGCCTTTGCGGCGACGCAGGGTGCCGATAATGCGGTGATGTGCGACGCGCTGGGCCATGTGGCGGAATTCGCCTCGGCCAATCTGTGGTTCGCCAAGGACGGCCAGGTGGTCACCCCGGCGGTGAACCACACCTTCCTGAACGGCATCACCCGCCAGCGCGTGATGCACCTGTTCCGCGAGGCCGGGGTCACTGTCCACGAACGGGCGGTGAGACCGGCGGAGCTCGATGCGGCGGACGAGATCTTCTCGACTGGCAACTACGCCAAGGTGCAGCCCTGCACGCGCTACAACGGGCGCGACATGCAGATCGGCCACTTCACCACGCAGGCGCGCGACCTGTACTGGCGTTGGATGGAGAGCGCGTCGAAGGTCGCCTGACGGCTCATTTCGCGGGCAGCGCTGCCTGCGGCATGGGCGTCGGCGCGGGGTCACGCGCCTGCGGCGCCGGTCAGCTGGATGGACACCCCGGCGCCGCGGGTGTTGGATTGTGCTTCTGACGTGAGCGCCTGGGCCGCCGTGTCGGGCGGGGCCGGTGTGCATGTCGCGACGGAGCATCCCGCATGGCACCCCCGCGCAAGATCCGGCTCGGCGTCTCGATGATCGGCATGGGCTACCATTTGGCAGCCTGGCGGCATCCACGGGCCTCGGCCGGGGGCAACATGGAATTGCAGCACGCCGTGCGCGTCACGCAGGCCGCCGAGCGCGGGCTGCTCGACATGGCCTTCCTGGCCGATGGCGTGGGCATCCGCTTCAACGACGTGCCGAAGGGCGCGCTGTCACACACATCGAAGAACGTGCAGTTCGAGCCGCTCACGTTGCTGAGCGCGCTGGCGATGGTGACGCGGCGCGTCGGCCTGGTGGCGACGGCGTCCACCACCTACAACGAGCCCTATCACATCGCGCGGAAATTCGCCTCGCTGGACCATATCAGCGGCGGGCGCGCGGGCTGGAACGTGGTGACCAGCGCGACCGACATGGAGGCGCAGAACTTCGGGCTCGTCGGCGCGCCGCCCAAGACCGGGCGGTACGATCGCGCCGTTGAGTTCGTCGAGGTGGTGAAGGGGCTGTGGGACTCGTGGGAGGATGACGCCTTCATCCGCGACCAGGAGTCGGGGCTGAACTACCACCCGGACAAGGTTCATGTGCTGAACCACGAGGGGAAGCACTTCCGTGTGGCCGGCCCGCTCAATGTGCAGCGCACGCCGCAGGGCCGCCCGATCATCGTGCAGGCCGGCGCGTCGGAGGATGGGCGCGAACTGGCCGCCGCCACCGCCGACGTGGTCTATGCCGCGGCGCAGACGCTCGCGGATGCGCGCGCCTATTACACCGACGTGAAGGGGCGCATGGCGAAGTATGGCCGTACGGCGGACCAGCTGAAGATCATGCCGGGCATCATGGCGGTGCCCGGGCGCACGCGGCAGGAAGCGCAGGACAGCTACCAGGTGCTGCAGGACCTGGTGCAGCCCGTGGTGGGCCTCGGCGCGCTGGCGAACTACCTGGGCGACCTGTCGGAGTACGACCTCGATGGCCCGGTGCCGGAGCCGGCAAACGGGCGCGACCACAGCCGCGGGCAGATCTTCCTGGAGATGGCGCGGCGGGGGAACCTCACGATCCGCCAGCTGTATCTGTCGGTCGCCGGCGGCAATGGGCATCGCACCGTGGTCGGCACGCCGGCCGATATCGTGGATGCGATGGAGGAGTGGTTCCACAACGATGCCGCGGATGGCTTCAACCTGCTGCCGCCCTGGCTGCCCGGCGGGCTGGACGACGTGGTGGACCAGGTGATCCCGGAGATGCAGCGGCGCGGACTGTATCGCACCGAATATGAGGGCACGACCTTGCGCGAGAATCTCGGACTGGACTGGCCGGAACACCCGGCGGTGGCGCGCAAGCGGGCGGTGATGGCGCAGGCGCTCGGGAGCGCGGCGCAGTGACGCGGCTGCTGATCGCGCTGCTGGTCGCGCTCGCCGCGCCGGCTTCCGCGCAGACCTTGCGCATCGGCATGAAGGCGGCGGTGGATGGGTCCGACCCGCATCAGTCCTACTCGCCCAACCGCAACGTGCAGATGCATGTCTACGAATCGCTGGTGAACCAGGACCAGTACCTGCAGCCCATCCCGGGCCTGGCCGAATCCTGGCGCATCATCGACGACACCACCTGGGAATTCCGCCTGCGCGAGGGTGTCACCTTCCATGACGGCACGCCGCTGACCGCCGCCGACATCGCCTTCTCGCTGCGCCGCGCGGCGGATGCGCGGGGGCTGCGGACCTACAGCGCGCAGCTGCGCAGCTTCGCGTCGGTCGAGGAGGTGGATTCGCGCACCGTGCGTATCCGCACGCGTGGGCCGGCACCGCTGCTGCATGTGAACCTGACCACCATCATGGTCGTCTCCGCCGCCGCGGTGGGGGCGACCGCGACCGAGGAGGATTTCAACGGCGGCCGCGCGGCGGTCGGCACCGGCCCCTATCGCTGGGTGCGCTTCACGCCGGGCAGCGACGTCACGCTGGAACGCGCGCCGCGCCACTGGGCGCCGCCCGAACCCTGGCAGCGCGTTGTCTATCGCTTCATCCCCAATGACAGCGCGCGTGTGTCGGCCCTGCTGGCCGGCGATGTCGATGTGGTGGATGCGGTGCCGCCGGCGCTGTACGGCCGCGTGCGGTCGGATCAGCGATCGCGCCTGCACACCGCGACCTCCGCCTTCAACCTGTACATGTACATCGACAGCGGGCGGGACCGTTCGCCTTTCGTGACCGGCGCCGACGGCCAGCCGCTGGATCGCAACCCGCTGCAGGACCGACGCGTGCGGCTTGCGCTGAGCCACGCGATCAACCGCGCCGCACTCGCCGAACGCGCCATGGAGGGCGGCGCGGAGGCCGCGGGCCAGATTGCCCCGCAGGGTTTCATGGGCCATGTGCCGGGCCTGGCAGTCCCGGCCTTCGACCCGCCACGCGCCCGCGCCCTGCTGGCCGAGGCCGGCTATCCGAACGGCTTCGGCCTGACCATCCACTGCACATCGGACCGCTTCGCCGGCGATGGGCGCACCTGCCAGGCGCTGGGCCAGATGCTGACCGCGATCGGCATCCGCACCGAGGTGGAGGCCATACCCTCCAGCATCTTCTTCCGCCGCGCCAATCGCGCGCCGGCGGCGGGCGGGCCGGAATTCTCGGTCTCGATGTCGATGTTCGCCTCGACGACGGGCGCGGCATCCGAAGGCATGAACAACATCCTGCGCACCTACAATCCGGAGCTCAGCCACGGCCCGGCCAATCGCGGCCGCTATTCCGATGCCGTGCTGGACGGTCTGCTCGGGCAGGTCGAGCGCACGATGGACAACACGGCGCGCGAGGCGCTGACCCAGCAGGCGGTGCGCCGCGCGATGGAGGAAGCGGCGATCGTGCCGATCTTCTTCGTCCGGTCCGGATGGGGGACCACGCCGAACCTCACGCTCATCCCGCGTGGGGACCAATATACCATGGCGACCGGCATCCGCGTCGCGCGTTGAAGGACGGCTCCGATGACCAAGAAGAAGCAACTGAAGCTCGGCGCCTTCCTGTCCGTGCCGGGCAACCACCTGGCGGGCTGGCGCCACCCCGATGCCGCAACCGAATCCGACATGGATTTCGGCTGGTACATGCGCCTCGCGCAGATGGCCGAGCGCGCGCTCTATGACACCATCTTCTTCCAGGACACCGTCGCTGTCGGTGGGTCCGATGCGCTCAAGGCCGGCGACCTCACGCGCACGCGGCTGTCGCGCATCGTGAAGCTGGAACCCACCGCCTGCCTGGCGGCGCTGGCGATGGGCACGACGCATATCGGCCTGGTCGCGACCGCCACCACCACCTTCAACGAGCCCTACAACATCGCCCGCCGCTTCGCGACGATCGACCACATCTCGAACGGCCGCTGCGGCTGGAACCTGGTGACCAGCCAGATCGAGGACGAGGCCGGCAACTTCAACCTCGACACCCATGTGGACCACGCCGCGCGCTACGCACGCGCCATCGAGTTCTATGAAGTGGTCGCCGGGTTGTGGGATTCCTGGGAAGCTGACGCCTTCCTGCGCGACAAGGAAAGCGGCATCTGGTTCGACCGCGACAAGATGCATTTCCTCGACCATCACGGGGCGCATTTCCATGTGCGTGGGCCGCTGAATGTCTCGCGCACGCCGCAGGGGCGCCCGGTGGTGGCGCAGGCGGGGTCGTCCGAACCGGGGCGCGAACTGGCGGCGCGCACGGCGGATGTGGTGTTCACGGCGCAGACCGAACTGGATGCCGCGCGCGACTTCTTCGCCGATGTGAAGGGCCGCACCGCGAAATACGGGCGCACGCCGGACGACATCAAGATCATGCCCGGCATCACACCGGTCATCGGCCGCACGATGGAAGAGGCGCAGGAGAAGTACGACCAGCTGCAGGCGCTGCTGCCCGATGACGTGGCCCTTGCCGCACTGGCGCGCTTCACCCGCGGCGTCGACATCTTCGCCTATGACCTCGATGGCCCGATGCCCGACCTGCCGGAGGCGAATTCCGCCAAGTCCCGCCAGAAGCTGATCATGGACATGGCGCGCAAGCAGAACATGACGCTGCGCCAGGTGGCGCGGTCGGTCTCCGCCGCGCAAGGCCACCGCGTGCTGGTCGGCACGCCCGAATACATCGCGGATGAGCTCCAGGAATGGCTGGAGAAGGACGCCGCCGATGGCTTCAACGTGATCTGCAACTACTACCCGAAGCCGTTCGAGGATTTCTCCAACCTGGTGATACCCGAACTGCAGCGGCGCGGCATTTTCCGCACCGCGTACGAAGGCACGACGCTGCGCGAGAACCTCGGCCTGCGCGTGCCGGAGAACCGCCACACCCGCGCGCGCCGCGCGCAGGCGGCCGACTGACCCGTCAGGGGCGGTGCAGCCGCGCGCGTTCGCGCGTGACCGTGCGCCGCCCGCGCTTATAGGCCATCAGCACCGGTGCGACCGTGCGCAGCGCCATCTCCGGCGTCTCGGCATCCAGCACCACCAGGTCGGCGGGGTTGCCGACAGCCACGCCGTAGTCGTCCTGCCGCAGCAGGCGCGCGGCATTCGTCGTCGTCATGTCCCACACCGCGCGCACCTCGGCATCCGACCCGCGGTTGGTCACGATCGCCTGCATGTTCGCCTGCCGCAGCAATTGCCCATCGCCGAAGGGTGTGAACGGGTTGAGGATATTGTTGGACGCGACGGAACACAGCACGCCCTGTTCCGCCAACCGGTTCGCATCCACCACGTTGCGCGGCGCATTCGCCTCGACGTGGCGCCCACCGAGATACAGATCCGTCGCGGTCAGGATGGTCGCCGCCACGCCGGCATCCGCCATGCGCCTGGCGACCTTGTCCATTGCCGGCCAGGGCATCGCCGCGAGCTTCGTGACATGCCCCACCGCGACGCGCCCACCCCAGCCGTATTGCTCGGCCAGGTCGCAGACCAGCAGCGTGTCCAATTCCTCGGCCGAAGTGCCGCTGTCCAGGTGCATGTCGATGTCGACGTCGAATTCGCGCGCCATCTCGAACACGCGCCGGATCTGCGCGGCACGGTCGCTGTCGTAGTTGGGCGCGGCGCCGACCACCGTGGCGCCGTTGCGCAGCGCCGCCACCATCAGTTCATCCGTGCCCGGGTTGTTGGTCAGACCCTCCTGCGGCATGACGCAGATCTCGAGGTCGATCGCCCAGCGGTATTTCTCGATCAGCGCGCGCACGCCCTCGACGCCGCGCAGCCCGACCCTGGGGTCGACCTCCGCATGGGTACGCATGCGCGTCGCGCCGTGCAGGATGCAGCTTTCGATGGTGCGGGCGGCACGCTCGGTCACGTCCTCCACCGTGAAGGTATGCTTCACGGCCGAAACACGCTCCATCGCGCCATGCGGGAAGCGCCGCGTCTCGCAGGCGCAGCGCCCCAGGATGCAGGATTTGTCGAGGTGGATATGCGTCTCGACAAAACCGGCGCTGACGACGCGCCCGCCGCCCTGCGCTTCTTCCGGCGCGGTCGCGTCCAGCCGCGGCGCGATGGCGGCGATCCGCCCGCCGGCGACGCCGATATCCATCGCCGGGTCGCCTGGCCTGGCGTCGGGCAGGCGCACGTCGCGTAGGATCAGGTCGAGCGGCATGAGAGTCTCCGGCAAGGTTGCAGCGATCGAACCACGCGCGTCGCGCATCGTCCATGGCACGCGCCTTGCCTCTTTCGTGGCATCATGCCCCCGACACGCACGCCGGAGCCCCCGATGACCCGCACACCCCGCCGCGCCCTGCTCGCCGCCGCCGCCCTGTCCGCCGCGCCCCGCCTGGCGCGTGCGCAGGCCTGGCCGCAACGGCCCATTCGCTGGATCGTGAACTTCCCGCCAGGCGGCGCGGCCGACATCCTGTCGCGCACGCTCGGCGAATACTTCGGCAACCGCCTCGGCCAGCCGATCGTCATCGAGAACCGCCCCGGTGCGGGCGGCATGCTCGGCGCCGACATCGTGGCGAAGGCGCGCGGCGATGTGCATACGGTGATGATCTCCTCCGCCGCCTCGCATGGCATCGGGCCGGTGCTCTATGCCAACGTGCCCTATGATCCGCTTGCGGATTTCACCCATATCCATTCGGTCGGCACCTTTCCCTCCGTGCTGATCGTGGGGCCGAACGTCGCGGCGACCAGCGTGGCGGAGCTGATCGCCCTGGCGCGTGCGCGGCCCGGTGAGGTCACCTACGGCTCCGGCGGCAACGGCACGATGAACCACCTGATCGGCCAGTTGCTCGCGCGCGCCGCGGGCATCGACTTCACCCACGTGCCCTATCGCGGCTCTGCGCCCGCCATGACCGACGTGATGGGCGGGCAGATCCCGGCGCTGATGGAAAGCGTGCCGACCGCCATGGGCAATATCCGCGGCGGCCGCATGCGCCCGCTCGCGACCAGCGAGGCCGAGCGCAGCACCGCCCTGCCGGACGTGCCGACCTTCGCGGAACTCGGCTTCCCGGGCGTGACGTCGACGAACTGGTTCGGCTTCTCCGCGCCCGCCGGCATCCCGCCCGAGATCGCCGCGCGCTGGGAGAGCGAGATCGCCACCGCCCTCGCCAGCCCGCCGGTGCGCGAGCGCTTCGCCTCGATCGGCGTGCGCCCCGGCACGCTCGGCGCCGTGGCCTATACCGCGCTGATCCGCGAGGAGCTCACGCGCTGGCGCGAGGTGATCCGCGCCGGCAATATCCGCGTGGACTGACCGCGTTCAGCGCCGCCCGGCTGCCCGCAGCGCGGCGACCGCCAGCGCGGTCTTTACCAGCGTGCCCGGCAGGAACAGCGCGAAGCCGGCAACCAGCGCGCGCTCCCAGCCGACGAAGCCGGCCAGCCAGGCCACGCCCGGCACGAACAGCACCAGGTGCGCGCCGGTCAGCACCAGCGCCTGCCGCCCCATCCGGCCAGCCAGGCCGCCGGCAGGAAGCCCAGCAGGTAGCCCGCCGTCGGCCCGGCCAGCGCCGCGATGCCGCCCGCGCCATTGGCGAAGACCGGCAGGCCGACCGCGCCTTCGGCCAGGTACAGCGCCACGCTCGCCACCCCCAGCCGCGCGCCGCCCAGCGCACCGAGCAGCAGCACCGCCAGCGATTGCAGCGTCGCCGGCACCGGCCACATCGGCAGGCTGACCTGCGCCGAGGCCGCCAGCACCGCCGAGCCCAGCAGCGCCATCCCCCAGAACCGCGCCGCCGCCGCACCGCGCGAGGCGGCCGTCACATCCGTCGTCATGTCGCTTCTTCCCCCCTACGGCGTCAGTGCGCCGGTCTCGCCACGCGCCACCGCGCCGAACACCAGCTCGTTATGCGCGCCGGCGGCCGGGCCGGTCCAGCGCACCATTTCGCGCGGCGCCACGCCGTCGAACCGGAACGGCGCCGCCGGATGCAGCACCTGGCCGAGCAGCGGGTCCGCCACCTCCATCACCCAGCCGCGCTCGCGGAAATGCGGGTCGGTCGCGCAATCGGCCATGTCGAACAGGCGCGAGCACGGCACCTCGGCGGCTTCCAGCACCGCCTCGGCGGTCGCGGCGTCGTGCCCGCGCGTCCAGTCGGCGATGGCGGCATCGAGCTCCGCCACGTTCGCGCACCGCCCGCTGTTATTCGCGAAGCGTAGGTCCTCGGCCATCTCGGGCTTGCCTTGAAGATCAGGTCGGAATTGCCGGCGATGCACAGCCATTTCCCATCCGCGCAGGGATAGGTGTTGGTCGGCGCGGCGGTCTTGATCGCGGCACCCTGCGGCTGGCGCACCCAGCCGAACAGGCCGTACTCCGGCAGCATGCCCTCCATCAGCGAGAACACGCTGCTCACCAGGTCGACATCCACCACGCGGCCCTTCGCAGCGGGGTCGCCTTTCACCTGCCAGCACGCCGCGACCACCGCCATGGCGCAGTACATGCCGGCCAGGTCATCGCTGATGGAAACGCCGCAGCGCGGCGGCGGATACTCCGTCTGGCCGGGATTGGCGGTGAGGTGGCGCAAGCCCCCCATGGCTTCGCCGATCGCGCCGAATGCTGGCTTGTCGCGATACGGCCCCTCCTGCCCGTAGCCGGAGATACGCCCGATCACGAGGCGCGGGTTGGCCGCGTGCAAGACGTCCGGCCCAAGCCCGATGCGTTCGAGATAACCGGCGCGGAAATTCTCCACCAGCGCATCGGCGCGCACCAGCAGCGCCAGCAACTTCTCCCGATCCGCGGGTTTCTTCAGGTCCAGCGTCACGCTGAGCTTGTTGCGCCCATGCACGCTGAACCACACCGCATGGCCATCGACGCTGCTGCCCCAGCCGCGCACCGGGTCGCCATCCGGCGGTTCCACCTTCACCACCTCGGCCCCCAGGTCGGCCAACAGCCGGGTGGCGAAGGGCGCGGCGATGTAGTGGCCGAGCTCGACGATCTTCAGCCCCTCGAGGGGCAGCTTTCGGGCGTCCATCATGGAGCAACCCATACGCCGGAACGCGGCGGCGGAAAATCGCGTGGCGGGAAACGCTTCGGCAAGCATGCCGGCCGCATGTTCAACCCAGGGGCGCCGCGGCGCCCTTGTCTCCCTCGTGGCGCGGGTCCTCCCTCCCGTCGCTCCCGTCTGGCGCGCCGGGCGGAAAACTCCGGGGGCGGGGCCGTCGGCGGTCCCGCCCCCACCCTTTCCCCGGCCCAGATTTCCCCCGCGCCCGTTTTGCGGCAGGGTCGCGCCATGACCCGCAGGCGAGGCACCGCAGCATGACCGACGACGAAGCATTGGCCCGCGCCGCGGGCCTCGGCGCCCCATGGCGCGACCGCGGTGCCGAGATCGCCGAGGCCATCGCCCATGCCCGCCGACTGGCCACCGCCTTCCCGCGCCCGGCCAATGAGATCGCCGAACCCATGCCGGCCTTCGCCGTGCCCGTGCCCAAGGCGCAGCGCGCATGACCGCGCCCGAGGACATGACGCTGGCCGAGGCCTCGGCCGCGATCGCGCGGAAGCGGATCTCGCCGGTCGAATACCTGGACGCGCTGCGCACGCGCTTCGATGCGCTGGAGCCGCGGCTGAACACCACCATCCGCCCGCTGTGGGACGAGGCGCGGCTGGAGGCGCAGAAGGCGACGCGGCGCATCGCGCGATCCGGCCCGCGATCGGCGATCGATGGCCTGCCGATCGGGCTGAAGGACATCATCGACCTCAAGGGCCACCCCACCACCTGCCACTCGCGCCACCTGCTCGACAACCTGAAGCAGGCGGACGCGGCCGTGGTGGCGCGGCTGCGCGCGGCCGGGGCGGTGTTCCCGGCCAAGCTCGCGACGCATGAATTCGCCATTGGCGGGCCGGCCTTCGACCTGCCCTTCCCGCCGGCGCGCAATCCGTGGAACACGGCGCATCACCCGGGCGGATCGTCGTCGGGGTCGGGCTCATCCGTCGGCGCGGGCATCCTGCCGGCCGCGCTTGGCACCGACACCGGCGGGTCGGTGCGCCACCCGGCCAGCCATTGCGGCATCGTCGGCATGAAGGCGACCTACGGGCTGGTGTCGCGCCGCGGCGTCTTCCCGCTGGCCTTTACGCTGGACCATGTCGGGCCGATGACGCGCGACGTGGCGTCGAACGCCATGCTGTTGAACGCCATGGCCGGGCATGACGCCAACGACCCCGGCAGCGCTTCGGTGCGTGCCGAGAACTACGCGCGCGCGCTCAAGAAGGGGCTGAAGGGCCTGACCATCGGCTTCGTGCGCCACTTCCACGAGACCGACCAGCCGGCCACCGCGGAAGTCGCTGCCGCGCTCGAAGCCGCGGCGAAGCTCATGGCGAAACAGGGCGCCAAGGTGAAGACCATCACCCTGCCCAGCCTGGGCGACTTCGCCGGCGTCAACCGCGCCATCCTGATGAGCGAGGCCGCCGCCATCCACGGCCGCTGGCTGCGCCAGGCGCCGGAGGGCTACGCCAACCTCACGCGCAAGCGCCTCGCGCCGGGCCTGTTCGTGCGCGCCGAGGACTACGTGAACGCGCAGCGCCGTCGCCGCGAACTGGTCGCGGCGGTCGAGGCCGCCTTCACCGACTGCGACCTGCTGCTGACCGCCAGCAGCATGGACCCCGCCTGCCGCATCGACGACCCCGAGGCGGTCGAGATCACCTACCCTCGCCAGGCGCGCACACCCTTCAATGTCACGGGCCATCCGGCGCTGACGCTGATGTGCGGCCTGTCGCAGGCAGAGGGCCTGCCGCTGTCGCTGCAACTGGTCGGGCGCTTCTTCGCCGAGGCCACGATCTACCGCGCCGCCGCGGCCTATGAAGCCGCGGCGCCGTGGAAGGATCGGCGGCCAGCGCCGTGAGTCCGGATCCGCAGCCACGCGCTGCTCCGGACGCGATACCGGCCGGCCGCCCGCGAACCCTTCGCCCCGCACGGGCGGCGCACCCGCCACGCATGAACGCCGGGCACGCCTGGCGCCGCACATGAGCCCCGACGGCCTGGCGCCGGCGGCCGCACGCCGTACGCTGGCGCCCTCGCGCCTGCGCCGTGCCGTGCGCGGGGCCGCCGTGCCGGTGGTGCTGTTCCTCGCGGCGCTGCTGCTGCGCGCCTTCTCCTTCGCCCCCGCGGTGATCGACACCGACGAGGGGCTGTACATGCTCCAGGCGCGCGAATGGCTGGCCGGCAACTGGCCGCTGGTGGGCGTGTGGGACATGCACCCGGTCGGTGCGCCGGCGCTGTTCGCCGCCATCATGTGGCTGCTGGGCGACGCCATCTGGGTGCCGCGGCTGCTCGGATTGCTGGGCACATGGGCGACGTCCTGGGCGCTGTACGCCATCGTGCGCTTCGCCGCCGCGCCGCCCGCGCTGGGGTTGGCGGCGGGGCTGCTGTACCTCGCGCATTCCACGCTGCTGGGCGGGCTCGCGACCAATACGGAAGTGCTGTTCACCCCGCTCACCGCCTGGTCGATGGCGCTCGGGCTGCGCGCCGCACGCCGCGCGCTCGAGAACGGGGAGGCGCCACCCTTCGCCAAGGTGGTGGCGATGGGGCTGATGGTCGGCTTCGCGCTGGCGATCAAGCCGGTGACCTTCTTCGAGGGGTCGCTGGCCTGGCTGCTCCTGGTGGCGCCCGCCGTCTGGCGCGGCGTGCTGTCCTGGCCGCGCGCGGCGCTCTATGCCGTGGCCTATGCCGTGCTCTGCGCGACACCGACCCTGGTCTTCGCCGCGGCCTATGCGCTGCGCGGTGAGTTCGACGCCTTCCTGATCGGGTCCTTCCTGGCGCCGATGCGCTACGCGGGCGCGCGCGTCGGGCTGCTCGATGCCGGGCGCTACACGCTGATCGCGGCGATGATCCTGATGTGGGCCTTCGTCCTGCTGGTGCCGGCGTTGTGGCGCCCGCGCGTGCGGCGCGGGCCGGTCGCGCTGCTGCGGCGCTTCTGCGTGATCTGGTTCGCTGTCGCGACCTGCGCGGTGGTGATGCCGGGGATGTACTTCCAGCACTACTTCCTGATCTGGCTGCCGCCGCTGTCGCTGCTGGCCGCGCTGGGCGCGCGTCGGCTCGCGCGCGCCGCGCGGCCGGGGTTGGTGGTGGCGGCCTTCGCGCTGCTGGTGGGCGGTGTCGCGGTGGATGCGTGGCGGTCCTCGACCGTGCCGCGGCTGTACGGCGCGATCGGCCTGACCGGCCCGGACCCGGTGCGCGGGGTGGCCGACGCGCTGCGGCGCGAGATCGAACCGGGCGACGCCGTCTGGGTGGTGAACTACCACCCCGCGCTCTACGTGCTGGCCGAGGCCGGGCTCGCCACCCGCTACGCCTTTCCCGCCCAGCTGGTCGGCCCGTACTGGAGCGTGACCGGCATCGACCCGAACGAGGAAGTGGCACGCATCCTGTCGACCACGCCGCGCGCCATCGTCATCGACCGCGGCTGGTGGCCGAATGTGCGCCCGCGCATCGCCGCGATGATCGAGGAAGCGCTGGCCGAGCACTACGACCTCGCGGCGGTGGTGTGGGAGGAACGCGGGCCGGTCGAGGTGTGGAGATTGAGATAGGGTCTTCTCGATCCCCCGGACGGCCGGCGGGCCGCATCCGCGGCCCTTGCCCTCGCGCCACGCACTGGTGCGCTGGCGGCGGCTGATGGTCTGGGCGCGGTCGCGCCTTGCGCTCCCGGATCGCACTGCGCACGATCCGTTTGTTCTGACCTATCGTGTTGCGCGCGGCACCCGGTCCGTGAGCCCCACGCCCAGCGCCCCTACCGACAGCGCCAACCCCGCCCCGAAGATCGCCGCGTGGCTTTCCCCCGTCGCGCCGAACAGCGCCGCCATCGCGAACCCGGTCACCGCCTGCGCCACCGCGAAGCCGGCGGTCACGCGGACCCACAGGACCCCCGCCTCGGCGCCCGCGCGTTCGCGCGCCGCCGCCAGTGCCACCGAGGTCACCCCCACCGCGGCGACGCCCGACAGCACCGCCGTCGCCACCAGGCCCGCCATCCCCGGCAGCAGCGCGCAGCCCAGCGCCACCACCTGCAGCGCCAGCGCCACCACCATCGCGCGCCGCCCGCCCAGCCGGTCCGCCAGCGCCCCGCCCGCGAGGCTGCCCGAGACCGCCCCGGCGCCGAACAGCACCCAGGTCAGCCCGCCCATGGCGACCCCCAGCCCATGCCCGCGCGCCGCGAGGTCCGCCAGGTAGACCATCGGCGGCACCAGCCCCGCCCCCGACAGCGCATAGGCCAGCACCAACGCCAAGGCCGCCGGCACCGCCGGCCGTTCGCGCCGCGGCACGGGCGGCGGCGGCGCCGGCCAGAAGCGCCGCGCCGCGACCCACAGCATCAGCGTCACGCCCGACAGGCCAAGCCATGCCGCCGCCACGCCATGCCCGACCAGCGCCGGCACCAGCAAGGCCCCGAGCGTGATGCCCGACCCCACGCCCAGCAGCACGATGCCGCCGGCCAGGCCCCGCCGCTGCGGGGCCACCACCGCCTGCACCGCCGGCCCGGCCAGCCCCATCAGGACGCCGCCGGCGATCCCGGCCAGCCCGCGCCAGAGCGCGAGCCAGGCCAGCCCCCCGTTCCACGCGCAGCAGGCCGCCGCCAGGGCCGCCAGCAGCATGCCGGCATCGAGCGCGCGCGGCACCGAGACGGCGCGCGCCACCGCACGCGCCATCAGCGCCCCCGCCAGGTACCCGCTGAGGTTGACGGCCCCGAGCAGCCCGGCCCCCGCCCCATCGACCCAGCCCGCCGCCACCAGCGCCGGGAACAGCGGGACATAGGCGAAGCGTGCAAGGCCGATCCCGGAGCAGGTCGCCGCGGCCCCGGCCAGCGCCGGCGCCAGGACCCCGCGGGTCGTCATGCGGCCGCGCCGCGCCGCGGATGGCTGGGATCAGGACCCCAGTCGCGCCGCGCGGATGGCCCGCCGCAGCCGCGCCACGCCCGACCGTGGATGGCCGTTCTCGCACAGCCGCAGCCCGTCCTCGGCCAGGCTGCGCGCGGGTTCGTTGCGCGCGCCGGGCATCGGCGCCAGGCGCTGCGCCAGTTCGCGGCAGTAATCCGGGCTGTCGGTGGTGACGCGCGCCACCGGCTCCGCGCCCGTCGCGAGGGCGGGCGCGGCCAGCACCAGCGCAAGGATCGGCAGGCGTCCCATGCCCCGCAGTATCGCAAAGCCGATCTCGCTGCCGGGTGGCCGACCCATGACCTCGCGGTCATGCGAGCCCCAGGCGGATGCTGGCGCGCAGGCCCGGCACCGCCGCGCCCGGCGACGCGTCCTCGAGCAGCAGGTCGCCGCCATGCAGGTGCGCCACCGCGCGCACCAGCGACAGCCCCAGCCCCGACCCCGGCGTGCCGCGCGATGCATCGGCACGAAAAAAGCGCTCCCCGGCGCGGGCGCGGTCGGGTGGCGAAAGGCCGGGACCGCTGTCCTCGACGACGATGTCGATGCGCTCGCGCGCCGCCGCGCGCGCGCTGATCCGCACGCTGCCGCCGGCCGGGGTGAATTTCAGCGCATTGTCGATCAGGTTGCCAACCGCCTGCGCCAGCAGGTCGCGGTCGCCCACCACATCCAGGCGCACCGGGAGGTCCACCGCGATCGACTGGCCGCCGCTCTCGGCAACCGCGCCATAGAATTCCGCCACATCGGCCAGCAGCGGCACCAGGTCCAGTGGCGCGAAGGCGGCGCGGCGCGCTCCGGCCTCGGCCTCGGCGATGCGCAGCAGCGCGCCGAACACGCGCGTGATGTGGTCGAGGTCGGCGATGCCCTGCTCCATCGCCGCGCGCAGCGCCTCGCCGTCGGTCTGCTCGCCCAGCGCTTCCTCGAGCTTGGCGCGCGCGCGCGCGATCGGCGTGCGCAGGTCGTGCGCGATGGAATCCGACACGCCACGCACGCCGGCCATCAGCCGGTCTATGCGTTCGAGCATGTCGTTCATGCTGCCGCCCAGCCGGTCGAATTCGTCGGCGCGCTGGGAAATCGGCACGCGCCGCGACAGGTCTCCCGCCGCGATCGCCTGCGCGGTCAGCGCCGCCGGTCGCAGGCGAAGCTCCACGGCACGGCGCAGCACCGCCGCGCCCAGCAGCGCGAAGGCCGCCGCCGCCACAGCGGCCCAGGCGATGCCCTCGGCCAGCAGCGTGCGCAGCTTCTGCTTCTCCGCCACGTCGCGCCCGACGACCAGGCTGTAGCGTTCGCCCAGTTCGATCGCGTAGAGCCGTGCCTCGATCCGCGCGCCCTCGCGCTGCACCGTGCCGAAGGTCCAGGTTGCCTCCGGCGGCAGCCCGGGCGGCCAGCGGTCGAGATTGCCCGCGAGGCGCGCGTCATTGGCATCCAGCAGCAGGTAGATGGCGGTCCCCTCGACGTCGGAGGCAAGGCGGTCGGCGATCGCCTCGGTCACCGCGCCCGGCCCCGCCTCGCGCCAGCGTTCGACCAGGCCGAGCGCATCGGTGCGCACGGCCGCATCGGTCTGGCGGTCCAGCGAGCCGGCGGTGGCGTACCACAGCACCAGCGCGAACAGCGCCGAGGCGCCGATGAAGATGCCGGCGAACAGCAGCGCGAAGCGGAAGCCGGCGCTGCGCAGGAAGCGCAGCATGCCCTCCCAGCCGCCGACCGGCTCGCCGCGCGGGTAGGGCGGGGGCGGGATGGTGGCGCCCTCAGGCAGCGCGTGCGGGGAAGCTGCCCATCCTAGGCCTCTGCGCGGATCATGTAGCCGGCATTGCGTATGGTATGGATCAGCGGTCTGTCGAAGCCCTTGTCGATCTTCTGGCGCAGCCGGCTGACATGCACGTCGATCACGTTGGTCTGCGGGTCGAAATGATAGTCCCATACCTTCTCGAGCAGCATCGTGCGCGTCACCACCTGGCCGGCATGGCGCAGCAGGTGCTCGAGCAGGCGGAATTCGCGCGGCTGGATCTCGATCCGCTTGCCCGCGCGCATCACGCTGCGCGCCAGCAGGTCCATCTCGAGGTCGGCGATGCGCAGGCGGGTGGTCGGCGCCTCCATGGCCGGGCGGCGCGCCAGCACCTCGACGCGCGCCAGCAGTTCCGCGAAGGCGAATGGCTTCACCAGGTAGTCGTCGCCGCCGGCCTTCAGTCCCTTCACCCGTTCATCGACCGCCGACAGCGCAGACAGGAACAACACCGGCGTGCGGTTGCCCTGCGCGCGCAGCGTCTCGACCAGGCGCACCCCGTCCACGCCGCCCGGCAGCATGCGGTCGAGCACCAGGATGTCGAAAGGCTCGGATGCGGCGAGGAACAGCCCGTCGCGCCCGTTGCCCGCGTGTTCGACATTGTGCCCGGCCTCGGCCAGGCCCTTGCGCACGAAGCGCGCGACCTCGGCATCGTCTTCGACCAGGAGAATTCGCATCGCGTGCTTTCCAGGACTGCCTCGCGCTCGCGAGGGGCGCGCCGCCGCAGACTACAGGGCGGCGCGCGAAAGGCGAATGCCCGGGCGGATCGGTGCCCGACGCATCAGACGGCCGATCAGCTCTCGCCCGGCCGCCGGCCGATCTGCACGGCGATCTCCTGGCTGCGCCCGGCGCGCTGGAGGGTCAGCCGCACCGTCT
The DNA here is from genome assembly GCA_001464375.1 of Rhodospirillales bacterium Ga0074136. GTDB lineage: Bacteria > Pseudomonadota > Alphaproteobacteria > Acetobacterales > Acetobacteraceae > Neoroseomonas. The sequence goes on along the minus strand of LNEW01000162.1, from coordinate 50,607 downwards.
CGCCGGGCGGCAGCACCGCCACGCCGCGCACCAGCGCGCGGGAAGTGGTGACCACCTCCCCGTTCAGCGCCGTCACCAGGTCGCCCTGGCGCAGCCCGGCGCGGGCGGCGGGGCTGCCGCGCTCGACGCCCATGATCAGCGCGCCGCGCTGGCGGCGGCCCTGTTCCTCGGCGTCGGAAACCGACACGCCAAGCCAGCCGCGGTCGACCCGCCCGCCGCGCAGCAGCGCCTCGACCACCGGGCGCGCCAGGTCGGATGGCACCGCGAATCCGATGCCGGCGGACGCGCCCGAGGGTGAGTAGATGGCGGTGTTGATGCCGATCACCTCGCCCTGCATGTTGAACAGCGGTCCACCGGAATTGCCCGGGTTGATCGGCGCGTCGGTCTGGATGAAGTCGTCGAAGGGCCCGGCGCCGATATCGCGGCCGCGCGCCGAGATGATCCCGCTGGTGACGGAACCGCCCAGGCCGAAGGGATTGCCCGCCGCCATCACCCATTGCCCGACCCGCATGCTGCCCGAGGCGCCGAGCGAGACGGCCGCGAGCGGCGTGCGCGGCGTGATGCGCAGCAGCGCGAGGTCGGTCAGTTCGTCCGCGCCGATCACCCGCGCCACGTAGTCGGTGCCGTCCTGCGTGGTGACGGTCACGCGCGTGGCGTTGCCGACGACGTGCCCGTTGGTGACGACGATGCCGGATGGTTCGATGATGAAGCCCGACCCGGCGCCCTGCACCAGTTGACCGCGCCGGCCGCGTTCGACCGGCCCGCCGCGTTGCTCGCCGACGCCTTCACGGCTGGTGACCTGGATGCTGACCACGGCGGGCAGCACGCGTTCCGCCAGGTCGGCGAAGTCCGGCAGGCCACGCTGCGCCGCCGCCGGGTGCGTGCAGGCGGCGAGCGCCGCCGGCAGCAGCAGCGCGAGGCGGCGTGACAGGCTGGGCGAATCGGGCGCAGGCGGGGGGGTGATCACGCGGGCAATCTGCGCTTGCCACCCCGGCCGTTCAACCGGAAGCGGCGGCCGGATCCTCCGGCCAGGCGTGTTTCGGGTAGCGGCCGCGCATGTCGCGGCGCACATCCGCCCAGCCACCCTTCCAGAAGCCCGCCAGGTCCCCGGTCACTGCGACCGGGCGGCCGGCGGGCGAGAGCAGGGCGACCTGCAGCGGCACCCGGCCGCCCGCCAGCGGCGGCATCGCCGCGAGCCCGAACAGGTGCTGGGCGCGGGCTTCCAGCGTTGGCACGTCGCGCGCGTAGTCGATGGCGGCGGACCGGCCGCCCGGCAGGGCGACTCGCGCAGGCAGCGCGGCGTCCAGCGCGCGGCGGCGGTCCCAGGGCAGGGCATCGAGCAGCAGCGCGGTGACGTCGAGCGCGGCGAGGTCGGCAAGGCGCGAGCGCCCGTGCAGGTGCGGCGCCAGCCAGTCGCGCACGGCGGCGACCAGCGCGGCGTCGGACAGGTCGGGCCAGGTTTCGCCCTCCACGCGCCGCATCCAGGCGATGCGCGCCTGGGCCTGGCGCGCGGCGTCGGTCCATTTCAGGTCGCGCAGCGCGCGTTCGGCGGCGGCATCGGCCAGGGCCAGCGCGACCGCCTGCGGGTCGGCATGCGGCAGCGTCGATTCTTCCAGCACCAGCGGGCCGAACATCAGCCGCCGGCGCGCCACGACGGCACCGGCGCGGGCGTCGAAGGCGGCGCCTTCCTCGCGCCGCAGGCGTTCGGGGAAGCGGGCCTCCAGCACCGCGCGGTCGATCGGCGCGGCCATGCGGATGCGCGTCTCGGTGCCCTGCAGTTCCAGGTCCGCGACGGCCAGCAGCGGCGCGCGCGCCAGCGGGTCGGTGGCGGGCAGGCGCGCGCCCCCACCCGCGGAGCCGGAAACGCCCCCCCCGGCGGAGCCGGAAAAGCCCCTTCCGGCGGAGCCGGAAACACCAAGCCCTGCCAGTCGGAACGCGCCGTCCATCGTGCCGCGCTTGGCCGCGATGCGGTCCGGGAAGCCCGCCGCGAGCAGCGCACCGGCATCGCCCTGCGCCGCGACCGACCCATGCACGCGCAGCCGCCGGCGATGCAGCGCGGCGGCGCGGCGGATGCGATGGATGGCGCCGGCATCGGCATCGCCGCGGTCGCGGCCATGCAGCGCATCCAGGCGGAGATGAATGTCCGCAGGGGCATCGCGCCCGCGAATCGGGTCGCGTTCCTCGAGCAGCGCGGCGAGGTCGGCGGCCAGCGCGCGTTCGCCGTCATCCGCCGCCGCCAGCATCATGCGCGCGAGGCGCGGATGGGTTCCCAGCCGCGCCATGCGGCGCCCGACCTCGGTGATGCGCCCCTGTCCATCCAGCGCGTCCAGGTTGTGCAGCAGGGCCCGCGCGGCGGCCACCGCGCCGGCCGGCGGCGGGTCGAGGAAGGCCAGTGTCGCCGGCTCCGCCCCCCAGGCGGCGCAGTCCAGCACGAGGGAGGAGAGTTCCGCCTCCAGCATCTCCGGGCGGTCGGCCTGCGGCAGTCCGCGGTGGAGCGCCTCGGTCCACAGCCGGATGGCGACGCCCGGCGCCTGACGGCCAGCGCGGCCGGCACGCTGTTCGGCGGCCGCCTTGCCGATGCGCAGCGTGGCCAGGCGCGACAGGCCGGTCGCGGCATCCAGCCGCGGCGCGCGGCGGAAGCCGCCATCCACCACGATGCGCACGCCCGGGACGGTCAGCGAGGTCTCGGCGATCGAGGTCGCCAGCACCACCTTGCGGCGGCCGTCCGGCGTGGGGTTCAGCGCGATGTCCTGTTCCGCCGGGGGCAATTCGCCGTGCAGCGGCACGACCAGCGCATCGAGGCCGGACAGACGGTCCTGGGTGCGGCGGATTTCGCCCCAGCCGGGCAGGAAGGCGAGCACGTCGCCCGGATGGTCGCGCAGCGCGTCGCGGATCGCGCCCGCCATGGCCTCGGGCAGGTCGCGGCTGTCCTTGAGGTCGCGGCTGCGGTGGCGGAGTTCGACCGGCCAGGCGCGGCCGAGGCTCTCGATGACCGTGCAGCCGCCCAGCAATCCGGCGAAGGCCGCGCCGTCCAGCGTGGCGGACATCGCCAGCAGGCGCAGCTCCGGGCGCAGGTTGGCCTGCAGGTCGAGGCACAGCGCCAGCGCGAGGTCGGTGTCGAGGTTGCGTTCATGCGCTTCGTCGAACAGCACCGCCGCCACGCCATCGAGGCCCGGGTCGGATTGCAGGCGGCGCACCAGCAGACCCTCGGTGACCACCTCCACGCGCGTGCGGTCGGACACCAGGCGGTCGAGCCGCGTGGCCAGGCCGATGGTGCCGCCGGGCTGGCCCTCGCCCAGCAGGTCCGCCATGCGGCGGGCGGCGGCGCGGGCGGCGACGCGGCGCGGCTCCAGCACCAGGATGCGCTGGTTCTCGGCCCAGGGCTCGTCCTTCAGCACCAGCGGCACCAGCGTGGTCTTGCCAGCGCCTGGCGGTGCGACGAGCACGGCGTTGGGACCGGCGCGCAGGGCGGCGGTCAGCGCGGGCAGCGCCTCGGCCACCGGAAGGTCGATGTCGATCACGCGCTCCGTCTAGAGCAGCGGCCGGGCGCGGGGAACCTGTGCGCGGCCCCTCGTGCTGCGGCGCGTTCCGCCCGATATGAAACCGCATGATCCGTGCCGTCGCCCTCGCGCTGTCCCAGCTCAACGACCCCGCCTTCCGCCGCCCGCTGCTGTGGGGCGTGCTCGGCGCCGCGCTGTCCATCGCCCTTCTGGCCTGGGGCGCCATCGAGGGCGCGGCCTGGCTGGCCGGCGGGACGGGCTGGCTGTCCTGGCTGGCGCAGGCCGGCGGTGGGCTGGCGGCGCTGGTGCTGGCCTGGTGGCTGTTCCTGCCGGTGGCGGCGGCGATCGCCGCGCAGCTGGTGGAACCCGTCGCCGCCGCGGTGGAGCGCCGGCACTACCCGCATCTCGCGCCGCCGCAGGGTGCATCCATCGCCGCGCAGATCGCCTTCGGGTTGCGCTTCGGGCTGAAGCTGCTGGCATTGCAGCTGCTGTTGCTGCCGCTGCTGTTCGTCCCGGTGGTGGGGTTCGTGCTGGCGATCGTCGTCTCCGCCCACGCGCTGGGGTCGGGGATGGTGCAGCAAACCGCGCTGTTGCGCATGGACACCGCGCAGGCGCGCCAGGCCTGGCGCCGGCTGCGCTGGTCGGGCTGGGCCCTGGGCCTGGTGCTGGCGGCGATGGCGCTGGTGCCGCTGCTCAACCTTCTGGTGCCGGTGGTCGGCACCGCGGCGGCGGTGCATCTGCTGCAACGCTCCACGAACACGTGATAGCGCGAATCCTGGGGATAAGCCGGGCTGCGGCGTTGTGGCCGGCTTGAAGCGCGTGCTAGCCCCGGTGGGTCAAACGCAACAGCCGGAATCGAGGGGAACCGACATGTCGATCTTCCGCCGCAAGGATGAGACGGGCCAGCCCGAAGCCACACCCGCGACGGTGCCGGTGTCGCGTGATTCCGACCTGGCGATGCCGCCGTTCCGCCCGGCCGGCGTGACGCTGCCGGCCGCAGCGTCCGGCCCGGCCGCGCCGAAGCCGACCGCCGCGCCCGCCGCCGCTGGCGTCGCGCGCGTGCCGCCGGCGCCAGGTGCCGCACCCGCTGCCCCCGCGCGCGGCCCGGCCCGCACCGAGGCCGCCGAACGCCGCACCATGATCATCGGCAAGGGCATCAGCCTGCAGGGCACGGTGACCGAGGCCGAGAAGCTGGTCATCGAAGGCACCATGGAAAGCCAGCTGCTGCAGGCGCACGAGCTGGTGATCAGCCATTCGGGCGTGTTCAAGGGCGAGGTCCAGGTCGAGGATGCCGAGATCGCCGGCGTCTTCGACGGCACGCTGACCGTCAATGGCAGCCTGACCATCCGGGCCACCGGCCGCGTCATCGGCATCGCGCGGTCGCGCCGGCTGTCGGTCGAGGATGGCGGGCAGCTCTCCGGCAAGATGGAGATGATCACCGGCGATGCCGCGGCCGCCTCCGCGCCGCGCCTGGCGCCGGTGCCGGTGCCCGCGCCGTCCCGCAACACTGAGCCCGCCGACGCCTGACGACCCGGCGCGGGCGCGCCCCATGATCGGTCTGCGCCCCGCCGTGCTGCTGCCGCTTCTGGCCGTCGGCTGTACCGCGGGCCGCGGGGAGGAAGCGGCGGCGCTGATGCAGCAGGCGCTGTTCTCCACCCAGGCGAGCCTGGCGATGGCGGGCGGTGCGTCGCAGCCACGTCCGGTGGCCCCGGGTGCAGCAGGCGCGCCCGCGGCGGCTGGGCCACAGCCTGCCGCCACGCCTGCCGCCATCGCGCCCGGACCCCGCCAGCGCGGCAGCGCGCCGCCCGTGGGGGCCGCCGCGCTGATGGGCATCAGCGCCGACCAGATGCGCCGCATGCTGGGCGACCCGGCGCTGCGCCGCGCCGAGGGCGAAGCGGAGGTCTGGCTGTATGAGGCCGCCGCCTGCCGACTCGACGTCGTTCTGTACCCGCAGGGTGGCGCGCTGGTCGTGGCCCATGCGGCGGCGCGGTCGCATGGCGTTGCGCAGGGCGTCACCGAGGCCGCCTGCCTGGCGGCGATCGCGACAGCCCCGGCCACCCTGCCCTGGGGCGACCCGGGGCGGCGCGCGTGATGCTGGCGCCATGAGGCGTCCGGCGATGGCGGGCGGCAGCGCGACTCGCCGCCCATGACCGCCTGGCTCGATGCCTTCGTGCCGGCCTTCGCGCTGCTGGCCCTTGGGGCGCTGCTGAAGCGCCGCCTGCTGCGGGACGATGCCGTCTGGGCTGGCATGGAACGCCTGATCTACTGGGTCCTGCTGCCATCGCTGATCGTCGCGGCGTTGTCACCGCTCGACCTGGCCACGCTGCCGCTCGGGCGCATCGCCGCGGCCATCTGGGGCGCGCTGGCACTCGGCACCGTCATCGCGCTGATTCTGTCGCGCGCGCTGGCGCTGCCGCATCCGGCCATGACATCGGTTCTGCAGGGCGGCATCCGCTTCAACAACCTCATGGGCTTCGCCATCGTCGGATCGCTGTTCGGTGCCGAGGGCATCGGCTTCGGCGCGGTCGCCACCGGCATCATCGTGCCCTTCGTGCAGACCGTCACCACGCTGGCCTTCGCCTTCGACGGCACGCGCGGGCCGCCACGGCCGCTGGCCATCCTGCGGCAGTTGGTGCTCAACCCGCTGCTGCTGGCCGTGGCGATCGGCTTCGGGATCGCGGCGCTGGGCGGGTTGCCGGCGGGCCTGGCACCGACGGTGCAGACGCTCGGGCGCGCGTCGGTGGCCCTGGGGCTGTTGTGCGTGGGGGCGGCGCTGTCGATGCAATCCTTCTCCGACCGCATCGGCGTCCAGGCGGCGACCGGCGTACTGAAACTGGTCGTGATGCCGGCGGTGACCTGGGCGTTGTGCACGCTGCTGGGGTTGCCGCCGCTCGCCACCGCGGTGGCGGTGGTGTTCATGGCATTGCCGACGGCGGCGACGTCCTACGTGATGGCGCGCGCGCTGGGCGGCGACGCGCGGCTGATGGCGGCGATCACCACCACGGAGCACATCCTGTCCATCGTCACGTTGCCGCTGTGGGTGGCGCTGGTGGCGCCGTAGGCGCCGTCCCCCCGGGGGCCGTCGCCTACAGGCCCAGCAGGGCGGGCAGCGCGGTCATCTCGGCGAACACCTCGGCGCCATGGGCGCGCAGCACGCCCGGCGGCGTTTCATGCGCGAAGCCCAGCACCCGGCAGCCCGCCGCCACCCCGGCGCGCACGCCGGGCACGCTGTCCTCGACCACCACGCAGTCGCGCGGCGCGGCACCGCACGCCGCCGCGGCGGCCAGGTAGATGTCCGGCCAGGGCTTCGGGCGATCGACATCCTCGAAGGAAAACACGCGATCGGCGAAGACCCTCGCCAGGCCGAGCGAACGCATCTTCGCCATCAGCTCGGCCCGCGCGGAGTTCGACGCGACCGCCACCGGTACGCCTGCCGCGGCCACCGCGCGCACCACATCGGCCGCGCCGGGGATGGGCGGCGTGCGACGCGTCATCTCATGCGCGATCAGTGTCGAGATCTCCTCGGCCCAGGCATCGGGCAAGGCGCCGATTCGCGCCTCGATGCGCGGCACCATGTCGGGCAGCGCCATCCCGAGGAAGGTCTCGCGCGACTGCGCCGCGGTCATCGGCCAGCCCAGCGCGGTGAGCTGCTCCGCGACCAGCGTGTTCACCATCATCTCGGTGTCCGCCAGCACGCCGTCGCAGTCGAACAACACGGCGCGCGGCCGGGTCACGCCCACAGCTCCGCGGACCCACCGCCCGATGAGATGCAGGCCCGCGCGCAGGGGGCATCCGCCGTCGGCGTCACGCCGGTTCCCGCACCGTCGCGCGCGTCTCGGCGCTTGCCCTGGCGTGCGGGCAGTCGCCGTGCTGCTTCGGGCATTGCCGCCCGCCCGCGAAGGAGCACAGCGACCGGCCGGAGCCCAGCGCGCCGCGTGCCAGGTCAGCCAGCGCCCCGATGAAGGCCGGGTCGCTGTTCTGCGCCGGCACGCGGAAATAGCCGGGGATGCCGAGGTGGTCGGCTTCCTCGCGGTATTCCACATCCAGCTCCACCAGGGTTTCCGAATGCTCGGAGACGAAGGCGATGGGACAGATCAGGATCGCGACCTTCTCCTCGGCGGCACGCTCGATCTCGTCCTCGGTGGAGGGGCCGATCCACTTCTGCGGCGTCACGCGGGACTGGTAGCAGACGATGTGATCCAGCTGTCCGATGTCGAGCCGTTCCACCACCGCCGCGACGGTGCGCTCGACCTGCCATTGGTACGGATCGCCGGCGGCGATGATGCTCTCGGGCAGGCCGTGCGCCGAGAACAGGATGCGCAGCTTCACGTCCGCCGGCAGTTCCGCGCGCGCCTTCGCGTAGCTGTCCTGCACCAGCCGCGCGGTGGCCGCGGCGAAGCCGCCATCGGAATGCCAGCAGCACAGCGTGGTGGTGGGCACCGACAGCCCGGCCTTGCGGCAGGCATCATCCCAGGCGGCGATGGAACTGCCCGTGGTCGTGGTCGAGAACTGCGGATAGAGCGGGAATAGCAGGACCTCGTCCGGTGCCCAGGCCTGCACCGCCTTCGCTGTTTCGTCCGACAGCGGGTGCCAGTAGCGCATCGCCACGAAGGACCGCACCTCGAGCCCCGGGTCGCCGGCCAGCGCCGCGTCCAGGGAACGGCCCTGTTCCTCGGTGAGCTCCAGCAGCGGGGAGCGGCCGCCGATCACGGCGTAGTTCTCCATGGCGGGCTTCGTGCGCCGCCAGGCGATCAGCCGGCCGAGCCAGGGGCGGATGAACCCCGGCACGCGCAGGATGGCCGGGTCGGTGAACAGGTTGACCAGGAACGGGCGCACGCTCTCCGGGCGGTCGGGGCCACCCAGGTTGAACAGCACGATGGCGACGCGGCGCTTGGTCATGGCTGCGACCGACATGCCCCGCCCGGCGCCTGCGTCAAGGCCCGGCGACCCTTCAGGCATTCGCCACGGGGGCCGAGGATGGCTGGCCGCGGCGCTGCTGCCACAGTTGCACGAAGTCGATCGGCGCCAGCAGCACGGGCGGGAAGCCCCCGTCGCGCGTGATGTCGGCCAGGATGTTACGCGCGAAGGGGAACAGCAGCCGTGGGCATTCCACCAGCAGCACGGGTTCCATCATCTCCGCCGGCACCCCGTTCAGGGTGAAGATGCCGCAATAGACCAGCTCGGCGATGAAGGCGGTGGCGCCGGCGGTGGTCTTGGCATCGGCGCGGATGTTCAGGGAGATCTCATAAGTCTCCTGGCCTTCCTGCAGGCGGCGCGCCTGGACATCGAGGGCGATGTTGATCTGCGGCGCCTCGCGCATGGTCAGGTAGATCTCGGGCGCGCCGGGAACCTCGAAGCTGAGGTCCTTGGTGAACTGCAGGTTCAGGACCACGGGGCCGGTGCCCGGGGGGGCGCCGCCATTTGCGGCCCCGGGGGCGCCCGGTGGGGCCGGGGGGATCTGCTGGTCGGACATGTCGGGGCCTTTCGTAGCGGACGCGGCGAGCACGCCATACAATCGCGGCGCGGTTAGCACGCGGGGCGGTAGGGCGGCAAACGGCACGGGGGTGACCGGCGAAGATGCTCGCGCCGCAGGGCCGCGGGCGCCTAGGCTGGCGGTGGAACGGCCCCGCGAAAGGCGGCCGCCAGGGAGAGGGACGCCGCATGAGACTTGTCGCCATTCGCCGCCGCGCCGTGCTTGCCGCCGCCGGCGGGCTCGCCGCGCCCCGCCTTGCCGCCGCGCAGGAGGCCTGGCCGGCGCGCCCGGTCCGCTACATCAACCCCTATACCGCCGGCGGGCCGACCGACACGCTGTCGCGCCAGATCTGCCAGAAGATGGCGGAATTGTCCGGCCAGCAATTCGTGGTCGAGAACCGGACCGGTTCGGGCGGGGTCGTCGGCAACCTCGCGATCGCGCAATCGGCGCCGGACGGCTACACGCTGGGCCTCGGCGGCATCGCGACCCACGCCATCGCCCCCACGCTCTATGCCCGCCTGCCCTTCGACCCGCATCGCGACTTCACCTTCACCACCGCCATGTGGCAGCTGCCCAACCTGCTGGTGGTGAACAACGACATCCCGGCGCGCAGCGTGCCGGAGCTGATCGCGCACCTGAAGGCCAATCCGGGAAAATACGCCTACGCGTCCGCCGGCGCGGGCACGACATTGCACATCTCGGGCGAGCTGTTCCGCACGATGGCGGGGGTCGAGATCACCCACGTGCCCTATCGGGGCAGTGCCGCCGCCTATCCGGACATCATCGGCGGCCGCGTGCACATGATCTTCGACAACATCCCCGGCGCGCTGGCCCAGGCACGGGAGGGGCGGGTGCGCGCGCTCGGCGTCACGTCGCGCGCGCGCAGCCCGGTGGTGCCGGACACGCCCGCCATCGCCGAATCGCTGCCAGGCTTCGACATGTCATCCTGGACCTGCCTGTGCGGCCCGGCCGGGATCCCGCGCGATGTCGTCGCGCGCATCTCCGCCCTGGCGCGCCGCGCGCTGGAATCGGAGGACCTCAAGCGCGCCTACCTCGAACAGGGGGCGACGGCATGGTGGACCACGCCGGAACAGATCGCGGATTTCCGCGCCGCCGAGGAAGCGCGGCTGGCGCCGATCATCCGTGCGTCCGGGGCCAGGGTGGACTGAACGGACGGAGCGGGGCCGCCGGCTGCGATGGTCGGCGCGCCCATCCCGGCGGCACGCGCGCTACGGGGTGCCGCTGGCAGCCCGACGTGCGGGGCGTTGCAAAGAATACGTACCGGCGGTCGACCCGTTCGACCGCCGGCGTCAGCCCTCCGGGCAGCCCACGATGACGCGCTGCTGCGTGCGCACGCCTTCGAGTGTCTGCGTCCAGCGCTGGTCGGCCTGCGGCGGGCTGAGCAGCCGCGCCGCCTGCGCCAGGTCCGGGCAGCGCTGGTCGTCGGCGGCGCAGGAAACCGCCACGCCCATCAGCCGCGCGCTGCCGCCGTGGAAGCGTGCGCTGGCATTGCCCGGCGCGTCGCGCAGCAGCGTGTCGGCCTCGGCGCGCATCAGGTCGTTGTCGGGGCAGATGCTGGCGCGCGGCGTGACGGCGCGGCGGTCGTACAGCGCGGCGAGCAGTTCCTCGCGCCAGCCATTGCGCTGCGCCGCGGTATTGGCCCCGCCGGCGGCCAGCGCCGCCTGGCCGGCCGAGACGGCACAGTCACGGTAGCGGGCGCGCTGGTCGGCGGGAGCCGATGCGGCCTGGCGGCGGCAGGCGCGCGCGCGCAACGCCTGGGCCTCGGCGCAATCCTTGTCGGCGGCGCCCGTGCAGGCCGGGATGTCCTCGCCGGCGATGCTCTCCCAGGCATTCTGCCCGGCGGCGGCGGTCATGCGCGCGAGGCGCTCCGCCGCCGGGGTGGCGGCTGCACCGGCCGCCGCACCGGCGACCTGGCCGGCCGGCCCGGCGACGGCGCCCGCGACCGCGCCGGAGGCCGCGCGCCCGGCGGCACCGCCGGCCACACCCGCGGCCTGGTCGCAGCCGGTGAGCAGGACAAGCCCCAGCAGGGCACCGAGGGCGGCAAGGGGATTGGTCAAGGTCGATCTCCCGGGTTGCGCGGAGGCTAGCGCAGTTTCGCGGTCGCTGAACATGCGCCAGCACACCGTCATGGTCCGCGCCCGCAGGCAGTTGCCCGCGGGCCGGCGCGGCGGCAGGCTACCGGTCCGCCGAGGAGATCCGCCCATGCCCCGCCACCAGCTCCGTGTCCGCCTCGGCGCCACGACCTATCGCGTCGAACGCCCCTGGGGCGAGGTGCCAACCGGCCAGGGCGTGCCGAGCGACGTGGCCTGCGATGCGCAGGGCCGCGTCTATGTCCAATTGCGTCAGGACCCGATGACCGACCCCGAAGCGCCGGCGGTTGTCGTGCTCGCGCCGGATGGGCGGCGCATCGCCGCCTGGGGCGGGTCGGAGGTGGCGGATGGGCACATGCTGTCCGTGCATCCCGATGGCCGGGTCTTCGTGGTCGACCGCGACGCGCAGCAGGTCATCATCTTCTCCGCCGAGGGCAAGCGCCTGGGCGGCATCGGCAAGCGCCACGCGCCGGGCGAACCCTTCAACGCACCCTGCGACGTCGCCTTCGGCCCCGATGGCAGCATCTATGTCGCGGATGGCTACGCGGCGTCCGTGGTGCACCGCTTCAGTGCCGAAGGCACGCCGATCGGCCGCTGGGGGCGGGAGGGCACGGGGCCCGGCGAATTCTCCACGCCGCATTCGGTCTGGGTGCTGCCCGATGGCCGCGTGACGGTGGCCGACCGCGAGAACAACCGCGTCCAGGTCTTCACGCCCGATGGCGTTTGGCTGGCGGATTGGCGGGGCAACCACAAGCCGATGAGCGTGCATGGCGGGCCCGATGGCGGGCTGTACGTGACCGACCAGGTGCCGCAGCTGTCGCTGCTGTCGAAGGATGGCGCGATCGTCGGGCGCTGCCGGCCGGTGCTGAACGGCGCGCATGGGATGTGGCACGCGCCGGATGGGTGCATCTTCCTCAGCGAGCAGGCGCCCTCGCGCGTGACGCGGCTGGTGCCCGACTGATCGGCTACTCCGCCCAGGACGACCGGCCCTGGATCGCCCAGCGGCTGTCCTTGCGCGTCACGATGTAGAAGGATCGGTACGACCCGATCAGCGATCCGTCGGCGCGATACCGGCTGAACTGCACGCGGAAATGCACCTTGCCGGGGCCGGCATCGATGCATTCGACGGTGTCCCAGGCACTGCGCGCCCATTCCGCCGCCTGCCCGGTGCGCGAAAGCACGATCGAGGCGTAGTCCTGTGGCGTTTCGAACACCGTCACGCGGCCGCTGTGGAAGCGCACATGCGGGAAGTGGAACCAGCGCGTGCGGATCGCGTCCGCGTCCTCGGCGTTCAGCGCCGCCATGAAGCCATCCATGGCGGCGCGGGCGGCGGCGATGTCCTCGGACCCGGTCATGCGCGCGCTCCTGCTGCGGCCTGTCGCGCGGGGCGTCGACAGGCCGTGCGCTTCAGTTGACGGTGATGCGCGCCTCGCGCACCACGCGCGCCCATTTGGCGGATTCGGCGCGCAGGTAGGTGGCGAGTTCCTCGGGCGTCGATGACACGCCCTCGGCCCCCGCGGCGGCCAGGCGGTCCTTCACCGGCTGCTGGGCCAGTGCGTCCCGGATGGCGGCGTTGAAGCGCGCGATGGCGGGCGCCGGCGTGCCGGCCGGTGCCATGACCGCGCCCCAGGAGGTCGCCTGTGCGTCGGCCAGGCCGATCTCCGCCATGGTCGGCACATTGGGCAGCAGCGGCGAACGCCGCGCGCCGGTCACGGCCAGGGCGCGCACGCGCCCGCCCTGGATCTGCCCGATCGCGGAGGGGATCTGGTCCAGCATCATCTGCACGTTGCCCGCCACCAGGTCGTTGAGCGCAGGCGCGCTGCCACGATAGGGCACGTGCGTGATCTCGACGCGCGCCGCGAGCTTGAACAGTTCCGGCACGGTATGCGTGGACGACCCCGCGCCGGCAGAACCATAGGACAGCCGCCCGGGCTGGGCGCGCACCAGGGCCAGGAATTCCTGCGCTGTCTGCGCCTGCACCTGCGGGTTCACGACCAGCACATGGTCGGTGGTGAAAGCCATCGAGATGGACGCGAGGTCGCGCAGCGGATCGAAGCCGAGACTGGTATAGAGGTGCGGATTGACCGTGAGCGTGCCGGTCGTGCCCATCAGGATGGTGCTGCCATCCGGCGCGCTGCGGACCACGTTCTCGACGCCGATATTGCCGCCGGCGCCGGTCCGGTTCTCCACCACAACGGGCTGGCCGAAGGCTTCCTGCATGCGTTCGGCCAGCACGCGGGCCACCACGTCGGTGGCGCCGCCGGCGGGGAAGGGCACCACGAAGCGCGTCGGGCGCGTCGGTGCCCAGGCGGGCTGCGCGTGCGCCAGGGCGGGGGCGAATAGCGTGGCGGCGATCAGCGTGCGGCGCGTGGCAATCATGGTCGTTCTCCCGGTTGTTCGTTGGTCAGCAGACGGCGTGGCGGGCCTTCACCTCGTGCAGCACCGTCTCGGGGTCCTGCGCCCACCAGTGATTCGACAGGATTTCGACTTCCACGCCGCCGGTCCAGCCCGCGGCCTCAGCCATGGCGCGGATGGCGGGGATGTCGATCACACCCTCGCCCGGCAGGCCGCGGTCGAACACCAGGTCGGTGGTCGGCACCTTCCAGTCGCACACGTGGAAGCCGGCGATGCGGCCCTTGGCGCGGGCCATCTGCCGCGCGAGGTCGGGGTCCCACCAGACGTGATAGACATCGACGGCGACGCCGGTTCCCGCGCCGAGTTCGTCACACAGGTCGAGCGCCTGGCCGAGCGTGCTGAGCACGGATCGATCCGCGCAGGTCATCGGATGCAACGGTTCGAGCGCGATGGTCACGCCGGCGGCGCGGGCCTCGGGCAGGATGGCGGCGAGGCCGTCGCGCACGATTGCGCGCGCGCCCGGCAGATCCTTGCTGCCGGCGGGCAGGCCGCCGCAGACCATGACCAGGCAGTCGGCGCCGATGGCGTGGGCTTCGGCGATGGCGCGGCGGTTGTCGTCGATTGCGCCGGGCAGGTTGAACATGCCGCCACGGCACAGGCCGGTCACCTTCAGCCCGGCGTCGCGGATGTGCTTCGCCGCGGCGTCCACGCCCATCGCGCCCAGCACGTCGCGCCAGGGCGAGATGCCGGGGATGCCATGGCGCGCGCAGGCCTCGATGCACTGCGCGAGGGTCAGCGCCTTCACCGTGATGGTGTTCAGCGAGAGCGGCCCAGGCGCGGTCATCACGCCACGCCGTGCAGCGCGAGCAGCGACCGCATGCGCGCCACCGCCATGTCGGGGTCGCGCAGCAGGCCGGCGCGGTCGGCCAGGCGGAACAGCTCGGAGAAATGCTGGATGCTGCGCGTCGATTGCTGCCCGCCCACCATCACGAAATGGTCCTGGTGGCCGTTCAGCCAGGCCATGAAGACCACGCCGGTCTTGTAGAAGCGCGTCGGCGCCTTGAAGATGTGTCGCGACAGCGGCACCGTCGGCGCCAGGATGTCGTGGAAGGTGCTGAGGTCGTTGCGCGACAGCGCCGCCAGCGCGCCGCCCACCGCCGGCGCGATGGGGTCGAAGATGCCCAGCAGCGCGTCGGAATAGCCATGCTCGTCGCCGGCGATGAGTTCGGCGTAGTTGAAGTCATCCCCGGTATACATGCGTACGCCGCGCGGCAGGCGGCGGCGCATCGCGATCTCCTTCCGGTCGTCCAGCAGCGAGATCTTCACGCCATCGACCTTGTCGGCATGGGCGTGGATCACGGCGAGCGCCGTCTCCATCGCCGCCATGTGGTCGTGGTTGCCCCAGTAGCCTTCCAGCGCGGGATCGAACATCTCGCCGAGCCAGTGGATGACCACGGGCTGCTTCACCTGCGACAGGATGCGGGCATAGACGCGTTCGTAGTCGGCCGGGCTGCGGGCGGCCTTGGCCAGCGCGCGCGAGGCCATCAGGATGATGCGCCCGCCCATCGCCTCGACGGCTTCGCATTGCTGCTCGTAGGCGCGGATCACGTCGTCGACGGTCACGTCGGGCCCGGGCGGCAGGTGGTCGGTGCCGGCACCGGACGCCATCACCGCGCCGGGGTGATCCTGCATCGCGTCGAGCGATCGGCGAATGAGTTCCTGCGCGCCTACCCAGTCGAGGCCCATGCCGCGCTGCGCGGTGTCCATGGCCTCCGCGACGCCGAGGCCGAGCGACCAGAGATGCTTGCGGAAGGCGATGGTGCGGTCCCAGTCGATCTTCACATCCAGCCAGGGGTCCTGCTCGGCCAGCGGGTCCGCCACGACATGCGCGGCGGCGAGCGCCACGCGCGGGAAGGGCGGCGTGGCGCGGGCGAAGTCGCGCGGGGCGCTGGTCGTGAAGGCTTCGACGGCTGCGCCGTTGGGCAGGTTGATCGCCGGCATGCGCGTCACGCCTCCAGCTTCGGCAGGTCGATCCAGCGGCGCTCGGCCCAGGATTTCAGCCCCGCTTCGGCCAACTGCACGCCGCGCGCGCCGGCCAACAGGTCCCAGGGGTAGTCGGGGCGCTCACCCGCCACGTGCTTGAGGAATTCCTCCCACTGCACGCGGAAGCCGTTGGGGAAGTCTGTCGTGGTCGGCACTTCCTGCCAGCCGGCGAAGAAGTCGATGGGCTGCGGCTGGTCGGGGTTCCAGACCGGCTTGGGCGTGGCGACGCGGTTCTGCGTCCAGCACTTGTGCAAGCCGCAGATCGCGGAGCCGTGCGTGCCATCAACCTGGAAGGTGACCAGATCGTCGCGCCGTACGCGCGTCACCCAGGATGAATTGATGTGCGCGATCACGCCGCCTTCCAGCTGGAAGGTGGCATAGGCGGCATCATCGGCATCGGCCTTGTAGGGCTTGCCGTCCTCGCCGATGCGCTCGGGGATATGTACGGCACCCAGGCATGACACCGACTCCACCGTGCCGAACAGATTGTCCAGCACGTAGCGCCAATGGCAGAGCATATCGAGGATGATGCCGCCGCCCTCGGCCTTCTTGTAGTTCCACGACGGGCGCTGTGCGGGCTGCAGGTCGCCCTCGAACACCCAGTAGCCGAATTCGCCCTTTACCGAGCAGATGCGCCCGAGGAAGCCGCTGTCGATCACCATCTTCAGCTTGCGCAGGCCGGGGAGGAACAGCTTGTCCTGCACCACGCCGTTCTTGATGCCGGCGGCCTTGGCCAGCCGCGCGACATCCAGCGCATCGGCCAGGTTGTCGGCGGTCGGCTTCTCGCAATAGATGTGCTTGCCGGCGGCGATCGCCTTGCGCAGCAGCCCCGCGCGCATCTGCGTGGTGGCTGCGTCGAAGAATACCTCGTCCTTCGGGTCGGCCAGGCAGGCATCGAGGTCGGTGGACACGCGCGCGATGCCATGCGCCTTCGCCAGCTGTTCCAGCTTGCCGCGGTTACGCCCGACGATCACCGGGTCGGGCATGATGGTGTCGCCATTCGCGAGCTTCACGCCGCCTTCCGCGCGGATCGCCGCGACCGACCGGATCAAATGCTGATTCATGCCCATCCGGCCGGTGACGCCGTTCATGATGAGGCCGATGCGGCGTTCCGCCATGTGTCGTGTTCCCTACGAAAGCCAGCGATGGAGATTGTCGCGGACGAAACCGTCATCCGTCAGCGTCGGGTAGCGTTCCGCGACCGTGGTCAGCAGGTCGGCCTGGCCAGGCGACAGCGCCTCGTGTTCATCGAGGCACCAGGTGCCCTCCAGCAGCCCCTGGCGGCGCAGGATTTCGTGGCAGCCGGCGATCACGCCGTGGAAGTCGTGCGCCACGTCGAAGACGGCGGCGTTCATCTCGGTCACCGCGGCATCCAGCGCCAGCAGATCGGCCGGGATGTCGCCGGTCACGGCCGCGCAGCGCCGCTGCAGCTCCACCGCGGCGCGCGTCCAGACCGACCAGTGCCCGAGCAGCCCGCCGACGATGCGCAGCGTCACCGCCTGGCCGCCATGCGCCAGCGTGAAGGGAGTCAGCAGGTCCGCCACGATATGGTCGTCATTGCCGGTATAGAGCGCGACGCGATCCTGCGCGCCCGCCTCCAGCACGCCGCGCAACACGTCCAGAGTCGCGTAGCGGTTGAACGGCGCGATCTTGATGGCGACGACATTGTCGATCGCCGCGAAGCGCTTCCAGAAGGATGCCGACAGCGGCACGCCGCCCACCGCGGGCTGGAGGTAGAAGCCGAACAGCGGCATCTGTGCCGCCACCGCCGCGCAATGGGCGATCAGCTCGTCGTCCGACGCGCCCTTCCAGGCGGCCAGCGAGAGCAGGACGGCATGGTAGCCGAGGCCGCGCGCGACCTGCGCCTCGGCCACCGCCTGCGCCGTGCGCCCGATGGCACCCGCCACCAGGATCGGGGGTCGCACCTGTTCGGCCGCCGCCTCGGCGGCGATGCGCAGCACCGGTTCGTAAAGCCCGCGCTCGCGGATCGCGAATTGCGTGGTGTGCACGCCCACCGCCAGCCCGCCCGACCCGGCATCGAGGTAGTAGCGCGACAGCGCCTTCTGCCGGCGCGGGTCCAGCGCGCGTGCGGCGGTCAGCGCCAGCGGATGGGCCGGAATGGCGCAGCCCGCGCGCAGCCGCGCACCCAGGCCTTCCGGCCAATCCTGCCATTGCAGGCCCACGGCGTTTCCTCCGCAACCAGTAACCGGGTGGTTACTAGGGCCGCGGCTGCCGGCGGGTCAAGCCGGCAGCGTAGCCAACGGGAGGCCCAGCGCGCCGGCCACCGCCGCGTGCGTCACCGCCCCCGCATGGACATTCACCCCGGCCGCCAGATGCGGATTCTCCGCCGCCGCGCGTCGCCAGCCCTTGTCTGCCAATTGCAACGTGAAGGGCAGCGTCGCGTTGTTCAACGCCACCGCGCTGGTGCGCGCCACCGCGCCAGGCATGTTCGTCACGCAGTAATGCACGACGCCATCGACCACGTAGGTCGGCTCCGCATGGGTGGTGGGGCGCGAGGTCTCGAAACAGCCACCCTGGTCGATCGCCACATCCACCATGACGCTGCCCGGGCGCATGCGCGACACCGTCTCGCGCGAAACCAGCCGCGGGGCGGCGGCGCCCGGCACCAGCACAGCGCCGATCACCAGGTCGGCGTCCAGCACCGTGCGCTCGACCGCATCGCGCGTCGCAAACACCGTGTCCACCAGCCCGTTGAACTCGATGTCGAGCGCCGCCAGTACGCGCGGGTTGCGGTCCAGCACCGTGACATTGGCGCGCATACCATTGGCGATGCGCGCCGCGTTCGACCCCACCACGCCGCCGCCAATGATCGCCACGCGCCCCGGCGGCACGCCCGGCACGCCCGACAGCAGGATGCCCGCGCCGCCGGCCTCCTTCTCGAGGCAGCGCGCGCCGACCTGCACGGCCATGCGCCCGGCCACCTCGCTCATCGGCGCCAGCAAAGGCAGCCCGCCCTGGGCATCCGTCACGGTCTCATAGGCGATGGCGGTGCAGCCCGAGGCCATCAGCCCTTCCGTCTGCGCGCGGTCGGGTGCCAGGTGCAGGTAGGTGAACAGCACCTGTCCCGGCCTCAGCCGCGCCCACTCGGCCGGCTGCGGTTCCTTGACCTTCACCACCAGCTCGGCCTCGGCGAAGACCGTCGCGGCATCGGGCGCGATGCGCGCGCCGGCGGCGATGTAGGCCTCGTCCGGGAAGCCGATCGCCGCACCCGCCTGCGTCTGGACCAGCACCTCATGCCCGTGCAGCACCAGTTCCCTCACCGAACCCGGCACCAGGCCCACGCGGTATTCGTGGATCTTCACTTCCTTCGGAACACCGACGCGCATGGCTGCCTCCTTCATTCAGCTGGCAGGAAGATGAACACGACCGCCGCGACAAGGCACGCCCCGGCGGCCAGGAAATTCCAGCGCAGAGTCTCGCCGAGGAAGGTCACGCTGAACACGCCGAACACGGCGATGGTGATGACCTCCTGCATCACCTTCAGCTGCTGCCCGCTGAACGTCCCGTAGCCGATCCGGTTGGCCGGCACCGCCAGGCAGTATTCGAAGAAGGCGATCCCCCAGGACACCAGGATGGCCAGCCACAGCGGCCAGGACGGCGCCTTGAGGTGACCGTACCAGGCGAAGGTCATCAGCACGTTCGACCCCAGCAGCAGCAGCGGTGTCACGATCCAGGGGTTCATGGGCGCGCAATCTCCTCGGCCGGCAGGCGCTTCAGCAGGAACACCATGATGAGCAGCGCGGGCAGCGCCGCCGCGGTGGTCACCAGGAAGAACGGCGTCCAGCCAAGCCAGGCCGCGAGGAACCCCGCGCTGGCACCCAGCGTGCGCAGCGGCACCGCCGCCAGCGACGACAGCAGCGCATATTGCGTGGCCGTGAAGGACCGCGAGGTCAGCGCCGACAGCCAGGTCAGGAAGGCGGCATCCGCCAGCCCGTCGGTGAAGGATTCCACCCCCACCTGCGCCCAGAGCATCGGCATGGAATGCCCCGCCTGCGCCAGCGCCACATACATCAGGTTCGACAGCATCTGCGCCACGCCGGTCCAGATCAGCGCGCGTTTCACGCCGACCTGGCCCACCAGCCATCCGCCCGCCACAGCGCCCGCCAGCGTGGCTGCCATGCCGAAGACGGTGCCGACCGTCGCCACATCCTCCCGCGTGAAGCCGAGCGACCGGTAGAAGGGCGTGGTCATCACCCCGGCCAGCGCCTCGCCCAGCTTGAACAGCGCGATGAACAGCAGGATCGCCAACCAGTACGGCCGCCGCATGATGTCGGCGAAGGGCTGCGCCACCGACCGGCTCAGATGCCACCCCGGCTGGGCTGTCAGCCGGCGCCGCGCGTGGTCCGGCAGCATCGCCACCATCACCGGCGCCATCCAGGGCATGATCACCAGGATCTGGCCGACCCAGGGCCGCTGGCGCAGATGCGCGCGGGCCGGCGCGGTGTCGAAGGGGGGGCCGTCATAAGCCACGGCCGGCGCGCGGTCCGGTTCGCGCGCGGCGAGCGTGGCGGCCAGCCCGACCAGCAGCAGCGACGCGCCATACAGGAAGGCGCCCGACCAACCGATGAACTGCACCAGCAACAGCGTGCCCGCGCCCGAGGCGAGCAGCGCCAGCCGGTAGCCCCAGACATAGGCGGCCAGCCCATAGGCCTGGGTCTGGTCGTCCTCGCCCAGGATCTCGATGCGATAGGCGTCGATGACGATGTCCTGGCTGGCCGACAGGAAGGCCACCAGCACCGCCAGCGCCACCGTCCAGCCCGCACCCCGCACGGGGTCGGTGAGCGCAATCGCGGCAATGCCCCCCATCAGCGCCACCTGGATGCAGGCCAGCCAGCCGCGCCGCTGGCCGAGCCGCGCGAGCACCGGCGGCCGCAGCGCATCCAGCAGCGGCGACCACAGGAACTTGTTGGCATAGGCCAGGCCGATCAGCGCCGTCAGGCCGATCGCCCCGAGGCTCAGATCGCTTTCCGCGAACCATTGCCGCAGCACCTGGCCGGCCACCAGCGGCAGCGGGGCACCGGCGGCGAACCCAAGGGCGAGCATCACCGGCAGGCGCCGGTCCGCCCATCTCGAAAGCGTCGAATCGGCCATCCGGGTCAGGCTGGCAGAAGCCCCCGGGCGCCGCCAGCGCGCCGGGCTTGCCCCCGGGCGCGCCCCCTGGGCAGTATCGCCACGGGAACGAGGGGCGAGAGGACTGGCATGAACCACCTGATCGAACGCGTGAAGGGGATGGCGCTGTCCCCCGCGCAGGAATGGCGGAAGATCGCGGGCGAGCCCATCGAGCTCGCGCCGGTCTTCACCCGCTACGTGATGATCCTGGCGGCGATCCCGGCCATCGCCGGCTTCCTTCTGCTGCTGTTCTGGGCGCCTGTCGCTGCCTTCACCATGGCGATCGTGGGCTACATCCTGTCGCTGGTCGGCGTCTTCGTGACGGCGAAGATCATCGAGATCCTGGCACCGAATTTCGGCGGCCAGCCGGATGCCGATGCCGCGCTGAAACTCGCCGCCTTCGCGCCGACCATCGCCTGGGTTGCCGGCGGGGCCATCATCATCCCGATCCTCGGCGGCATCGTGGCGCTGATCGGCGGGTTCTACGCGCTGTACACGCTCTACCTCGGCGTGCCGATCATCATGCGGGTGCCGCAGGAAAAGGCGCTGACCTTCACCCTGGCGGTGATCGCCGTGGCCATCCTGGTCAACATCGCGGTGCGGCTGCTGACCGGCGTCTTCGTCTAGCGATTCACCGCAGCGGCATGCGCGCGACCCAGGCCGCCAGCCCTGCGGTCGCGACCGCCGCCAGGATGAACACGGCAGCATAGCCGGCCGCGTGCAGCACCGCGCCGAAGGCCAGCGCGCCCACGCTCTGGCCGAGGAACAGCGCCATCGCGAAGGCCGACACGGCGGTGGCGCGGCTTTCGGGCAGCGCCTCGGTCGCGCGCGCCTGCAGCACGCCGTGGAACATGTAGAAAGCCATGCCCATCGGCACCTGGAGCAGCGCGACCACCCACCAGGTGGGCGCCGCCGCCATGCCCGCCAGCGCCACCGCCAGCAGCGCCCCGCCGGCGCCGACCAGCCCCTGTTCACCGAGCCGCGCCACCAACCGCTTCGCGGTACGCGTGTAGGCGAAGGCGCCGATCCCGAAGCCGGCCACCACCAGCCCCGCCTGCCCGGGTGACAGCCCGAACACTTCGATCAGATAGGCGCCGATGAACGGGAAGGCGCCGCCGAACAGCGCCAGCCCATCAAGCGCCGCCGCCGCCATCAGCCGCCGCCCGCCCGGCGTGCGCAGCAGCACGCCGTATTGCGACAGGCCCAGCCCGCGCACCTGGCCCCGGGGTGCTTCCGGCACCGCGCGGCGCACCAGCATCACCCCCACCACCAGGGCCAAGGCCGACAGCACCAGGAACGACGCGCGCCACCCCGCCAGTTCCGCCATCACGCCCGAGATCGGACCGACCAGCAGCTGCGCCATCACCATGCCGGTCAGGAACCGCCCGATCGTCGCCTGGCGTTCCGCATAGGGCACCGCATCGCCGATCCAGGCGATGGCGAGCGGGATCACCGCGCCCGCCACCAGCCCCGTGCCGGTGCGCAGCACCACCATCGACGTCAGGTCCCACGCGGCCGCCGACACCGCGAGCCCGACGCCATAGAGCACCAGCGCGATGGACGCGACGCGCACCTTGCCGAAGCGGTCGCCGAGCGGCCCGGTGATCAGCTGCCCCGCGCCATAAGCCAGCGTGAAGCCCGCCACCACCGGCGCGATCGCCGCGACCCCCACGCCGAAATCGGCCGCCAGCAGCGGCAGCAGCGGGTCCATCAGCCGCATCCCGCCACCGGCGGCGAAGCCGGCGAGGGCGAGCAGGGGAAGCAGGGCGAGGTCGGGGCGCAAGGCTCGGCATAGGTCGCCGCAGGCTCCGCCCCGTCAAGGCGGTGAAAATCCCGCTGCGCCGCCGGGCGATGGCAGCCCTGCGGCACGCGCCCTCCGGGCATGGCGCGCGCCCGTCCTGCGCAGCCGACGTAAGCGGCGCGCAACGCCGCCGCGAGGCGAGAACGCCGCCTGCGGTCGCGCGCCGCAGCGCATCGGCGTTTCCGCTCGTGCCGGTCGGGCCCGGGCCCGTTCGCCTTCGCCAGGCCGACGCCAACAGATGCAGCCCCTTGTTTTCGCGGGCATCTGCACCCGATCCCATGATTCCACACGGGGTCGGATCTGCTCTAGCCTGCGGCCCGCAGCCACGCAGGACCCACCCCATGGCCGAGACCATCGACGGCGCCGACGACCCGCTCGCGGCGGTGCTCGCCGCCACCGAGGCCGCGCGCCCCGCCTCCGTCGCCGCCCGCGGGTCCGAGGCGCAGGCCATCGCCAAGGTCGATGCCATGATCGCGCTGCTGCAGGCTGCGATCCGCAACCATCCGCGCTTCGTGGCGCTCGAAGCCGCCTGGCGGTCGCTGCACCGCCTGGTCGCCGCGCAGGATGAAGGCCCGGTTGTCGTCAAGCTCATGCCGCTGACCAGGCGCGAGGTCATCCGCGACCAGCGCGCCGTGCAGGACCCTGAGGACAGCGACCTCGCCGCCCTGCTGTGGCACGAGGGCATGGGCGCGGGCGAACCTTTCGGCCTGCTGCTGGCCGACATGGCATTCGGCGCGGAGGCGGAGGATGTGCAGGCGCTGCGCGGCTTCGCCGCTGCCGGCGCCGGCGCCTTCGCGCCCGTCGTCGCGCATGCGGCGCCGGAATTGCTCGACCTCGAGGACTGGTCGGCGCTGCCCGGCCGGCGCGACCTGGCGCGGCTGCACGAAGGCCCGCGCCACATCGCCTGGCGCAGCCTGCGCGACAGCGAGGAGGCGCGCTTCCTGGCGCTGGTCGCACCACCCGTGCTGGCCTGTGGCGGCCCCGGCGCCCCGCGCTGGACCGGCGGCGGCTGGGTGCTCGCCGCGCGCATCGCGGCCGCCTTCCGGCGCGACGGCTGGGCCGCCGGCATGGAAGGGCGCGAGGACGGCACCGAGGACGGCCTGCCGCCGATGGGCAGCGTGCCCACCGCCTGTGACCCTGCCGAGGGGCAGGAGAAGGCGCTTTTCATGCTCGGCTTGACGCTGCTGGTGCCGCGCGGGGCGGATCGCGCCGCGGTGCTGGTCGCACCCACGCTGCACAAGCCGCCGCGCTTCCACGCCCCGGCCGCCACCGCCGATGCCGCGCTGGCGGCGCGGCTGCCCTGGGTGCTCGCGACCGGCCGTATCCTGCATGCGCTGGCCTTGCGCGCGCGGTGGGAACTCCAGCGTGGGCGCGGCACGCCGGCGGCGGCGCAGGCGCTCAATGCCTGGCTCGCGACGCTCTTGGCCGAGGAGGGTCCGCTCGCGGCGGCGAGCGCCGAACTGCCCGAGCCGGGCGTGGTCGCGGCGCGCCTGCGCGTGCGCCTGCCGCAGGGCACGCCGGCGGCGGCGCACCGGCTGGCGCTGGCGCTGCCCTGAAGGGACGGCCCATCCGGTCGCTGGTGGCGCCGCCTGAGCGCACCGGCGACCCATGACACCGACCGGCAGGGCTTGCCGAGATGTAACAGGTAGGCCTTAAGGTGCCGCTTGCGTTCCAAAAAAGGGAGTGACCGCGCATGGCCCCGAAACTCGCCGCCGAATTCATCGGCACGCTTTGGCTGACACTGGGGGGGTGCGGGTCTGCCGTGCTGGCCGCCGCCTTCCCGGAAGTCGGGATCGGCCTGCTCGGCGTCTCCTTCGCGTTCGGCCTGACCGTGCTGACCATGGCCTATGCCATCGGCCATGTCTCGGGCTGCCACCTGAACCCGGCGGTCACGCTGGGCCTGGTCGCGGGCGGGCGCTTCCCGATGGCGCAGGCGGTGCCCTACATCGTCGTGCAGGTGCTGGGTGCCATTGCCGGCGCCGGCATCCTGTATGCCATCGCCAGCGGCAAGCCGGGCTTCGAGCTTGGCGGCTTCGCGGCCAACGGCTTCGGCGACCATTCGCCGGGCAAGTTCAGCATGAACGCCGCGCTGATCACCGAGGTGGTGATGACGTTCTTCTTCATCGTCATCATCATGGGGGCCACGCATGGCCGCGCGCCGGCCGGCTTCGCGCCGATCGCGATCGGCCTGGGGCTGACGCTGATCCACCTGATCAGCATCCCGGTCACCAACACCTCCGTGAACCCGGCGCGCAGCACCGGCCCGGCGCTGTTCGTGGGCGGCTGGGCCGTGCAGCAGCTCTGGCTGTTCTGGGTTGCCCCGATCATCGGCGCGGTGATCGCGGGCATTGCCTCGCGCACGCTGTGGCCGAACGACACCACGTCGGTCGAAGGCCGGTGAGCGCGATGGGCGAGCCGGGCGCGCGTTGCCCGCTCGCCCATCGGCTGCTGATGGGGGTGGTGGTCCCCGCCACCAACATCACGACCGAGGCTGAAATGGACGACCTGCGCCCGCGCGGCGTGGTCAATGCCACCGCGCGCATCGCCAACCCCGATGCGCGCGTGGCCGGCGATGCCGATGCGGCAGTGGTGCGCGCGGCGATGGTCGGCGGTCTGATGGGCGCGCTCGACACGCTCGCCCCCGCACGGCCGGACCATGTCGCGATCGGCGTCATGGTCGAGAATTTCGTCGGCGGCGGCGCGGCAGGCGATGCGCTGCTGGCCGAGGCCGCCCAGCGGATCGGCTGCCCGGTCACGGCGCCCACCCATGCGACGCTGGCCGCGCTGGCGGCACTGGGCGTCACGCGGATCGCGCTGCTGACGCCGTTCTTCCCGGCCGGCGACGCCGCGGCGCAGGCCTTCCTGGAACAGGCGGGCATCGCGGTGGTCCGCGTGGTCGGCCTGCGCGCACCCGGCCCGGCGGCGATCGCGCGCGTGCCACTGGACCGGCTGCGGGACGCGGTGCGCGAACTGGACGGGCCGGATGTGCAGGCGGTGGTGCAGGTCGGCACCAACCTGCCTTTCGCCGGCGTGGCGCGGGCGGCCGAGACGGAGCTGCGCAAGCCGGTGCTGGCGACCAACCCGGTCACCTACTGGCATGCGCTGCGCAGCGCCGGCATTACCGAGCGTGTGGCAGGGGCCGGGCGGCTTTTCGCGGCGGCCTAGCGCCGATCCCGATCAGGTGGCGTCACCCGACCGGGTGAGACGCGGCCGGCCCGGCTGCCGTGTGCCGCTGCGAATGAGGCGAGGCCAGCGGCGCTCAGCTGCCCGCTTCGTCGTCATCCTCGACCATCGCGGCCTTGAGCTGGTCGGTGCTGATCAGCAGGATGCGGCGCGCATCGAGGATCTGCGGCGCCTGGTCCTGCAGTGTCTCCCAGCGCGCCTCGACCGCGTCGAGCGCGGCGTCGAGGTCGGGGAAGGTCTCGGTCTCGGGCGCGGCGGATGCGGCGCGCCAGCGGAGGTGGACGGGGCCTTGCGTGGTCATCGGGACATCGCTGCATGAGGGGGTGGGCCGGTGCCGGCAGGCCGGCGGATGATGGATAGGCGCAAAGCGACCGTTTGAGAATGCGTCGTTCGATGCATCCCGGCGTGCGGCGCCCGGCGCGCCGTCTCGTCAGCGCGACGGCCAGGCGGTAGGAACCCTGGCGGTGCATCCACGGGAGGAACGCAGGACATGGCAGGACGCGGCAGGACGGCGCTGGTCACGGGCGCGGGGCGCAACATCGGGCGCGCGGTGGCGCTCGGCCTCGCGCAGGACGGCTTCGACGTGGCGGTGAACGGATCCTCGGACCGTGCCGCCTGCGATCGCGTGGCGCAGGAAGCGCGCGGCTTCGGCGTGGCGGCCGAGGTGGTGATGGGCGATGTCGGCAGCCCTGAGGAATGCGCGCGCATCGCCGCCGCCGCGATGGCGCGCTTCGGCGCCGTGGACGTGCTGGTGAACAACGCCGCCCTGCGCCCGCAGAAGCCCTTCCTGGAGATGACCGAGGCGGAATGGCGCCGCGTCATGGCGGTGGACCTGGATGCCGCGGTGTGGCTGTCGCGCGCCTGCCTGCCGGCCATGGTGGCGCGCGGCTGGGGCCGCATCGTGAACTTCACCGGCATGAACGCCATGCACGGCTATGCCGGGCGCGCACCGGTCAGCGTGGCCAAGCATGGCGTCTGGGGGCTGACCAAGGCGCTGGGCAAGGAACTCGGCCCCAAGGGCATCACCGTGAACGCCATTTCACCGGGGCCGATCGCCGCGGATGACGAGGCGGGGGAAGCCTTGTCGCCCTATCGCCAGGCGATCGTGGCGCGCGTGCCGCTGGGGCGCGAGGGCCTGCCGGCGGAGGTGGCGGCGGTGCTGCGCATGCTCGTCTCGGATGGCGGGGCCTATGTGAACGGGCAGATGCTGCAGGTGAACGGCGGCGCGCAGACCTGAGCAGGCCGCCGCCGGCGTCACGGAGCGGCGGCGGTAACCTCGCGTGGCGGCGCGTGGTCATCATCCTCCAGCTCCGCCACGCGGTCCGCCGGGCAGGTGGCGGCGCGGCGCTGGAGGAAGGCGCTGCGATGCACCGCGTAGGAATCGAGCGCCTGCGCGTCGATACGCTGCAGCTCCGCATGGAACGCGGCATAGGTCGTGAACAGGTCGCCGCTGCGCCAGCCAAGCAAGACATCCGGCCCCACCGCCTGCGACAGCGCCGCGCCTGTCGCGATCATGGTGCCCGCGTCGCGCAGCGTGGACGGGCCGAGCAGCGGCAGCACCAAATAGGGTCCGCTCGCCACGCCCCAGCTGCATACCGCATCCGCGGGGGCCATGGGCCGGGGCGCGAAGCCGAACGAGGCCGCGGCATCGCTCACCCCGCCGAGGCCCAGCGTGGTGTTGATGCCGAAGCGCAGCGCCGCATTGCCCGCGCGCGGCAGGTCGCCGGCGGCAAGGGAGCTGATCGCGGTGATCGGTTCGCCCAGGTTGGCGAAGGCATTGGCCACGCCCTCCCGCACGCCCGGCGGGGTATAGGCGACATAGGCCTCGGCCGCCGGGCCCAGCACATGGGCCTGGAGCACCTGGTTCAGCGCATGGATGCGCCGATTGACCGGCTCGAACGGATCCGGCGCCGCCTGCGCGGCTGGCGCGGCGAGCCCGAGGACGAGGCCGATGCAGGGAAGCAGGCTGGTCGAGCGACGCATTCGGTCCGCCTTTGGCTGGGCGCCGCGCATCGGCGCCGGATTCTCCGGCCGGACGGAACAGTGCCACGCGCTACGCGCCGCCGACGGCCAAAAGTGCATTTTCCGTTAACCCGGAACCGATACCCGCAGCGCCTGTGGACCATCCAGTCGGATCGCGCATCGCGAGATCCGGGAGCGCAAAGCGCGACCGCGCCCAGACGGCCAGCCGCCCCCGGGGTTCCCGCCCATGGCGCGAAGGCAAGCGGCCCGGATGGACCGCGCCCGCCGTTTGGGGGCAAAAAGCCGGCGAGCGGCCTTACCGCTCGCACCGGATGAAGACGGTGCTCGCATGCGCCTGCTCGCCGACATCGACGGCGGGGCGTTCCCCGCTCGGGCTTTCGCGCATCACCGGCGTCACGCCGTTGCGGCGCAGGAAGTCCACCGCCTCGGTCCCCTTCACCGCGAAATTCACGTTCTGCGGGATGTCGCCGGTGCGCTGCGCCACGCGCGCGGCGTTCAGCTTGGACACGATCACGCCGATCACGTTGCCCTGGCGGTCCAACAGCGGCCCGCCGGAATTGCCCTGCTGCACCGGCGCGCTGATCTGGAACTGCGTCGGGTTGTCGTTCAGCCCGGCCAGCGCGCTGACCTCCCCGGTAGTCAGCGTGGGGCCGGACGACAGCAGCCCCGCCAGGGGAAACCCATAGGTCACCACGCTCTCGCCCCGGCGCACCGGATTGGCGCGGAAGGCCAGCACCGGGCCCGGGCTGCCGGTCACGCGCACCAGCGCCAGGTCGCGCCGGGCGTCATGCGCCGGCACCTGGCCGGGCAGGGACCGGCCATCGGCGGTGCGCACCAGGATGCGCGAACAGCCTTCGATGACATGGTGGTTGGTCAGCACCTGCTCGGGCCCGATCACGAAGCCGGTGCCGGTCGATGCGCGGGCATTGGGGTTCGGCCGCGGCCGGGGCGTCGTCGGACCGGGCGGCGTGCCCGGGCCGGCCGCGACGTCGCGCGGCAGCGGCGGGGGCTTGCCGTCGGGCGTGGCCAGGGCAGGGGCACGCTGTGCCGCTGGCGGCGGCGCCGCGCCCGGCGCCAGCGCCAGGGCGACGGAACGCTCGGCGCAGATGTCGGCGTTGCGCCGGACCACCTCCTGCCCGCCCTCGAGCACCATGCGCAGGTCGAACCGGCATCCGGCGCTTTCCGAGGGGCGCAGCGCGAAGAACGCGCCGGGGGCGAGCGGGCCGCGGTTCAGCAAATTGCCGCCCCAATCGGGCCGCCCGCTGCGCACGGCGTGCAGCGCGGTGGCCGGCGTCGAGGTGCGGTTGACCACCCGGAAGGGTTCGCTCTGCGCGAACGCCGGCGTGGCGGCGAGGCCCGGCAGCAGCAATGCGAGGATCAGGAAGGGCGCCATCGGCAGCATCATGTCGGTGGCGCATGCAGGCGAGTCAATCGCGCGTGTTCGTCCGGCCCGGGCGGCCGCCGTCTTCGGGCCGCGGCATGCCTTGCGCGTCCCGTCTCCGGCGGGGTGTTTCAGGGCCGCTGCGGGGTCGCGGGCGCGGCGGGTGCCGGGCTGGCATCGGGCGCCAGGTCGACCGAGCGGGTTGCGCAGACATCGGCGTCCTCGCGCAGGATCTCGGTGCCATCCTGCAGCGCGAGGCGGACATTGAAGCGGCAGGCCGCGCCTTCGCCCAGGCGCACCGACAGGAACTGCCCCGGCGCCAGCGGCCCGCGGTTCAACAGGTTGGCGCTCCAGCTCGCCTGGCCGGCACGCATGACATGCAGGGCCGTGGCCGGAATCGCCGCGCGGTTGTAGAAGCGCACCGGCTCGTTCTGCGCCTGGGCCGGCGTGTTCGTCAGCACCCAGCCGAGGACCGGCAGGGCCAGGGCGATGGCGCGCCTCATGGCCGGCCTGGCGGCGTGGTGGGGGCCGGCGCCGCGGTCGCGGGCGCCTCCGGTGGTGGTGTAGGGTCCAGCGCCATCGCCACCACGCGCTCGGCGCAGACATCGACATCGCGGCGCACGGCCTCGCGCCCGTCGCGTAGTACCATGCGCAGGTCGAACCGGCAGCCGCCGCCTTCGCCCAGTTGCACCGACAGGAAGGCGCCCGGCGGCAGGAACAGCCCGCCCAGCAGATTGGCCCCCCAGGCCGAGGTCCCGGTGGGTGCGAGGAACAGCCCTGTCGCGCTAACCGGGGCGGTGTTCCTCACGCGGACCGGCTGGTTCTGCGCCAGCGCCATCGGGGCGGGCAGCAGCATCGGTACCAGGGCCAGAAGAGGCGCGAGTTTCATCTGCTCACCATGTCGCGATCCCCACCCAAGCTGTCAATCGCGTCGTGTCCCTGTTCGACCACCACCGCCGGGCCGCGGGGGCGCCCAGGAGCGAACCGACACTCCACCCCCCCGCCTTGACCTTCCCACCATCGGAGACCCCACATGGGGACGGCCATGCCCGAAGCACCACTCCCCCAAACGCGCCTGCTGCTCCCCGTGTCGGGCATGACCTGCGCCGCCTGCGCGGTCCGGGTGCGGCGCGCGCTGCTCAAGGTGCCCGGCGTCGCGGCGGCCGAGGTCAACCCGGCGTCGAACCAGGCCGAGGTCACCGGGCAGGCGCCCCTGGCGGCACTGGCCGCGGCGGTGGTGAGCGCCGGCTATCGCGTGCCGGAGGCGCAGATCGACCTCGCGGTGGATGGCATCACCTGCGCGACCTGCACCGGGCGGGTGGAGCGGGCGCTGGCGGCGGTGCCCGGCGTGCTGGCGGTACAGGTGAACCTGGCGACCGGGCGCGCGCATCTGCGCGCCCTGGCCGGCACATCCGAGGCCACGCTGGGCGCGGCATTGGCCCGCGCCGGCTATCGCCTGTCGGCGGCCGACCACGGCCCCGCTGCCGACCCCGGCGCAGCGCGCGAATGGCGCGACCTGCTGCTGGCCGCCCTGCTGAGCGCCCCCTTCCTGCTGGGCATGGCGGGCATGGCGCTGGGCCGCGACTGGATGCCCGGCGGCTGGTGGCAGGCGGCGCTGGCGACCCCGGTGGTGTTCGGCCTGGGCGCGCGGTTCTGGCGGGCCGGCTTCGCGGCGCTGCGCGCGGGCAGCGGCAACATGGACCAGCTGGTGGCCATCGGCACCGGCGCGGCCTGGGGCCTGTCGATGTTCCTGCTGCTGCGCCACGGCGGCGACCACGCGCACGCGCTGTACTTCGAGGCCGCGGCGGTGGTGGTGTTCTTCGTGCTGCTGGGCCGGTGGCTGGAAGCCCGGGCCAAGCGCGCGACCGGCGCGGCCATCGCAGCACTGCTGGACCTTGCACCCCGCACGGCGCGGCGGATCGAGGACGGTGCCGAGCACGACGTGCCCGCCGCCGCCCTGCAGGCCGGCGACCTGGTGGTTGTCCGCCCTGGCGAGCGCATCCCGGCCGACGGCGTTGTGCGCGAGGGGCGTTCCGGCGTCGACGAAAGCGCGCTGACCGGTGAGAGCCTTGCGGTGGAGAAGGATCCCGGCGCGCGGGTCTCCACCGGCACTATCGCGCTCGATGGCCGTCTGGTGGTGGATGTGCGCGCGGTGGGCCACGAGACGGTGCTGGCGCGCGTGGCGGCGCTGGTGGCGGCCGCGCAGGCCTCCCGCGCGCCGGTGCAGAAGCTGGTGGACCGGGTCAGCGGCATCTTCGTGCCGGTGGTCATGGCCGTGGCGCTGCTGACGCTGGCGGGCTGGCTGCTGGCCGGCGCCGAGGTGGAGCAGGCGGTTATCACGGCTGTCTCGGTGCTGGTGATCGCCTGCCCCTGCGCGCTCGGCCTCGCCACGCCGGCGGCCATCATGGCCGGTACGGGGGCCGCGGCGCGGGCGGGCATCCTGGTGCGCGACATGGAGGCCATCGAGCGCGCCCAGGGCATCACGCTGGTCGCCTTCGACAAGACCGGGACGCTGACCGAGGGCCGGCCACGCCTGGCGGCGCTGCATCCGGCGGCGGGGATGGCGCCGGGGCAGGTGCTGCGCCTGGCCGCCGCGCTGCAGGCGGGCAGCGAGCATCCGCTGGCGCGCGCCGTCGCGGCCGCCTGGGCGGCCGAGGCCGTTGCGGGCGCGTCGACCGGCCCCGGCGCCCCGGCGAACCCGCCGCCGGTGCAGGATTTCCGCGCGTTGCCCGGCCGCGGCGTGGAAGGGGAGGTCGACGGCCGCCGCCTTGCGCTCGGCAGCCCGCGCCTGCTGGCCGAACGCGACGCGGCGGCCGGGCCGCTCGCCGCCGCCGCGGCCGGCGAGGCCGCTGCCGGGCGCAGCCTCGCGTGGCTGATCGAGGGCCAGCGCGCCCTCGCGCTGCTGGCCTTCGAGGACGCGCCGAAGCCGGGTGCGGCCGCCGCCATCGCGGCCCTGCACGCCGCCGGGCTTCGCACCGCCATGGTGAGCGGCGACCTGCGCGAAGCCGCTGAGGGCGTCGCCGCGCAGCTCGGCATCGACGACGTGGCGGCCGAGGTGCTGCCAGCCGACAAGGCCGCGCGCGTCGCGGCCTGGCAGGCGCAGGGCCGGCGCGTGGCGATGGTGGGCGATGGCGTGAACGACGCGCCGGCGCTGGCCCAGGCCGACCTCGGCATTGCCATGGGCACCGGCACGGATGTGGCGATCGCCGCCGCCGGCATCACGCTGTTGCGCGGCGACCCGGCGCTGGTGCCCGCCGCCATCGAGGTGGCGCGCCGCACGCACGCGAAAATTCGCCAGAACCTGGCCTGGGCCTTCGGCTACAACCTCATCGGGCTGCCGCTGGCGGCGGCGGGGATGCTCTCGCCCGTCGTGGCGGGGGCGGCGATGGCGCTGTCATCCGTCAGCGTGCTGGGCAGCGCGCTGTGGCTGGCGCGCTGGCGGCCGGAGGGGGCTTCGCGGTGAACATCGGCGATGCGGCCGCGGCCTCGGGCGTCTCGGCCAAGATGATCCGGCACTACGAAGCGATCGGGCTGTTCGCCGCCGCGCGCAGCGCCAACGGCTACCGCGTGTACGGCGATCGCGAGGTGGCGGTGCTGCGCTTCATCCGCCATTCCCGCGACCTCGGCTTTCCGCTCGAGGATGTGCGCCGGCTGCTTGGGCTTTGGCATGACCGGCGGCGCGCCAGCGCCGAGGTGAAGAAACTTGCGCTGGCGCATGTCGCGGCGCTCGAGACCAAGGCACACTCGCTGCACGCGATGGCGGCCAGCCTGCGCCACCTGGCGGCGAACTGCCATGGCGATGCGCGGCCCGACTGCCCCATCCTGGACGACCTCGCACGGAAGGAATGACGCCATGGACAAGACCAGCCCCCCCACCATCACGCTGAAGGTCGAGGGCATGTCCTGCAGCCACTGCGCGCAGGCCGTCACCGCCGCGATCGAATCGAAGGACCCGGCCGCGAAGGTCATCGTCGATGTCGCCGGGGGCACGGTGAAGGCCGAGACGATCCTGCCGCGCCACGTGGTGTCGATGGCGGTGGAGGAGGAAGGCTACGCCGTGAAGGCGTGATGCGCGCCGGCGCCGGCGGCACCACTGGGTGTCGCGGTTGCCAAGCAGTGCATGGGTGCGCCCGGCGCGCGTCAGCTGCTGCCGCCATCGACCACGAAGTGCTGCGCCGTCACCATGGCGCTGTCGTCGGCGGCCAGCCACAGCACCATGCGTGCGATGTCGTCCGGTAGCAGCGCGCCCTTCAGGCACTGGTTCGCCTGGCTGCGGGCCTCGGCCTCCGGCGTCAGCCACAGCGCCTTCTGGCGTTCGGTGTGGACCCAGCCGGGCACCACCTCGTTCACCCGGATGTGGTCGGGACCCAGGTCGCGCGCCAGGCCGCGCGTGAGTCCGCGCACCGCCGCCTTCGCCGCGGTATAGGCCGGCATGCCGCCGTTGCGGTTCATCCAGGACACCGAGCCCATGTTGACGATGGACCCGCCTCCGGCGCGGCGCATCATCGGCACCACGGCCTGCACGCAGAAGAACTGGTGGCGCAGGTTGGTCGCGATGCGTTCGTCCCAGTAGTCGGGTTCGACATCCTCGATCGCGTGACGGTCGTCGCGCGCGGCGTTGTTCACCAGCACCGTGATGTCGCCGACCAGCGCGGCCGCCTGCGCCACCGCCGCGCGCAGGGCGGCGATGTCGCGCAGGTCGCAGGCGATGAAGGCGGCACCTGTCCGCGACGCCACCGCGGCACCCGCCGCCGCGTCGAAATCGACGAAGGCGACCCGCGCCCCCTGCTGCGCGAAGCGCGTCACCATCTGCGCGCCGATGCCCGACGCGCCGCCCGTCACCAGCACCGCGCGGCCCGAAAGGCTGGGATAGATTGCGAATTGGTCATCCATCATCGTGTCCTCCGTGCGGCCGCGGAGATTGACACCTCGCGACGCAGGCGGCGACCATCCCTGCGGGAGACCCATCAACAGGAGAGGCTATCACCATGCTCAAGCGAGGCCTGGCGGCCGCGTTCGCCCTGCTGTGCGCCACCGGCGGCGCGCTGGCGCAATCCAACATCCCGAGCCCGACGCTTGATGCCATCCGCGCGCGCGGCAGCCTGAACTGCGGCATCCACAACGGCGTGGCGGGCTTCGCGCTGCCCGACAGCCGCGGCGAGTGGCAGGGCTTCGATGTCGACATGTGCCGCGGCCTGGCGGCGGCCATCTTCAACGACGCATCGAAGGTGCGCTTCATTCCGCTGTCGTCGTCCACGCGTTTCACCGCGCTCGGGTCAGGGGAGGTCGACGTGCTGTTCCGCACCTCCACCCAGACCATGCTGCGCGACACCACGCTGGGGCTGCGCCACGTCACGACGTATTTCTTCGACGGGCACGGCTTCATGGTGCGCGCCAATGCCGGCGTGAGCCGCGTGCGCGACATGGGCGGTGCGACGATCTGCCTGATCCAGGGCACCACCAACGAACAGGTCACGGCGGACTACTTCCGGTCGGTCAGCGTGCAGTTCCAGCCGGTGGTCTTCGAACGCACCGACCAGGCCGCCGCCGCGCTGGTCGCCGGACGCTGCGACAGCTTCGGCACCGATGCCTCGCAACTTGCCGGCGTGCGCGCCTCCATGCCCAACCCGCGCGACTGGACCATCCTGTCCGAGCGCTTCAGCAAGGAGCCCTACGGCGCCTATGTCCGCCGCGGCGACGACAACTGGTTCGACATCGTGCGCTGGTTCACCACGGCGGTCATCGAGGCCGAGGAACAGGGCATCACCCGCGCCAATGCCGAGGAACAGCGCCGCACCAGCGTGAACCCGAACACGCGCAGGCTGCTCGGCGCGACACCGGAACTCGGCCAGTCGCTGAAGCTGGACGCCGCCTGGGCCTACAACGCCATTCGCGCGGTGGGCAATTACGGCGAGATCTACGAACGCACCATGGGCGAGGCGACGTCGGTCGCGCTGCCGCGCGGGCCCAACAACCTGCACACCAATGGCGGGCTGATCTACGCGCTGCCGATGCGCTGACCGCAGCGCTTGATCCGCGAAGGCACCGCCGGAGCGGCGAATCAGGCGATTGAACTTTGGCGCGATCCGTCACGGCGGATCGCGCCGCAGCAGCCGGGGTCAGTCCCCCCGGCTGCTGCGCGGCACCGGCCGCCAGTCGGGCGGTGCCAGTTCGAACCCCGCGAAGTCGAAGGCGGGGCAGACCGTGCAGCCCACCAGAGTCCAGCGCCCCAGTGATACCGCCGATTGCCACCACCCCTTCGGCACCATCGCGAACAGGCGCTGGTGGCGCGACAGGTCGGGGCCGAGGTGCACCGCCTGTGCATCATGCCCATCCGCGGACATCGTCAGCGCGAGCGGCCCGCCGGCATGCCAGTGCCAGCCCTCGGCCGCATCCACCCGGTGCCAGTGGCTGAATTCGTCCGCCGCCAGCAGGAACAGGATGGCGGTGCCGGCGCCGCGGGACCCGTCGGACGGCGCGTCCCGCCAGGTCTCGCGGTAGTGCCCGCCTTCGGGGTGCGGACGCAGCTCCAGCGCGCCGATCACCTGCGCGGCCGTCACCGACGGGTCGCGCAGGTCCACCATCAGCCCACCGGCACGGTGCGCGACAGCGGCGCCAGGCGCGACACCTCGGCGAACCAGGCGGCCAGGCGCGGATGGGCGTCGCGCCACGGCTCCGCCGCGAAGCGGAAATCCAGGTAGCCCAGCGCGCAGCCCACGGCGATCGCGCCGATATCGTCGAGGCCGATCGGCGGGCTCACCTCCAGCACGTCCAGCGCGCGATCGACCGCCGCCCTCTGCCGCGCATCGAAGGCCTTCCGCCCGTCATCCTGCGGGTGCGGCATGTTCAGCCGGCGCGCCACCGCCGCATCCAGGATGCCGTCCGCCGCGGCATGCATGATCTGCGCGCGCAACCGCGCCGCGCTGCCGGTGGGCGGGAACAGCGCGGGCGCATCGCCGAGCGTGTCCAGGTATTCGCAGATCACCGGGCTGTCGTAGATGGCGGTGCCGTCCTCGGCGACCAGCGCGGGCACCTTCGACAGCGGGTTGCTGGCCAACAGGTCGGCCGGCGAGACATGCGGGTTGGTCGCCACCGTCGTGATCTGCCCGTCGATGCCGCGCGCGATGGCGCAGGCCATCACCTTGCGGACATAGGGGCTGGCGGGGGAATGGTGCAGCTTCACGGGCGGGCGCTCCTCAGCGGAAATTGTCCTTGGCGGCGCGGATGCGCGCGAGCGTCGCGACGTCCCCGGCACGCAGGAAGGGGTTGGTGTCGCATTCCTCGCCGATCGTGGTCGGCAGGCTGGGCTTCCCCTCGGCCCGCTGGCGGGCGATCTCGGCGGCGCGGGCCTTCAGCGCGCCGTTGTCGGGGTCGATGGTCAGGGCGAAGCGGGCGTTGCTCTCGCTGTATTCGTGGCCGCAGCAGACCAGCGTCTCGGGCGGCAGGGCGGCCAGCGCCTGCAGGCTGTCGAACATCTCGGCCGGGGTGCCTTCCAGAAGCCGCCCGCAGCCCAGCGAGAACAGCGTGTCGCCGCACAGCAGGATGGCGCTTTCCGGCAGATGGAAGGCGATGTGGCCACGCGTGTGCCCGTCGCTCGCGAGGACGTCGACCGTCACGCCGAACAGCGCGAAGCTGTCGCCCGGCTTCACCGCATGGTCGAGCTTCGGCAGCCGGTGCGCATCCGCCGCGGCGCCCACCACGGTGCAGCGGTGGCGCTTCACCAGCTCGGCCACCCCGGCCACGTGGTCGGCGTGGTGGTGGGTCAGCAGGATGGTGTCGATCGTGCCGCCCAGCGCCTCGGCCGCGGCGATGACGGGCGCGGCCTCGCCGGGGTCGCAGACGGCCAGCCGGCCATCCGCGGCACGCAGCAGCCAGGCATAGTTGTCCGACAGGCAGGCCACCGGCGTTACGGTCAGGGGCATGGATGGAACTCCTCCGGCGGGATGCGGGGCCATCCCAACCTGGCCCGCGGTGCCCTATATCCACTGCATGAGCGGCGAGGTCCACGGGCTCGGAACATTCTACGCATCGGCGCGCGGCGCCGCGGCGGGGCGGCTGGTCGCGCAGCGGCTGCAGCGCGCCTGGCCGCGCCTGACGGGCCAGGCGGTGCTGGGCATCGGCCATACCGCGCCCTACCTGGACCTGTGGCGGGGCGAGGCAGCGCGCTGCATCGCCCTGTCCCCGGCGCAGCTCGGGCTGGCGCCCTTCCCGGCCGACGGCCCGGCCAGCGCCCTGGTGGCCGAGGAGGACGCGTTGCCCTTCCCCGACCTGTCCTTCGATCGCATCCTGCTGGTGCATGGGCTGGAGATGGCCGAGAACGCACGCCGCCTGCTGCGCGAGGCGTGGCGCATCCTGAAGGATGACGGGCGGCTTCTGGTGGTGACGCCGAATCGGCGCGGGCTGTGGGCGCATACCGAACACACGCCCTTCGGCCATGGGCAGCCCTATTCGCCCGGGCAGGTCACGCGGCTGCTGGCGCGCCACATGTTTCATGTCGAGCAGCGCGATTCGGCCTTGTTCACGCCGCCCTGGGGGCCGTTCCTGCGCGCCGGGGCCGGGTGGGAACGCCTGGGCCACGCTGTGTGGCCGGCGCGCTATGCCGGGCTTGCGATCGTGGAGGCGGTGAAGGACCTCGATTGCGCCACGCCGGCGGGGGTGGTGGCGGTGGGCCGGCGAGTGCTGGCGCCGGCGTAGCGCGCCGGCTGAGATGCCGCCGCGCCGTCGGAACCGCATCCCGCGGCGCAACACTCTCGTTCGCCGTGGGCGCCCGCCGACACCACAGATTGCGCGCGCAGCCCGCCGCAAACTAACCGCGCGTTCCTGTCGCGGCATCGCCGCGGCGAATCACGCGGACGTGACGATTATTGTGGCAAGACGATCGTACGCGGCGCAGCCTTCCGCTGGCGGCGACCTAATACCGACGCGCGCGCCCGCGGGCTTGCTAGGCCACGCAATGATCGCGACCGCACGTGACCTGCCTTCGCTCCGGGCCAGGAGAATGTCATGCCGATCATCACCGGATCGCCGAACCCCGATTCGCTGTCGGGTGCTTCAACCGTCAGCGATGACGACATTCGCGGCCTCGGGGGCAACGACACGCTCGATGGCGGCAGAGGTTGGGGCGACGACCTGCTGACCGGCGGCACCGGCGCGGACCGCTTCGTTCTTGTAAACGCGGGTTTCGGAGCTGGTGTCGGCAGCACGGAGATCACGGATTTCTCCGTCGCGCAGGGCGATCGGCTCGACGTATCGGCTCTCGGCATATCGGACATCGCCACGCTGCATGCCATGCGCGTCGGCTCCCCCCTGTCCTTCATTTTCGAGCTGAATGAGTTCGCGGCCGGACCGCACACCGTGCGGCTGACAGGCACGGCGGCCACCGACCTTACGACCGCCACGGTGATCCTCGACACCGAAAATCTTGGTCAGTGGTTTTCCGGCTCTGGACTCAGCGTGACGGACCACTTCATGGGGCTGGGCAACGATACGCTGTGGGACGATCGCGAGATCGAATATCCGGGCGATACGGCGGACCGCGCCGTCCGGGCCTTCGGGGAAGGCGGCGATGACGTCCTTCTGGGCAGCGACCAATCCGACACGCTCTACGGTGGCGGGGACAACGACTACATCATTGGGTATGGCGGCAGCGACTACATGGACGGGGGCAGTGGCCACGATACGCTGCGCGGCGGTGCCAGCACGTCCACGACCGATACGCTCGTCGGCGGCGATGGCAACGATTCGCTTGACTTTGGATCGCAGAGTGGCGGTGGCCTGGTTGCGGGCGGCAACGGCAGCGATACGCTGGTGGTCTACGGGGGCGGTGACGCCGGCTCGTCGGTCTCCGGCGGTGTCGGGGCCGACCGCTTTGTCCTGAATGCGGTCGTAGACGCCACCGCCAACCTCACTGTCATCGTGGACTTTGCGGTCGGCCAGGCCGGCGAGGTG
The DNA here is from genome assembly GCA_001464375.1 of Rhodospirillales bacterium Ga0074136. Lineage (GTDB taxonomy): Bacteria > Pseudomonadota > Alphaproteobacteria > Acetobacterales > Acetobacteraceae > Neoroseomonas. The sequence goes on along the minus strand of LNEW01000162.1, from coordinate 11,699 downwards.
ATCGACCTCGCCTCCCTGGGCATGGGCGATTTCGCAACGCTTTTGGCCCTAGGCAGCGATGGATCGGGCGGCTGGGAACTGCCCTACGTCCGTGGCGGCCGTCAGTTCACCGCCCGCCTGGAAGGCGTGGTTGAGAGCCAACTCACCGCCGGCGATTTCGTGCTGGTCACCGCTCTGGACGCGAATAGCATCTCGGGCTCCACCCTCGCCGACCACCTCTTCGGCGCCGGCGGCGACGACATCCTGGTGGGGCAGGAAGGCGACGACACGCTGTTCGGCGAGATCGGCAACGACCGTCTCGCCGGCATGGCGGGGACCGACCTGCTGTTCGGCGGCGGTGGCAACGATCTCCTGACCGACAGCGGCGGCGACCTGACGGTGGATTCCCTCATCGGCGGCGAGGGCAACGATACCTTGAATTCTGATGGCCGCGGCACCGCCTTCCTGGTCGGCGGTGTCGGCGCCGACCGATTCGTGCTGAACGGCGCGCGCGACACAAACTACGACGTCACGCAGATCTCAGACTTCGGGCGGCTCGTTGCCGGCGAGGCGATCGAGGCCTGGCGGCTCGGCATGCTTGAGCTCGCGACCCTCAAGGTGCTCGGGGAGAATATCACCGGCGGATGGCGGTTCTACATCTACACCAACGGCGTCTACGATCAGTACACGGTACTGGGTGTCAGCGAAGGGCTGCTGCAGAACGCGCATTTCGCGTTACCAACCCTCATCCAGGCGACGAACGACGTGCGCGGCGGCGGCGCTGCGGAGGACCACCTGTTCGGGGCCGCCGGCAACGACATCCTGCGCGGCAATGGCGGCAACGACACGCTGTTCGGGGAGTCGGGAAACGACAATCTCTATGGCGGTGCGGGGTACGACTACCTCTATGGCAGCAGCGGCGAGGACTATCTCGAAGGGAATGCCGACGGCGACGCGCTCTATGGCGGCGACGGCAATGACACGCTGGTCGACAGCGGCGGTGTCCCCGCGACCTCGTACGACCTGCTTCATGGCGGCGCGGGCGACGATCGCCTGGTCACCGACGGCCGTGGCACGGTGGTGCTGACCGGCGGAGGCGGTGCCGATGTCTTCGTGCTGGGCCTCGCGCGCGACACCACCTACGACTTCACGACCATCACCGATTTCCAGCGGACCAGCGCGATCGAGGTCGTCGATGTCAGCGCGCTCGGCATGTCCGAGCTGCAAACGCTGCTCGCGCTCGGAGCGGGACTGCCGAACGACTTTGTCTTCTACGTCTACACCAACGACGTCTACGACACCTTCACCCTGCAGAACGTCGAGCCCGGGCTGCTGTGGGCGATCGATTTCGTGTTCTCCACCGTCGTGGCCAATGACACCCGGGCGGGCAGCGACGGCGTCGACAACCTGTTCGGCGGGCTGGGTGACGACTCTCTCGATGGTGCGGGTTCGAACGATTCCGTGTTCGGAGAGGGCGGACTCGACACGCTGTCCGGCGGCGAGGGGAACGATATCCTCCGAGGCGGCGGGGGCAACGATGCGCTCGATGGAGGAGACGACAGCGATTCCCTGCTGGGCGGCGACGGCAACGACACGCTGAACGACACGAGTGGCACGCCGGTGCTGTCGTACGACACGCTCGATGGCGGCGCGAACGAGGACCGGCTTGTGACCGATGGAAGCGGCACGGTGGTGCTGACCGGCGGCAGCGGCGCCGATGTCTTCGTGCTGGGGCTGTCGCGCGATCTGTCCTACGACTTCACGACCATCACCGACTTCGAGACGGCGCGGGCGATCGAGCTCCTCGACATCAGGGCGCTCGGCATTTCGGACTTCCAGACGCTCCTCGCGCTGGGAGTGGGACTGCCGAGCGATGTCGTCTTCTACGTCTACACCGACGACGTCTACGACACCTTCATCCTGCAGAACGTTGTGCCCGGCACGCTGGCTTCGTTCGACGTCCTGCTGTCGGCCGTCACGGCCAATGACACGCTGGTGGGCGGCGCGGGAATCGACGACCTGATCGGCGGGCTGGGCAACGACCGGCTCGAAGCCGCGGCTTCCAGCGACCGGCTGTTCGGCGAGGGCGGCGCCGACACACTCCTTGGCGGCGATGGCAACGACACCCTGTCAGGCGGGCTCGGGCGCGACAGCCTCGTCGGCGGCGCCGATGCCGATGTCTTCGCGTTCCGTGCGGTGGGCCAGAGCGGCATCGCCGTCGCGACCCGTGACGTGATCGTCGATTTCGACCCCGGCGAGTTCGACATGATCGACCTCAATCCCATCGACGCGGACGCCGCCACCGCGGGGGTGAATGACGACTTCACCTTTATCGGCACGGCGGCCTTCACTGCAGCCGGCCAGGTCCGGGTCGCGGTGTCGGGCGCCAATACAATCGTGCAGGTCAGTACCGACGTCGACACCGCGGCCGAGATGACGATCCTGCTGCTCGGCCGGGCGCCCGGCGACATCCAGGCCGGGCATTTCATGCTCTGACGGCGCGGGGCCGTGGGTTGCCGCAGGCCCCTTGCCCATGCCCTGATTCCCTGCGATGCACGGGCCGTCCCGCGACGGAGCACCAGCCCATGACCCCCGCCCAGAAGACCGCCCTCGAGGGCGTCTGCACCGCCACGCTGACCACCGTGCTGCTCAAGAAGGGCGTACGCTTCTGCTACATCGCGGGTTCGCGCCCGATCGTGCCGGGCAGCGGCAAGCGCATCGTCGGCCCCGCCTTCACCCTGCGCTTCACGCCGACGCGCGAGGACCTCGCGACCGTCGACTCCTGGTCCTCCCCCCGCTCCACCCGCGCCGCGATCGAGGAGATGCCCGCGGGTTGCGTCGCCGTGGCCGACGCCATGGCCTGCACCGCCGCCGGCATCTTCGGCGACATCCTGTGCGCGCGCATGGCCAAGAAGGGCGTCGCCGGGCTGGTGACGGACGGCGTGCTGCGCGACGGCGCCGGCGTGATCGGCACCGGCCTGCCGGTGTTCTGCCAGGGCTATGTCGCCCCCGCCTCCGTCGCCGCGCTGAACTTCGTCGGCTGGCAGGAGACGATCGGCTGCGGTGGCGTCACGGTCATCCCCGGCGACATCATCGTGGCCGACCAGGACGGTGCCGTGGTCATCCCCGCCGCGCTGCTCGATGCCGTGGTGGAAGCCGCGGTCGAACAGGAGCGCCTGGAAGCCTGGATCATGACCGAGGTCGAGCGCGGCGTGCCGCTGCCCGGCCTGTATCCGCCCAATGCCGAGACCAAGGCGCGCTACGAGTCCACCCGCACGTGACCACGCGGCGCGCGCGGTCCCGCACCGCGCGCGCCGCGCGCTATTCCAGCACGACGCGCGAGGGCGTCACGACCACCCCGTTCGACCGCCCGTCGGCGCCGAAGGTCTCGATCCGCGTCGCGTATCCCTGCGCGGCCACCATGCCGGTGGCGATGTCGATCGCCATGCGCGCGAAGATGGCGACGCGCGCTTCCGACCCGCCGCCGCGCAGCCTTCCCGCCAGTTCCACCGCGCAGCGGGCCACCAGGACGGGCCGCCCGCCGAGCGCGGCCGTGCCTTCCGGCCGGCAGGTGCCGCCGCGCGCAGAACCTGCGACCGGCAGCGGCACATCCTCGCGCGGGGCGATGCGGCGGCGTTCCAGGCTGAGCGTCGCGAACTGCTCCCGCCATGCCGCCACCAGCCCGTCGCGCGCGGCCTCGGGCGGCGCTGCGCCGCCATCGGCGCGCAGCGCCGCGAATTCCATCACGCGCCCGTCGCTGCCGCGCAGCGCCGAGATGCGCAGCCCGACCTGGTCCTGCACCAGTGTCAGGCGCATCCCGCCGGCCTCCGGGCGCGCTGCGGCGACCGCCAGGCAATCGCGCTGCATCGGGCGGCCGGGGCGCGTGGCCTGTTCGCGGCACAGGCGCTGCCAGGGGCCCCAGGCGGCGCCGCCGATCGCCACCGGCGCGCTCAGCGGGCGCACCGCGCCGTCCAGCGCCAGGACGGGTGCCGCCGCGCGCCAATCGCCCGGCTGCGCCGCCGCTGGTGCGGCCAGCAGCAGCAGCGCGGCGGCCACCTGCGCCGTGCCGGCACCTGCCCGGGCGTGCCGCACCTGTGCCGCCGCGGACATGGCGTATCCGTGAGGCCCCCTCACCGGCGGATCAACCGGCCGTGATCTGCCGCTGCCGTCGCCCCACCATCGTTCGGATGCATGCCCCACCCTATCCCGCCCCCGGGCGGCGCGGCTAGAACGGCACGCATGAGCGGCAACGGAATGGATGCGGTGCGCGAAGGTCTGGCACGCGGCCTCGCGCGCTTCCTGGCGCCCGCGCGCCTGCCCGATGGCTACGCGCCAGCCTTCGCGAATACGCCGCGCGGGCAGGTCTTCGACCTCGCGGCCAATGCCGCGGCAGCGGAAGCGCTGGCGCATCCGCTGCTGGGCGGCGCCGAGGGCGCGCTCGACCTGCTGCTGTCCTTCCAGGGCGAGGGGCGCGCGCCGCGCGCGCTCGGCCCCGCGCGCGTCGTGGTCGAGGACGAGGCGCCGCGAACCTTCGACATCCGCACCCCGCACCACCGCTTCACCGGGAACCTGATGCGCGGGGAGATCGAGCAGCGCCTGCACGGGGAGGACGGCCCGCCCGCCATCCTGCACGGCGGCAACCTGGTCGAGTTCACCTGGCGCGGCCGCAAGCACTGCCTCGATGTCGAGGACGCGATCACCGCCACCGGCATCGAACCCGTGCCCGGCGGCGTGCTGCTGTTCCACGAAGGCATGGTGGCCGGGCGCGGCCGCTTTTCGCGCGGGGCGGCGCAGGATCTTGCGCGGCTGCGCTACGCCTACGAAGTGCGCGCCGACAGCCCGGCGGTGGTGCTGACCGTCACGCTCAGCGCGCTGCCGGGCATCGTGCTTGAGCGCGTGCGCATCACCACCGCCTGCGACGCCATGCGGGACCAGGGCTTCGCCACGCTCCTGCTGGGCGAGGGCGCGGCCGCGCAGCGCATCGACAGCCCGGCCGGAGACAATGTCACGGTGCAGAACGGCCCGGTGGCGGGCTTCGGCGCGGTGCAGGGATGCCCTGCGCAGCAGGCGTTGTCGCTGGCGATCCGCCCGCTCGGCCCGGCGCCGCTGCTCAGCGTGAAGGCCAGCGGACCGGAGGCGCGCCGCCTGCACTGGCTGCTGGCGCGCTACGCCGCGGCGCGGCTGGGCGGCGGGGAAGCGCTGGTGGCGCGCGAGGAACGGCTGGTGCTGCGCGGCCTGGATGCGCCGCTGGCTGTCCCGCGCGGCGCCGATGCCGCCAGCGCCGCGCCGGCGGGGGCGATGGCGCTGGCCTTCGCCACCCATGCGCGGGTGGCGACCGGGCCACGCGGCGCGGCACTGCGGGCGGCGGCGGAGTGCGCGCTCGGTGCCGTCGACGCAGCGGGCGCGACGGCGGCGGATATTGCGCAGGCGCTGATGGCGACCGAGGCGCTGCGCCAGGTGCGGAACGACGCCGCCCTGCCGGCGCGCAGCGCGGCGCTGGAGGCGGCGCTGCTGGCGATACAGCGCGAGTCCGGCGTGTTCAGCGGTGCCGGCGACGCGCCCGCCACGGTGGGCGACCATGCGGCGGCGCTACTGGCGCTGGCGCGGTGCGCGCGTCCGCCGGAACAGGCGCTGCGGCGGGGCATCGCTGCGCTGGGCCTGGCCACGCTGGCGGGGCCGGTCGATACGCTGGCGCTGCGCGGCGAGGGCAACCCCGCGGCGGTCTCGACCGAGGACCTGGCGCGGTTGCTGCGCGCGTTGCGTGCCGTGCAGGCGGCGCGCGCCGCCGGCGCGGTGGCGCTGCCGGAGGATGCGGCGCGGCGCCTGGCCTTCCTGGCGGCGACCGCGATGACGCTGTTGCAGGGTCGCATCCGGCCGGAGGGCGAGGTGCTGGTTGTGGCCGCCGGCCCGCCCGGCACGCCCCCGACGCTGGGCGCGCAGGCGGCGGCGCTGGCGGCGCTGCTGTCGCCCGAAGCGGCGCTGACGCGGGCGGCAGCGTGAACGGTCCGCGGGCCTCGCTGCTGCCGGCCCTGGCGCTCGCGCTGCTGCAGGCCTGCGCCGCGCCATCGCCGCCGCCGGTGGTGGTGGAGCCGCCGCTGTCCTACCCGCCCAGCGCGCGCGATCGCATGCTGCGCATCGCCACCGCCGAATGGGAGGAATGGGGCCGGCAAGCCTCCGACTCGCCGCCGCTTACGCGGGAGTCGGACGCGGCGAATTTCCCGCGCGTGATGGCCTATTGGCGCGCGGTGCCGGAGGGCGAGGCGCCGATCGCGCGCAACCGCGCCCGCTATCGCTACGGCAGCGTGGACACGTGGCGCGAACCCGCCTGGTCGGCGGCCTTCATATCCTTCGTGCTGCGCGGCGCGGGGGTGGACGGGCGGGAGTTTCCGCCCTCGGCCGCGCATGCCTTCTACCTTGATGCGCTGATCCTGGATGCGCAGCGCTTTCCCGCCCTCGCACCCTTCGTGCCGCATGACGTCGCGGCGCGCGCGCCGCAGGTCGGCGACCTGGTCTGCGCCGACCGCTCGGCGCGGCCGATCACCACATGGCGCGAGCGTGCCGCTGATCGCGGGGGCTTCCGCCCGATGCATTGCGACATCGTTGTGCGCGTGGCTCCGGGCGTGGTGGAGGCAGTCGGCGGCAACCTGCGCGATGCCGTCACGCTGGCGGTCATGCCCACCGATGCCGCCGGGCTGCTGCTGCCGCGCGGGCGGGGCGAGCCGCGCTTCTTCGCCGTCTTCGAGAACCGCCTGGGGCGCCTGCCGCCCTTCGCGCCACCACCACCAGCCAACGGGGCACCGCCATCGTGACCGACCTGTTCTCTCTCTTCACGCTGCGTGGCGTCACGCTGCGCAACCGCATTGGCGTGGCGCCCATGTGCCAGTACTGCGCGAAGCCTGACGGGTTGCCGACCGACTGGCACCTGGCGCATCTGGTCTCGCGCGCCGTGGGCGGCGCGGGGGTGACCATCACCGAGGCAACCGCGGTGACGCCGGAGGGTCGCATCAGCCCCGGCGACCTGGGCATCTGGAGCGATGCGCATGTCGGCCCGCACACGCGCCTGGCCGCGGCGATCGCGGCGGTGGGCTCGGTGCCGGGCATCCAGATCGCGCATGCCGGGCGCAAGGCGTCGCGCTTGCCGGCCTGGCAGAGCGGGCCGGCGGACCCGTCCTGGACCTGCATCGCGCCCTCGGCCGAGGCCTTCGGCGACTTCGCGGTGCCGCATGCCATGACGGAGGCCGAGATCGGCGCCACCATCGAGGCCTTCGCCGCGGCCACGCGGCGCGCCGTGCAGGCCGGCTACCGCTTCATCGAGATCCATGCCGCGCATGGCTACCTGATGCACCAGTTCCTCAGCCCGCTGTCGAACCGGCGCAACGATGGCTGGGGCGGGGATTTCGACGGGCGCAGCCGCATCGTGACCGAGACCGCGAAGGCGGTGCGCGCGGCCATGCCCGACGACCTGGCGCTGGCGATCCGCGTCTCCCACACCGACTGGGTCGAGGGTGGGTGGACCACCGAGGAAACCGTGGAACTGTCGCGCCGCGTGAAGGCGCTGGGCGTCGATCTGGTCGATGTGTCCTCCGGCGGGCTCGATGCGCGGCAGAAGATCCCGATGGGCCCGGGCTACCAGGTGCCGGGTGCCGCGGCGGTGCGCGAGGGTGCGGCGGTGCCGGTGGCGGCGGTCGGCCTCATCACTGAGCCCGGCCACGCGCAGGAGATCCTGAACGAGGGCAAGGCCGACCTGATCTTCCTGGCGCGCGCCCTGCTGCGCGACCCGTACTGGCCGTTGCATGCGGCGGCGACGCTCGGCCGCACCGAGGCGCTGGCCATCCCGCCGCAATACGACCGCGCCTGGGGCACGCTGGGGAAGGTCAACATGGACCTCGATATCGGGCAGCCGCAGCCGGCGCTGTGACGTGGCGCGCGGGGTGCCGCGCCGATAGCATCGTATCCTTGCGGAAGGGATACGACCCATGGCGGAGATCGACGACGTCCGCGGCCTGCTGACCGGCCGGCCGCGCCCGGTCGGATGGCCGGCGCGCCGCGCGCGGATCGAGGAGGTGGCGGCGGTCGACGCGCCGCCGGCGGATATCGTGTTCACCCCGGCCACCATCGGCGGGGTCGAGGCCGAATGGTCGGCCGCGCCGGGCGTGGATGCCTCCCGCGTGCTGCTGTTCCTGCATGGCGGCGGGTATTGCTCGGGGTCGATCCTCAGCCACCGCACCATGGCGTCGCGCGCGGGCGCGGCGGCGGGCATGCGGGCGCTGGCGCTGCAATACCGCCTGGCACCGGAGCACCCGTATCCCGCCGCGCTGGAGGACGCGCGCGCCGCCTTCGCCGCGCTGCTCGCGCAGGGTTTTTCCGCGAACGACATCGCGGTGGGCGGGGACAGCGCCGGCGGTGGTCTGTCGCTGGCGCTGATGGTCGCGCAGCGCGACGCCGGGCTGCCGCTGCCCGGCTGCGCCTGGCTGGCCTCGCCCTGGGTGGACCTGGCGATGAGCGGCGCGAGCATGGACGCCAAGGACAGCGTCGATCCGCTGATCCATCGCGGCTACCTTGAGGAATTGTCGGCGGCGTATCGCGGTGGCGTGCCGTCGGACGACCCGCGGGTTTCGCCGCTGCACGCCGATCTGCGCGGGCTGCCGCCGGTGCTGGTGCAGGTGGGATCGGCCGAGACGCTGCTCGACGACGCGGTGCGCATTGCCGGGCGATTGGGCGGCGCCGATGTACCGGTACGGCTCGAAGTGTGGCCGCACATGATCCACGCCTGGCCGCTGTGGTCGGCGCGGCTGGCGGAGGGGCGGCGTGCGCTGGCGTCGGCCGGCGCCTTCCTGCGGGAACGGGGACTCCCCGGGGTGGCCACGATCGCGTAGCCTCCCGCGCAACGCCAGGGAGGACGACACCATGCGGACAGGATGGATCGCGGCAGCGCTCGGCATTCTGGTCACGGCCGGGGCGGGCGCGCAGGAGGCCTTCCCGTCGCGCACAGTCACGCTGATGGTCGCCTATCCGCCCGGCGGCAATACCGACCTGATGGCGCGCGCCTTGCAGCCTGAACTGACGCGCGCGCTGGGCCAGACCGTGGTGGTGGTGAACCGCGGCGGCGCGGCCGGCACGATCGGCTCCGCGGAACTCGCCCGCGCGCGGCCGGACGGCTACACCATCGGCATCACGCCGAACAACCCGATGACGGCGCAGCCGCACGCCATCGCGCTGACCTACGGGTTGGACAGTTTCCGTTTCCTGTGCCGCGTGTACGACAACCCGCAGGTGGTGATCCTGGGGCGCAACGCGCCCTTCACCGACTTCGCCGGCCTGGTTGCGCACGGGCGCAGCGCGCGCGAGGCGCTGGTCTATGGCGCGCCGGGCAATGCCAGCACGCAGCACATCCTGATGGCCGCGCTGCTGAAGCGCGCGGGCATCGAAGGCTTGATGGTGTCCTTCACCGGCGCCGGGCCGATGAGCACGGCGGCACTCGGCGGTCAGATCCAGGCCTTCATCGAGGCATCGTCGATCCCGGCCTCGACCGGGCTCACGCCGATCGCGGCGGTGTCGGCGCGGCGCCTGCCGCATCTGCCGGACGTGCCGACAGTGGCCGAGCTGGGCTTCCCGGTGCAGGGCAGTTCGCATGGCGGGCTGATCGCGCCCGCCGGCATTCCCGACGCGGCCGCCGCCGCCATCGAGCGTGCCTGCGAAAGTGCGGTGGGCAGCGAAGGCTTCCGCGCCACGGCGGCGCGGCTGGCCTCCGTGCCGGCCTTCCTGCCGGGGGCGGCGTTCCGCGAGACTTTCGCGGCCGAGAGCGCGGCGAATGAGGGGCTCCTGCGCGACCTGGGCCTGTTGCGGGCGCGCTGAACCGGCGGCCTTGTCCCGGGGCCGTGGCGGCGGCAATGCTGCGCCGCCATCGGGCCGGAGGATGCGATGCCTGCCTATCTGATCGTGAACATCACCGTGCGTGACCGCGCCGCCTTCGAGGCGTATCGCGAGCGCGCGCCGGCGGTGATCGCCGCGCATGGCGGGCGCTACCTGGTGCGCGGCGGACCGGTCGAGGTGATGGAGGGCGAACCGGGGCTCGACCGCGTCGTCGTGCTGGAATTCCCGTCCATGGCAGCGGCGCGCGGCTTCTGCCACAGCGCGGACTACGCGCCGCTGATCGCGCTGCGCCGTGCGGCCAGCATCGCGCACATCGCGCTGGTCGAGGGCGTGGCGACGTGACGGTCGATGCGCTCGCTGCCTTCTACCCCTGGATGAAGTCGATGCACCTGCTGGGCGCTTTCGCCTGGATGGCGGGGCTGTTCTACCTGCCGCGGCTGTATGTCTATCACTGCCAGGTGGCGACGGGCTCCGCGCAGTCCGAACTGTTCAAGGTGATGGAGCGGCGCCTGCTGCGCGCCATCATGAACCCGGCGATGATCTGGACCTGGGGCTTCGGGCTGGTGCTGGTGGCCACGCCCGGCATTGCGGACTGGGGTTCGGGTTGGTGGTGGGGAAAGGTGGTGGGCTTGCTGACCATGACCTGGCTGCACATGGACCTCGCCGCAGCGCGCAAGCGCTTCGAGCGGGATGCGAATACACGCAGCGAGCGCAGCTGGCGCATCATGAACGAGGTGCCGACGCTGGCGCTGATCCTGATCGTCGTGATGGTGATCGCGAAGCCGTTTTGATGGGTGCGCGGGGGCGGCGGATGGTCCGGGCGCGGGCCGCACCGTGCGCTCCCGGATTGCGCGGGGCGCGATCCGCGGGGAGGGGCGCGCGTCGCGCCGCGCCTTGAAGCCGGTCGCCCGGGCCTGCATATCGGTGGTTGACGGGCGGCGCCGGCCTACCTAGGGTTCCCCTGCTTCCCGCCTGCGGCGCGGGGTGCCCCGCGCCTTGTGCCGCGACTTCCTTCCTTTCGGGACATTGCCCCTCGCGCCGGATGCCCGGCGCCGATGCGGGCGAGCAGGCACCGGCTTCCATCGCCAGGCCCGCGGGAACGTCCCGGCCAATCCCCCGCTCTCGGACGCCGTCCAGGATCCAATGCACCTCTCCGAACTCAAGGCCAAAAGCCCCGCCGACCTCCTCGCCTTCGCCGAGGAGTTGAGCGTCGAGAACGCATCCACCCTGCGCAAGCAGGACATGATGTTCGCCATCCTCAAGACGCTGGCCGAGAACGACCAGGCGATCTTCGGCGAGGGCACGCTGGAAATCCTGCCCGACGGCTTCGGCTACCTGCGATCGCCGCAGGCGAACTTCCTGCCCGGGCCGGATGACATCTACATCTCGCCGGCGCAGGTGCGGCGCTTCGCGCTGCGCACCGGGGATACGGTGGAAGGCCAGATCCGCGCGCCGAAGGATGGCGAGCGCTACTTCGCGATGCTGAAGGTCAACAACATCAACTTCGAGCCGCCCGAGGCGCTCAAGCACCGCATCAATTTCGACAACCTGACGCCGCTGTATCCCAACCGTCGGCTCAAGATGGAGAATGCCGAGGTCGAGAGCGTCGCGAAGTCCGCCACCAAGGACAACACGCACCGCGTCATCGACCTGATCGCCCCCATCGGCATGGGCCAGCGCGCGCTGATCGTCGCGCCCCCGCGCACCGGCAAGACCGTGATGCTGCAGAACATCGCGAAGTCGATCAGCGCGAACAATCCCGAAGTCTTCCTGATGGTGCTGCTGATCGACGAGCGGCCCGAGGAAGTGACCGACATGGCGCGCACCGTGCGCGGCGAGGTGGTGGC
>LNEW01000161.1 GCA_001464375.1 Rhodospirillales bacterium Ga0074136 | reverse complement strand
CAGCTCCTGCCCCACGCGAGGACGCTGGATGTCGCTGATGGTGCCGCGCCCACCGTATGCAATGCGTGCCTCCGCCAGCCGGTCATGCCGCACCGTGTTGTCGGACGCGATGTCCTGCGGGCGGATCACCCCGCCAACGGTCAGGTCGCGCAGTTCCGAATTGACGCGCACCTGCTGCCGCCCGGTCACCACCAGGTTCCCGTTGGGCAGCAGTTGCGAAACCGTGGCGGCGACGCGCAGCGTGACCGATTCACTGCGGCGCGTCGCACCCGTGCCGTTGACGCCGCTGGTGGAATTGCCCTGCACCATGTTCGACGGGTCGAACCCGCCGGGGAACAGCCGTGTATAGGAGGAATCGAGGCCGAGCAGCCGCGGCACGCCCATCGACTCGCTGTTGTCGCGCGAACGCGTGGTGCGGTTCTGCAATTCGGCATCATCCTGGATCGCTACCAGCACGGTGATGATGTCGCCGACCGCCGCGGCGCGCTGGTCGCGCAGGAAGGTGCGGCTGCCCGGCCGCCACAGCGAATTATTCGCCAGCGGCGGGTCCTGCGGGTTCGGCATGGGCATCGAGACCGGCCGCCAGCGCTGACACCCGCCATCTCCGGCGGATCACCCAGGCGCGACAGCCGCTCGGCACCCGAGCAGGCGGCAAGCACCAGCGGCAGGACGACCAGCGCGACGCGCATGGCTCAGCGCCTCCCGGCGATCTGCAGCGGCGCGGCACCGTGGCGTACGCGCACGCGGCCCGGCCCGATCGCCTCCGCCTCGACCACCTGGCGGGAGGCGAGGTTCATCACCTGCACCACCTCGCCGATCGCCGCGGCTTCGAGCGCGCGGCCCTGCGCGGTGAGCGTGAGGCCCGGCGCATCGAGCATCATCAGCACCACCTGGTTCTTGGTGACCACCACCGGGGCGACCAGGTCGATGGTGACGAAGGGCATGGCCGAGCCGATCGGGCGGCGCAGCTGGCGGCCGACCACGTCCTCGGCGCGCTGGGCCATGCCCGGGCGCACGCGTTCGGCGCGCAGGCGGCGTTCCTCGATGTCGGCGGCGCGCACCACTTCGCCCACCGCCATGCGGCGCGTGGCGAGCACCACGGGCACGGTCGGCGCGACGCGCCCGGCGATGCGCAGGCGCTGCATCGCCATGCCTTCCGCCGCGACCACCAGCGTGGCGGCGAAGCGGCGCGTCGAGGCATCGACCTCCGGCAGGGCGGCGATGGGCACCAGCGGCGGGGCGAAGCCCGGCAGGTCGAGGTCGAAATCGGGATCGGCGCCGTGGCGCGCGAGCTCGACACGCAGCAGGCCCTCGATTTCATCACGCGGCACCGGGCGTCCGGGGCGCTCGACGATGCTGCGCTCCTCGCCCGACAGCGGCCGCCAGTTCAGCCCGTGCCGGCGCGCGATGGCGCCCAGGTTCGCGGCATCGAGCAGCATCCGCCGACCCGGCGCCGGCGCCGCGCCGACCGCCTGCGGGGCGAGCGGGCCGGCATTCTCGAAGATGTCGCCCAGGCGCAGCATGGCGTCTTCCGCCAGCACGACCGGGCGTGGGGCGGGGGGCAGCCCTTGCGCGCGGACCGGCAGGGCGAGCAGCGGCAAGGCGAGGATGGCGCGGCGGATCATCAGCGGAGCCTCGTGAGCGTGGAGAGCATTTCGTCGGACGTCGTGATGACGCGGGAGTTCATCTCGTAGGCGCGCTGCGCGGTGATCAGCGACGTGATCTCCTGCACGACATTGACGTTCGACGTCTCGATGAAGCCCTGCATGGTCTGGCCGTAGCCCGGCGTGCCCGGTGCGCCCTGCTGCGCATCGCCGGAGGACGGTGTCGCGAGGAACAGGTTGTCGCCCACGGCCTCCAGCCCGCCCTCGTTGGGGAAGATCGCGAGCTGCAGCTGGCCGACATTCTGCGGCTGCACCTGGCCGTCGAGCTTGGCCAGCACTTCGCCATTCGCATTGATGGTGACGTCGCGCGCATTGGCCGGGATGGTGATGCCGGGGTTCACCACGAAGCCCTCGGCGGTGACGATGGTGCCCTCGGCGCTCAGGCCGAAGGTGCCGTCGCGGGTATAGGCGGTCTCGCCGCTGGGCATCTGGATCTGGAAATAGCCATTGCCGCGCACCGCGATGTCGAAGCGGTTCTCGGTCTGCTGCAGGTTGCCCTGTTCGGGGATGCGGTAGACCGCGGCGGTGCGCACGCCCAGGCCGATCTGCGCGCCCGAGGGCAGCGTGGTGCCGGTGTCGGCCGACTGCGATCCGGTGCGCCGCAGGTTCTGGTAGATCAGGTCCTGGAATTCGGCGCGGCGGCGCTTGTAGCCGGTGGTCGAGATGTTGGCGATGTTGTTGGAGATGACCTCGACGTTGTTCTGCTGGGCCATCATGCCGGTGGCGGCGACGTGGAGCGATCGCATCGCGTGTGATCCTTACGAGCGCCGGCGCAGGATGCGCTCGACAGCGGTGGACAGGCGTTCGCCTTCCTTCTCGGCGAATTGCGCGGCGAACTGGAATTCGCGCAGTTCGGCGGTCAGGCGCGTCATCTCGATGATGGGGCGGACGTTGGACCCCTCCAGCACGCCCTGGCGCAGCGCGGGGCGGTCCACCGCGACGGGGTCGGCGCCGGCGGCGTCGAACACGCGGTCGCCCTCGGCGAGCAACGCCTGCGGGTTGTCGAAGCGCACCACGCGCAGGCGGCCCAGCACGCCGTTCTCGGACCGCACCGTGCCGTCGCCCTGGATCTCGATGCGGCTGTCATTGGGTGCGAAGGCGATCGGCGCGCCATCGGTGTTCAGGACGGCATGGCCCTCCATGTCCACCAGTCGCCCGCCCTCGCCCAGGCTGAAGCGACCGGCGCGGGTGTAGCGCTCGCCGCGCGGCGTCTCGACGGCGAAGAAGCCATCCCCGGTGATCGCGACATCGAGCGGATTGCCGGTGGACTGCATCGAACCGCTGTCCATTTCCCGCCAGGTCGCGCGGTCCTGCACGAAGGCCACGGGCCGCCCGCCGGGCGCGACGCCGCCGAGGTCCTGGCGCTGGATGTATTCGCCGAATACCGGGCGGAGCGCGCGGAAGCCCGGCGTGTCGGCATTGGCGAGGTTGTGCGCGAGCACCTGCGTCGCGCGGTTCTGCAGCGCGAGGCGCGAGAGGATGATGTAGCCCGGGCTATCCATGCGGCGCGTCTCCGGTCGTGGCCGGGACGGGAAGGGCAACCGCCGTGCCAGCCTCAGACGCCCTGCCGCGCGGCAAATCCTGCCCGCGGGCGGCAGCACGCACCCTGTGCACGGCACATCCGCCCCTGGGGTCGGCCCCGCTGCAAGCCTTCCTTAACGGCACCAGCGGAGGATGCGCCCCTCGGCAGGAGGCTGTGGATGTCGGCGGCGCCGGAAGCGGCAGAAGGACCTGATGCGGCCAAGGGCGGCGGGGGCAAGAAGAAGCTCCTGATGCTCGCGGTGCCGCTCGTGCTGGTGGGGGTGGGTGCCGGGCTGTGGTTCACCGGCATCCTGCCGCCACTGCTGGGCATGGGGCCGCCGCCGCCGGCCGCGGACGGGACGGCGGCGGCCGACACGGCGCCGCGCCCGCCGGCCTTCTTCGACATGCCCGAGATCGTCACCAACCTGAATGCCACGGGGCGCCGCCCGGTCTTCGTGAAGCTGCGCAGCAAGCTCGAGATCACCCGTGCCGAGGACAGCGCCGCGATCACCGCCGCCATGCCGCGGCTGCTCGACCTGTTCCAGACCTACCTGCGCGAAACCCGCCCGGAGGAACTGCGCGGGTCCGCCGGCACGCACCGCCTGCGCGAGGAACTGGTGGCGCGCGCCAACATCGCGCTGACGCCGCCGCCGGGCAGCACGCAGCCCGCCCCGCGCGTCACCGACGTGCTGTTCGTGGAGATCCTGGTGCAGTGAGCGGCCAAGGGGAGAACCAGGGCGATGACGAAGACCTCGCCGCCGCCTGGGGCGCGGCGCTCGAGGAGGAAGGCGCGCAGCCCGAGGAAGCCGCGCCCGCGCCCGATGCCACGCGCGTGCTCAACCAGGCCGAGATCGACAGCCTGCTGGGCTTCGAGGGCGGCGGCGGCGGGTCGGCCGAGGAAAGCGGCATCCAGAAGATCATCTCCTCCGGCCTGGTGTCGTACGAACGCCTGCCGATGCTGGAGATCGTGTTCGACCGCCTGGTGCGGCTGATGTCGACCACGCTGCGCAACTTCACCTCCGACAATGTGGAAGTCTCGATCGACGGCATCGTCTCGCTGCGCTTCGCGGACTACCTCAATTCCATCCCGCTGCCGGCGATGCTGGGCGTGGCCCATGTGAAGCAGTGGGACAATTACGGCCTGGTGGTGGTCGATTCCGCGCTGATCTACTCGGTGGTGGACGTGCTGCTGGGCGGGCGGCGCGGCACCGCGGCCATGCGCATCGAGGGCCGGCCCTACACCACTATCGAACGGACGCTGGTCGAACGCCTGATCGGCGTGGTGCTGGAGGACGTGACCGCCGCCTTCGAACCGCTGTGCCCGGTGAAGTTCGAATTCGACCGGCTGGAGGTGAACCCCCGCTTCGCCGCCATCTCCCGCCCGTCCAACGCCTGCGTCATGGTGCGCCTGCGCGTGGACATGGAGGACCGCGGCGGCAAGCTGGAAGTGCTGCTGCCCTACGCCACGCTGGAGCCGGTGCGCGAATTGCTGCTGCAGCAGTTCATGGGCGAGAAATTCGGCCGCGACAGCATCTGGGAATCCCACCTCGCCGAGGAACTGCGGTCGACGGAAGTCGCGCTCGACGTCGTGCTCGACGAACAGCTGCTGCCGCTGTCGAGCGTGCTCGCGCTGAAGGTCGGCGACCGCATCGCGCTGGGCGTGGCACCCGGCGCGCCGGTGCGCCTGCGCTGCGGCGACATCGCCATGTTCGAGGGCGAGCTCGGCCGGCAGGAACAGCGCCTGGCCGTCCGCATCGGGCGGGAATTCGGTCGCACGCGTCGGGTGGAGGCCTGAACCATGTCGATCCTTGAATGGTCGCTGCAACTGGTGCTGCTGGGGCTGCTGGGGGCGGCGATTCCCTTCGCGCTGCGGCTCGAGCGCGCATTGCGGGAGATCCGCCGCGACCGTGGCGCGCTGGAAGGCAGCGCGCAGGGACTGGGCGAAGCCGCGCGCATGGCGGAAGCCGCGATGGTGCGCCTGCGCGCCTCGGCCGAACTGGCCGGGCGCCAGGTGGCCGAGCGCACCGCCGTCGCCGAACCGCTGCGCGACGACCTGCGCTACCTGATCGAACGCGCCGAGACGCTGGCCGACCGGCTGGAAGGCCTGGTGCGCGCCGGACGGCCGATGGCCGCCGAGGTGCCGCGCGCGCCGGAACCGGCGTTGCAAAGCCAGGCGGAACGCGACCTGGTGCGCGCCCTGGCGCTGGGTGCGGCGCGGGGCGGCGGCTGATGATCCGTCCGCGCCTGTTGCCGGTCGCGATCGCGGCCATGGCGGGCCTGTTCGTCGTGAAGGCGGATGGGCTGATCGGGCTGCTGCGCGGCGATGCGGCGGTGGTCGCCCCCGCGCGCGCGGCCGACCCGCCGCCGCCGCCGCCCGCGCCGGTCAGCGCCGCCCGCCCCGCGCCCGCACCGCCACCACAGGCGCTGCCGGTCAGCGCGCCGGACCCCGCCACCGTGGCCGAGCGCGCGCTGCTGGAACAGTTGCGCGCCCGCCGCGTGGAGATCGAGGCGCGCGAACAGGCGGTGGTGGCGCAGGAAATGGTGCTGCAGGCGACCGAACGGCGTCTCGCGCGCCGCGTCGAGGAACTGGGCGCGCTGCAGCAGCGGCTGGAGGCGCTCGACCGTGCCCGCACCGACCGTGAGGAGGCCGGCTGGCGGGGCCTGGTGCGAACCTACGAAGCCATGCGCCCGCGCGATGCGGCGGCGATCTTCAACGAACTGGAAATGCCGGTGCTGGTCGAGATCATCGACCGCATGGGCGAGCGCAAGGCCGCGCCGGTGATCGGCGCGATGCGCGCCGAACAGGCCCGGCTGGTGACGGCGGAACTCGCGCGCCACCGCGCGCGGCGCACCGCGGCGAATTGATTCGGAACCAAGGAGGCACAAGGGCCGATGGACAAGACCATGAACGTCCTCATCGTGGACGACTACCGCACGATGCTGCGCATCATCCGCAATCTGCTGAAGCAGCTCGACTTCAACAACGTGGATGAGGCGACCGACGGGCAGGAGGCGCTGGCCAAGCTGCGCGCGGGCAATTTCGGGCTGGTGATCAGCGACTGGAACATGGCGCCGATGACCGGCCTCGACCTGCTCAAGGAGGTGCGGGCCGATGCACGGCTGAAGCACATGCCCTTCATCATGATCACCGCCGAGAGCAAGACCGAGAACGTGGTCGCGGCCAAGCAGGCCGGCGTGTCGAACTACATCGTCAAGCCCTTCAACGCCGAGACGCTGAAGGAGAAGATCGAGAAGGTGATGGTCCATGCCTGACGGCATTCCCGGCGACGACCGCATCGAGGCGGCGGTGCGCGCCGTGCTCGGCTCCATGTCCGGCGACCTCACCGCCAAGGAGGCGACGCTGCTCGCCGAGCTGGAGGGGCTGGGCCGCACCATCGCGCGCGCCAAGGCCGAGATCGCGGCCTTGTCGGTCGATGACATCACCGGCGCGCATATCCCCTCCGCCACCGACGAACTCGATGCCATCGTCGGCCACACGGCGCAGGCGACGAACGATATCCTCGATTGCTGCGAGGTGCTCGAACGCCTGCAATCCGACGTGCCGGAAGCGGCCGCGGCGGCGTTGCAGGGCGCGGTGACACGCATCTACGAGGCGTGTTCCTTCCAGGACATCACCGGCCAGCGCATCGGCAAGGTGGTGACCGCGCTGAAGGCGATCGAATCCCGGGTCGAGGCGGTGGTCGCCAATGCCGCCGGCCGCGCCGCACCGCCGGCGGCGGCGCCGACGCCCCCGCGCACCGAGGGGCAGGAACTGGCCAATGGCCCGCAACTGCCCGGCGGCGGCACCTCGCAGGCCGAGATCGACCGGCTGCTCGCGAGCTTCGACTGATGCCGCGCATCGCGGCCGCCCTGGCGCTGATGCTTCTGCTGGGTGCGCCTTTGCGCGCTCAGGAGGCGCCGCGCGTGCCGCTGCGGGCCGGCAGCCATGCCGACCACGGCCGGCTGGTCTTCGACTGGCCGTCGCGCGTTGGCTACACGGCCGAAACGCAGGATGGCCAGGTCGTGCTGCGCTTCGAGGTGCCGGGTGCGGTGGACCTCGCCGCCGCGCGACGCCCGCCGCGCAACGTGCTGGGCGTGGAACAGGCCGATGGCGCGGTGGTGGTGCGCTTCGCGCCCGGCGCGCGGATCCGCCATTTCCGCCTGGGCAACCGGATCGTGCTGGATGTGCTCGATGCCGCCCCGCCCGATGTGGCGGCCGGCGCGCCGGCGGTGGGCGCGCCGCAACGCGCGGCTTCTGCGCCGGCTCCGCCGTCGGCCGCGCCCGCCCAGGCGCGGCGCGCAGGCGTTCCCGCCGCGGCGCCGCCGCCGCCGACGCGACCTGCCGCCACGCCAGCGCAGCCGCCATCCGCCGCGCCATCCGCGCCGACGCGGCCGATTCCTGATCCCGCGCCGCCCCGCAGCGCAGAGGCCCCGGCGGGACGTGCCGGACCCGTCGCACGCCCTGGCAGCGCGCCGGCATCCGCCCGCCCTGGTCCTGCAACGGGCGAAGGCCCGGCCGACCAAGCGCCGCGCAACGAAACCAGTGCCGGCCCTCCCGCCGAAGCGCCCGCCCAGCGCGGCCCGGCACGGCCCGCGCCCGCCGCCGACCCCGCCAGCCTCGCAGCGCCCGACGCAATGCCGGTGCGCCTGCTGCCCGGGGCGCCCGCCTTCGCCATCCCGACGGACGCCGAGGCCGGCCTTGCCGTGTTCCGTCGCGGCGACTGGGTCCTCGCCGTGATCGACCGGCCGCTGCGGCTCGACCTCGCGCCGCTGGCACGGCACGCCGTCTTCGGCAGCGCGGTGACTGCGATCGCCGGCGACGCCACGGTGGTGCGCCTGCGCCTGGCGCCGCCGGCGGTGCTGCACGCCCGGCGCGACGGCGCCGCCTGGGTGCTGGAGGCCCGCCCCGATGCCGCGGCGCCCGATGCACCGCCGCTGCGGGCCGTGCCCGAACCCGGCCCGCCAGCCCGCCTGGCGCTGCTGGGCAGCATCACGGCGGAGGCGCTCGGCACCACCCTCGCGATCGCCGACCCCGAGACCGGGGAGGCCCTGCTGGTCGGCACGCTGCGCCGGCCCGGACCGGGCATCGGCGTGGCGCGCCGCCTGCCCGAGCTCGAGATCCTCCCCAGCATCATGGGCGCCGTGGTGCTGCCGCGGTCCGACCGTGTCGTGCTGCGCGCCTTGGGCGAGCGATTCCTGGTGGAAGCGCCCGGCGGTGGCCTGGCACTCGGCGCCGCGCCGGGGCGCGATCCGCCGGCTGAAGCCGTGGCGATGTCGCGACTGCTCGACCTGCCGGTGGCGCCTGTGCCGGCCTTGATGGAGCGGCTGCGCACGCAGCTGCTGTCGTTGAACGAAACGCCGCCGCTGGCGCGCGGCGTGCCGCGCCGCGCGGTGGCCGAGACGCTGCTGGCGCTGGGCATGCCGCAGGAGGCGCAGGCCATGCTCGCCCTCGGCCTGCGCGAGGACCCGCGGGCCCGGGACGACGCGCGCCTGCTGCTGGCGCAGGGTGCGGCGGCGCTGCTCGCCGGCCGCGCCGAGGAAGCGCGGGTGCTGGCCGATCCACGCCTGCCGGCCTCCGATGAACTCACGCTGTGGCGCGCGCTGCTGGCGGCCGCGCAGGGCGATGCGCGCGCGGCCGCGCCTGCGCTCGCCGCCGGGGCGCCGCTGCTGCTCGTCTATCCCGACGCGCTGCGCGCGCGGATGCTGCCGCAGGTGCTCGAGACGCTGGTTGCCGGCGGCGAGGCGCCGCGCGCCGCGCGCCTGCTGGCCGAGGCCGGGGACGCGCCAGGGCTCGAACTCACGCGCGCCATGCTGGCCGAAGCCGACGGCCGGGCGGAGGACGCGCTGCGCCTGTACGGCGTCGTGGCGGCATCTCGCGACCGCCGCCAGCGCGCCGCCGCATTGCGGCTGACCGCGGAACTGCGCCTGGCGTCCGGCGCGATCGATGCGACCGGCGCCGCCGATGCGCTGGACCAGGCGCTGTTCGCCTGGCGGGGCGGCCCGCCGGAATTGGCCATGCGCCGGCGCATCGCCGCGTTGCGCCTCGCCTCCGGCAACGGCCAGGCCGCCTTCGCGATGCTGGACGAGGCGGCGCGCGTGTTCCCCGACCAGGCCCGCGCGCTGCGCCCCGAACTCGCCGAGGCCTTCGCCGTGGCGCTGGAGACCGCGCCGCCGCTCGCCGCCACCACGCTGTTCGACGCGCATCCCGAGCTGCTGCCGGAGGGCGAACGCGGCGAGGCGGCGGTGCTGCTGCTGGCGGAGCGCCTGGCCGCGCTCGACCTGGCGGGGCGCGCGGCGGAGCTGCTGGACCGTGCGGCGGCGCGCGCCGTACCGCCGGCGCGCGCCGCGCTCGGCGCCAGGCTGGCGGCGCTGCGCATGGCCGAGGGCGACCCCACCGCCGCGCTCGCCGCGCTGGATCGCAGCAGGGGGGATGATCTGCCGGCGGCGCTCGCGACTGAACGCACGCGGCTGCGCGCGCGGGCGTTGGCGCGGCGCGGCGACAGGATGGCGGCGGAGCAGGCGCTGGCCCGCCTCGGCTCCGCGGGTGCCGAGGCGCGCGCCGAATTGCGCGCCGAGGCGCAGGATTGGGCAGGCGCTGCCGCTGCCCAGCGCGAACACCTGGCGGCCCTGCTGCCCGCGCCCCCGGCGCCGCTCGGCCAGGCGGACCGCGCCGCGCTGGCCCGCGCCGCGGCCTATGCCGCGCTGGCCGGCGAGGAGGCTTCGCTGGTCGCGCTGCGCGAGGCCCATGGCGCGCGCATGGCCGGCGGTCCGCTGGCCGAGGCCTTCGACCTGCTGACTGCCGACCCGCTGCGCGGCGTGGCCGACCTGCCGCGCCTGCAACGTGAGCTCGGCGTGCTGCGCGTGCTGCCGACGCGGCTGGAGGCCTTGCGGGCGGGCGTGCAGGTTGCGCGCTGAGTTGCGCGTCCCCCGGGTGGGGGAGCGACAATTTTTCCGGTCCCCGGGGGAGTTTTTCCGGCCGTGGTGAGGATTTCACTTGCGTCCACGGACCCCTTGCCGCATATCGCGCGGCCGTTGACCCAAATGATCGGACTTTCCCGATCGCCCTGGTCATCTGCTGGCTGGAAGGAGCCCTCACATGGATGCTCTCGTCCAACCGGGGATGGTCTCGGATTTGCCGAGCGACACCCGGAACATTGACGAAGACCGCTCGGTGCACCCCGAGAAGGACTATTTCATTGCGCGCAATGGCGTTCGCTACGCCGGGACGCACGTGATCATCGACCTGTGGGGGGCGACGAATCTCGACGACCCCGAACACATCGATGCCGTGCTGCGCGAAGCCGCGCTCGCCACCGGGGCGACGATCCTGCACGGGCATTTCCACCACTTCTCGCCCAATGGCGGAGTGTCGGGCGTGCTGGTGCTGGCCGAGAGCCACGTGTCGATCCATTCCTGGCCCGAACGCGACTACGCGGCGCTGGACATCTTCGTCTGCGGCGACTGCGACCCCTACAAGGCGCTGCCGGCGCTCAAGCGCGGCTTCCTGCCGGAACGCGTGCAGCTGGCCGAACACAAGCGCGGCCTGATCGGGTAGTTCGCCGGCCCTCAAGCGCCGGGCGGGCCGCGTCCGCGGCCCTTGGCTTTCGCCGGACTGCCGGCGGGCCGCATTCGCGGCCTCGGCGCGCTCGCAGCGCGCCGCATAGCGACACGCAGAACCAGGGCCGGACGGCAGCGTCCGGCCCTTTCGCATGATCGGGGGATTTCCTGATGGCCTACGACCTCTGGGTGAACGAGACGCTCTACGAAGCTTGGGGCCAGCGCTTCCGGGTGAAGCGCGAACTCGCGCGGGTGCGCTCGGACTTCCAGGACATCCTGATCTTCGAGAGCGAGACGCATGGCCGCGTCATGATGCTCGACGGCGTGGTCCAGATCACCGAGGCGGACGAATTCTCCTACCAGGAGATGATCGCGCATGTGCCGCTGCTGGCGCATGGCGATGCCAGGCGCGTGCTGATCATCGGCGCGGGCGATGGCGGCGTGCTGCGGCGCGTGCTGCAGCACCGCACCGTGCAGCGCGCCGTGATGGTCGAGATCGATGGCGAGGTGATCCGCCTCGCGAAGGAACACCTGCCCGCCATCGGCGGCGATGCGTGGGATGACCCGCGCGCGCAGGTGCTGGTGGCCGACGGCATCGACTACGTCCGGCGCGCGCCGGATGCGTCCTTCGACGTCGTGATCGTCGACAGCACCGACCCGATCGGGGTGGGCGAGGTGCTGTTCACCGATGAATTCTACGCCAACTGCGCCCGCCTGCTGACCGCGCGCGGCATTGTGGTGAACCAGTGCGGCGTGCCCGCGATGCAGGCCGATGAACTGCGCGAGACCTCGATCCGCCGGGGCCGCGCCTTCCCGGACATCTGGGCCTACCTGGCCGCAGTGCCGACCTATGTCGGTGGCTTCATGACGCTTGGCTGGGCGGGCAAGGACGCGTCCTGCCGCGCCGTGCCGGTGGACGACATTCGCGCGCGCGCGCAGGCCGCCGGCATCCTCGGCACCACGCGCTACTGGACGCCGGAGATCCATGCCGGCGCCTTCCACCTGCCGCCCTATATCGCCGAGCACCTGCCGCGCGGCTGACCGCGCTCACGGCGCGCCGGGGTCGAGGCGCGCCAGGCGCTCGGCACGGAGCCGCTCGCCGTAGATGGGTTCGAGCGTGGTGGTCGCGGCGATGCGGGCATCGGTCCAGCGCTGGCGCGCCTGGGCCAGCGCCTCGGCGGAGCGGATTTCCTCCGCGGCGCGCGCGGCATCGTCCAGCCCGGTTACCAGCGGCACGGCGAGCAGCCGCGCCCGTGCCTCGATGGACTGCCTCTCGGCGGCGCGCAGCGCGTCCAGCTCGGCGTTCAGCCGCCGCACGCCTTCCGCCGGGATCGCCTTGCCCGCGACATAGGTGAGCTGGCTGAGGCCCAGCAGCTGCATGGTCTGCGCCGGCACGGTGAAGCCCGCGAGATCCGCCGTGCCCGAGAAGATCAGGCTGGAGCACACCAGCAGCGTGAAGAACAGCGCCTGCACGCGCGTGAGGTCGACCTCGCCATCGGCGATCACCAGGTCGCTCATGCGCGGCAGCCGACTGTTGCCAGCCACCACGCCCTTGCCGGCCAGCCAGGCCGCATTGGCGGTCGAGACGGAACCGGAATTCGCCGCGATCCGCGCCCCGAAGCTGCCCAGCGCGGTGATGCCCAGCAGCGCGAGGATGTCGCCCGACAGCACCGGGATCGAGAAGGTGCTGAAGAACACCACCAGCAGGACGCCCACCACGACGAAGGTAAAGACCATGATCTGGAAGCGGCCGAGGCTGGCATCGCCCTCGGCGGTCTGGGTCATCGCCGCCGGGTGCAGCATGCGCCGGTAGCGCCAGAGCAGAGGCGGGTCGGGCGGGTCCTCGTCGGTCCGGCAGGCGGTCCAGACGCGCTTCAGCAGGCTGCGATGCGCCACGGTTGCGGCGTGCAGCGCCAGCAGCAGCAGCAGCACCAGCACCACCGCCGTGCCGCCCGCCGCCAGCCAGGACGACCCGACGCCGAATTCATAGGTCGCCCAGCCATGCATCTGCGCCTTGCGTGCATCGCACAGCGCCAGGACGATCAGCCAGGATTCACGCAGCTGCGTCGGCCCACCGCCGTTGAGGAAGCTGCCGAGCGGCGGCAGGTCCACCCGCACGATCGCCAGCCCCGCCTCCTCGACGACGCGCCCCGAGCCGTCGGTGAGGAAGCGGGCGAAAATCCCCATCGCCTGGCGCGAGGGCGCGCCGGTGTCGGCCGGGCGCGCCGCGGCGATCAGCTCGAGATTGATCCAGTCCGTCTGCAGCCCGCGCGGGCGCGGCATCGCGACCTCGATGTAGCGGCCCGAGACGCCGACCAGGTTGCGCGGGCGCAGGTACAGCCCGTGCGCATCGGCGCGCGCGCCGGCCTCGGTCTCCGGCGCGCTGCCGGGCGTGGCGGGCTTCGCGGCGCCGACCGTGCGTTCCAGCAGCGGCGCGGCGTCGAGCGAGGCGCCGTGGTCGGCAAGGCAGCTCTGCAACGGGTTCGGTGGCGCATCCTGGGCCTGCGCGCCGCTGCTCGCCACGGCGGCGACGGCCACCAATACGCCTGCCAGCCAGAGCCTCATCGCGGCCTCCCGTCGGGTCGGTGCCGCGCAGCCTAGGGGCCGGCCGTCTCCGGCGGCGTGCGCCCGCTCACAGCCCGACGAAGCCCTGCACCAGGCTGGCCGAGACCAGCCGCCAGCCATCCACCAGCACGAAGAAGATCAGCTTGAAGGGCAGTGCCACCACCGATGGCGGCAGCATCATCATGCCGAGCGACATCAGGACACTGGCGACCACCATGTCGATCACCAGGAAGGGCAGGAACAACAGGAAGCCGATCTCGAAGGCGCGCTTCAATTCGCCGACCATGAAGGCCGGCACCAGGGCGCGCCAGGGCGCCGCCTCGGCACTGGCTGGCGCGGGCAGGTTCGCCAGGTCCAGGAAATGCGCCAGGTCGTCCTCGCGCACCTGCGCGGCCATGAAGCGGCGGAAGGGTTCGGCGGCAGCCTCCAGCCCCGCGATCTCGCCGATGCGCCCCTCGGACAACGGCAGCAGGCCCTGCGTCCAGGCGGCCTCGAAGACCGGCTGCATGACGAAGAAGGTGAGGAACAGCGCAAGCCCCACCAGCACCGGGTTGGGCGGGATGCCCTGCGCGCCGATCGCGCTGCGCAGCAGCGCCAGCACGATGACGATGCGGGTGAACGCGGTCGCCATCACCAGCAGGGAAGGGGCGAGTGACAGCAGCCCGATCAGCGCGGTCAGTTGCACCAGTCGCGATGTGGCGCCGGGTTGGCCCGCCTGGCCAAGGTCGATCGCGACCGACTGCGCCAGCGCCGCGCCGGGCAGCAGCAGCGCGACCACCACCAGGGCGCGGATCATGCGGCGCGCTCCGGCAGCCATCCGACCACCTGATCCTGCGTGCCGCCGGTCAGCAGCAGCAGGTCGCGCCCGTCGCAGCGCACCAGCACCAGCCGCCGCCGTGGGTCCAGCGCCAGGGTTTCCTGCACGCTGAGGCGCGTGCCGGCGCGCGCGGTCGGCGCGAAGCCGCTGGCGCGCAGCAGCCGCCCGCCCAGCAGCACCAGGCCCAGCACCGCGAGCAGCGATGCGGCCGCGGTCAGCCATTGTGTCGTCTCAGGGGTCATGCCGCGGCCTCCTGCCGGCGGGGTGGGTGGGTCAGGGCGGGGCGAGCCCCGTGCGCAGCCGGTCGAGCGCGCGCACCAGCGCCTCGAGCCGCAGGCGGACATCCGTCGCGGCGCCCTTGGGCACGACGAGGGAGGCGGCGCAGATGCGGCCGATCTCGGCCTCGAGGCCCGCGAGGTCGATGCGGCGGCGCTCGATGACCAGCGCCTCCGCAACGGCGAGGGTCGCCTCCATCGCCTCGATGGCGGCGACCAGCACGGCGGTCTGCCGTGTCTTTCCGGAGTGCTCGGCGATGCTGCCCATGGGCGGCAGTCAACACGGTCATGGTTACCGCGCCGTTGCGATGCGGCCTTGGAGCCGCCTCACCGCAAGCGAAGACGGTGAAGCGGCTCCAGTTTGTTGTCTCGCAGCGTTTTCCGAGCCTCCTTGAAGCCGCAAGACTTGAAACCGTGCCCGAATGGCCGCCGCCGGCAGCCAGGCGAGCCCGGCCGCCGGAGGCGGCGACCGGCGATGGCGGTCGCGCGAACGCGTTAACCGAACCTTCGGCGGCGGCGTGCGACGCAAGCATGCATGGACCCGACCCGTACCGGCCCCGTTGCCCTCGCCGAGAGCCGCATGCGCTGGCTGGATGCACGCCAGCGCGTGCTGTCGCAGAACGTCGCAAACGCCGATACGCCAGGGTTTCGCCCGTCGGACCTGCGGCCCTTCGGCCAGGCCGTGAGCGCCGCGATGGTGCAGACCAATGCCAGGCATCTCGGCCCGGCCGGCGGTGCCGACCCACGTGCGCGCGCCGAACGCCGGCTGCCCGACCGCAGCATGGACGGCAACGGCGTGGCACTCGACCGCGAGGCGATCCGCATCGCCGATACCGAGACGGCGCATGCGCTCGCGGTCGGGCTGCACCGCCGCTACCTCGGGCTGTTCCGTACCGCGCTCGGGCGCAACACGTAAGGGGCACGACCATGGACCTGGACCGCGCGCTGCGCATCTCCGCCGCCGGCATGCAGGCGCAATCGACGCGCCTGCGGGTGGTGGCCGAGAACCTGGCCAACCGCGACAGCACGGCCGAGACCGCCGGCGGCGATCCGTACCGCCGCAAGACGGTCAGTTTCCGCAACCGCATGGACCGCGAGCTGGGCACGGCCACCGTGGCGGTGTCGCGCGTCGGCACCGCGTCGGGTGATTTCCCGGTGCGCCATGATCCGTCGCACCCGGCCGCCGATGCCCGCGGCTACGTCCGCATGCCGAACGTCGACAGCCTGGTCGAGACGATGGACATGCGCGAGGCGCAGCGATCCTACGCCGCCAACCTGTCGGTGCTGGAAGTCACCCGCGGCATGCTGACCCGCACGATCGAGGCGCTGCGCGGATGAGCATCCCGCTCGCCCCCGCCGGCGCCGCGGCGGCGTATCGCGCGGCCGATGCGCTGCCGAATGCCGCCACGCCAGCGGGCGGCGCGGGTTTCGGCGCGGCGCTGACCCGCGCCATGGAACAGGCCGTCGAGGTGGGGCGGGAGGCCGACACGGCGTCCACCCGCGCGCTGAGCGGGCAGGGCAGCGTCACCGATGTGGTGCTCGCCGTGGGTCGTGCCGAACTGACGCTGCAGACCGCCGTGGCGGTGCGCGACCGCGTGGTCGCCGCCTACCAGGACGTGATGCGCATGCCGATCTGAGGGAACGCCATGAACACCCTGCGCCGGAAAAAGGTCCGGCGGTGAACGAGGTCGCGCTCGCCAGCCGGGAAGCGCTGTGGGTCACGCTGCAGATCGGCGGGCCGCTGCTGGTGCTCATGCTCATCGCGGGCCTGGTCATCGCGGTGCTGCAGGCGCTGACGCAGGTGAACGAGGCGACGCTCGGCTTCCTGCCCAAGGTCATGGTGCTGGCGGGCGCGCTGGTGTTGCTGGGGCCGTTCATGGCGGGGGTGCTGCGCGGCTATGCGGGCAGCCTGTTCCAGGCGGTGGTCGATGTCGGCCTGAAGGGCTGACGCGTGGACGAATCCGCCTTCCTGGCCATGCTGCCCGGCCTTGCCTTCCAAGCCGTGCTGACCTTCGCGCGGCTCGGGGCGGCGGTCATGGTGCTGCCGGGGCTGGGCGAGGACGACGTGCCGCCGTCGATCCGGCTCGGCCTGGGGCTGGCCGTGGTGCTGGTGCTCCTGCCGGGGCTTGCGCCCAGCCTTCCCGCGGCGCCGGACAGCGCTGCGGAATCGGTGCGGCTGATCCTGCTGGAAGTGCTTGTCGGGTTGTGGCTGGGCGGCCTGGCGCGGTTGATCGTGATGGCGATGGCGGTGGCAGGGCAGATGGTCGCGCTGCTGCTCGGCCTTGCGCAGGCGATGGTGCCGGACCCCGCGCTGGGTGGGCTCGGCACCGCGCCGGGGCGGCTGCTGTCGCTGGCCGCCGTGGTGGTGGTGCTGTCCACCGGCCTCTACGCCATCCCGCTGCGCGCGCTGGCGGAGTCCTACACGCTGCTGCCGCCGGGCGAACCCTTCCCGGCGGGGGCCGGCGCGGAAGCCTTCGCGGCGGCGGCCGCGGAGAGCCTGGCGCTGTCGCTGCGCCTGGCCGCGCCCTTCGTGGTGGCCGCCATCATCATCAACGTCGCACTCGGTTTGCTCGCGCGCATCGCGCCACAGGTGCAGGTGTATTTCGTCGCGATCCCGGGGCAGGTGCTGCTGGGGCTCGCGCTGCTGGGGGCGGTGATGCCGGCGTTGCTGGGCGCCTTCGGCGAAGCGGCGCGCGCGGCGTTTCTCGCGCTGCCCGGGCTGCGCTGACCCATGGCCGAGGGCGGCGGGCAGGGTGGCGGTGGCGAGGCCGAAGACCGCACGGAAGCGGCCACACCGCGGCGCATCGAGAAGGCGCGCGAGGACGGCCAGGTCGCCGTCTCGCGCGAACTGGCGGGCTTCGGCGCGCTGGCCGGCGGCGTTCTGGGGCTGATGATCGCGCTGCCGCCCGCGGGCACCGAGATGCTGCGCGGCCTGCGCGCGGTGCTGGCGCGCGCGCACGAGGTCGCGCCGATGGTCGCCGCGGTGGAACTGGGCCGGCTCGGCCTGCTGGCCGCGCTGCCGCCGGCGATGCTGGCCGGCGCGGGGGCGCTGGTCGCGACCTTCCTGCAGACGCGGCTGCTGGTCTCGGCCAAGGGGCTCCAGCCGCAGGTCTCGCGCATCAATCCGCTGGCGGCGCTGAAGCGGCTGTTCGGGGCGGAAGGCGCGATCGAATTCCTGCGCACGCTGCTGAAGCTCGGCCTGGTGGGGGCGGCGCTGTGGTGGGCGGTGGGCGATCCGGCGGCGTTGGCGGGGCTGCTGTATCTGCCGCCAGCGGCGTTGCTCGGCGCCGGCGGGCGGGCGGCCATCGACCTGGCGCTGGCCGCGCTGTCCGCCTTCGCGGCGATCGCGGCGCTGGATTGGCTGTGGGTGCGCTGGCGGCATCTGCACAAGCTGCGCATGAGCCGACAGGACCTGAAGGAGGAATCGCGCGAGAGCGAAGGCGATCCGCAGATCAAGGGCCGCCTGCGCCAGCTGCGGCACCAGCGCGCGCGGGGGCGGATGATGGCGGCGGTGCCGAAGGCCGCCGTGGTGGTGACCAACCCGACGCACTTCGCGGTGGCGCTGGCCTATGAACAGGGCAGTTCCGCCGCGCCGCGCATCGTGGCCAAGGGCGCCGACGCGGTGGCGGCGCGCATCCGGGCCCTGGCCGAGGACAACCGCGTGCCGATCGTGTCCAATCCGCCACTCGCGCGCGCGCTGTTCCGTCTGGACCTGGATGCGGAAATCCCGGCCGAGCATTATCAGGCGGTGGCCGAGATCATCGCCTATGTCTGGCGGCTCGGCGGGCGGGGGCCATCGGCGTGACGGATCGCGACCACGAGGCATCGGCGTTTCGCCGGTTGTTCGAGGCAGAGGAAGCGGCGGGGCTGGCGGTGCTGGATACCGCCGGGCGCATCCGCCTGGCCAATCCGGCGCTGGCGGAATTCTGCGGCGCCGCGCCGGCGGCGGGGCTGCCGGGGGCAGAACTGTTCGTCGAGGATTCGCGCGCCGCGGTGGCGGGCGCCATCGCCGCCGCCCTGGCGGGGCCGCCGGCGCCGCCGGTGGTGGCGGCACGCATCGCCAATGAATCGCTGCCCGCCGACGCCAGCTTCGAGGTGGCGTGCCGGCCGCTGCGCGGCGAGCCCGGCGCGCTGATGCGCGTGGTCGACGTGACCGCGCGCCGGCGCATGCAGGCGCAGATGGAGGAAGGCGCGCGGCTGCAATCCATCGGCCAGCTGGCCGGCGGCGTGGCGCATGACTTCAACAACCTCCTGGCCGCCGTCTCCGGCGCGGCGGAGGCGGCGCTGGCGCGGACGCCCGATCCCGAGACGGCCGAGGATTTGCGCCAGATCCTGGACAGCGCCGGGCGCGGGGCGCGGCTGGTGCGGCAGTTGCTGGCGTTTGCCAGCCGCCAGGCGCTGGCGCCGCGGGTGGTGGCGCTGGGTTCGGCGATCGAGGCGATGGCGCCGCTGCTGACGCGCCTGCTGGGTGCGCGCCAGGTGCTGGTGCTGGATGTCGCCATGCCGGGGCCACGCGCGCGCGTCGATCCGTCGCAGCTCGACCAGGCGCTGCTGAACCTGGTGGTGAATGCGCGCGATGCCATGCCCGATGGCGGCACCATCCGGATCGGGCTGGCAGGGGTGGACCTGGCGGCGGAGGAGGTCGCGCAGGGCGCGGTGATCCCGCCGGGATCCTGGGCGGTCCTCACGGTGGCCGACCAGGGTGGCGGCATACCGCCGGCACTGTTGCCGCGCATCTTCGAACCCTTCTTCACGACGCGGCGCGGGCAGGGGGGGACGGGGCTCGGGCTGTCCACCGTGCTCGGCATCCTGCGGCAGTCGGGCGGGCATGTGTCGGTGGCCTCCGAGCCCGGGCGCGGCACCGCGTTCCGGCTGTGGTTCCCGCGCAGCGAGGCGGCGGAGCAGGCCGAGGTGGCGCCGGCCGCGGCGCCCGTCGCCGCGCTGTCGCGCCGCGTGCTGCTGGTCGAGGACGAGCCGCCGCTGCGCCTGCTCGCGCGGCGCGCCCTGCTCGCCGCCGGGCATGACGTGCAGGCCGCCGAGGATGCCGAGGCGGCGATGACCTTGGTCGATGCCGGCTTCGTGCCGGAGGTGCTGGTGACCGACGTGACCATGCCTGGCGACATGGACGGTCTGGCCCTGGCCGAGGCGCTGCAGGCGACGCTGCCGGGGCTCTCGGTGGTGCTGGTCTCGGGCTATGCGGCGGCCACCGTGGGCGAGGGGCTGGCCGGGCGCGGCATGCGCTTCCTGGAGAAGCCCTTCCGCATGGCGGAATTGGCGGCGGCGGTGGCGCAGGCCTAGACTCCCCCAAGCGCCGCCGCGAGGCGACGAGCATGCAGTACGGGGCGTTCGAGGCGGCGTTGCGCAGCGATGGCTACAACGAGGTCGTGACGACGGTCGCGCCCCACGCGCCGCCGACGCCCGAGCACACGCATCCCTTCGACGTGCGCGCGCTGGTCCTCGAAGGTGCGATCACGCTGACCGCCGAGGGGCTGGGCCGGGCGAGGTTTTCGCCATGGGCCATGGCCGGCCGCATGCCGAGGCCATCGGCCCCGAGGGCGTGCGCTATGTCGTGGACCGGCGCATGCCCCCGGGGTGAGACGCGCCGGGGGCGAGCCTGGCCGGGCGGATGCTTGTTCTTAATATGTTCTTGATGCGCGGGCCGGTTTCGCGCATGCTCCGCTTGCGTCGAATCGCCCCGCCATGCGCGGGTGGGGCGGCACGGGGCCCGATGGGGTCTCTCGATTAATGGGCGATAGACGCCTGAAGGAGATCGCCCTATGGTTGATAAGCCATCGCTGGAGCGGGGGAAGGGCATGGATAAGGGAAAGGCGCTGGACGCCGCGCTGAGCCAGATCGAGCGGGCCTTCGGCAAGGGCTCGATCATGCGGTTGGGCGCCAGGCAGTCCCAGCAGGGCGAGATCGAGGTGATCTCCTCCGGATCGCTCGGGCTCGACCTCGCCTTGGGGATCGGTGGGCTGCCCAAGGGGCGCATCATCGAGATCTACGGGCCTGAATCCTCGGGCAAGACCACGCTGGCGCTGCACATCATCGCCGAGGCCCAGAAGAAGGGCGGCACCTGCGCCTTCGTCGATGCCGAGCACGCGCTCGACCCCGGCTATGCCAAGAAACTTGGCGTCGATGTCGACAACCTGCTGATCAGCCAGCCCGATGCCGGCGAGCAGGCGCTCGAGATCGCCGATACGCTGGTGCGGTCCGGCGCGGTGGACGTGCTGGTGGTCGATTCCGTCGCCGCCCTGGTGCCGCGCGCGGAACTCGAAGGCGAGATGGGCGACACCCATGTCGGCCTGCACGCACGCCTGATGTCCCAGGCACTGCGCAAGCTGACCGGGTCGGTCAGCAAGTCCCATACGCTGCTGGTCTTCCTGAACCAGATCCGGCTCAAGATCGGCGTCATGTTCGGCAACCCGGAGACCACCACGGGCGGCAATGCGCTGAAGTTCTACGCGTCCGTCCGCATGGAGATCCGCCGCATCGGCGCCATCAAGGACCGCGACGAGGTGACCGGCAACCACACCCGCGTGAAGGTGGTGAAGAACAAGATGGCCCCGCCGTTCCGCGAGGTCGAGTTCGACATCATGTATGGCGAGGGCATCTCCAAGGTCGGCGAACTCATCGACCTCGGCGTGAAGGCCAATGTGGTCGAGAAGTCGGGCGCCTGGTTCTCCTGCGACAGCCAGCGCATCGGCCAGGGGCGCGAGAACGCCAAGCAGTTCCTGCGCGACCACCCGGAGATGGCGGCGTCCATCGAACAGCGCGTGCGTGCCCAGGCCGGGCTTCTGGTGGACCAGATGCTGGCCGGCGAAGGCGGCGCCGACGACGAGGCGATCGCGGCGGAATAGCCCTGTCGCACGGCGGCAGGCGGGGGCTGCGTACCCCCGTCAGTCGTCGCGGTCGACGTCGAGGATTCGGCCGGTGCGGGCGCTGATCTCGACCTCGATCTCTCGGCCGCGGGCATCGCGACCTTCGACCTCCCATTTGCGGTCATCGCAATCGACCTCCTCGACGCGCACCAGGCCGGCGGTGCGGGCGATGCGTATGGCGTCCTCGGCGCTGACCGCGCCGCGGCAGCGATCGTCATCCGCCATGGCGGGTGTGGTGAGGGCCGGCAGGGAGGCGATCAGCGCGACCAGCGCGAGCGGGCGGAGCATCATGGGGTGTTCCTCTCGTTCCACATTACCGAAAGTTCATAGTTTCCCTGGCGCGATGACGCCGCTCGGGCAACCCCCTGTGGTGGGCGACGTTGAAACCGCCAGGAGGGTCTTCGATGAACGCACCGCGCCGCCCGGTTCTTCCCAAGACGTCACCGCCGGCGCCGCCGCGCCAACCCGACCCGCGCGAGCGCCCCGACGAACGCAAGGAAGGCGGGCCGGATTTCGGCAAGGAGCGCCGGCAGCAGGAGAAGCCCGCGGAGTTGCGCCGCGACGCGAAGCGCGGCCCGCCTGGGGTCGATCCGGACTGATCTGACGGGGCGCAGCGCAGCGCCATCACCACGGCGGGTGCTGTGGCGCCACAGAAGCTCCGGTCCATCCGCCCGCTGCCCGGCGGGCCGCTCGGCGATCCGCGCCGGGACCGGGCTCAGGCGGTCGACAGAACGCCCAGCGGCATGCCGGGTCGTGTTCTGCTTCCCGATCATGCCGGGACGGCCCTCCATGCCAACGCGAAGCAGCGCCCCCGCGCGGTCTTCCCGCCGCGCCGCCCCTTCACGCCTTGCGCGGCGCGCGCTACCTGTCGCGGCCTTGGGTCAACACCTTGCCGGTGCCCGGTCTGCCGGGGGTCGCTACGGATCGGACATGACGAGCAGCAACGACATCCGCGCCACCTTCCTGGATTACTTCGCGCGCAATGGGCACGAGGTGGTCGAGAGCAGCCCACTGGTGCCGCGCAACGACCCCACGCTGATGTTCGCCAATTCCGGCATGGTGCAATTCAAGAACGTGTTCACCGGGCAGGAAAAGCGCCCCTACACGCGCGCCACCACGGCGCAGAAGTCGGTCCGCGCCGGCGGCAAGCACAACGACCTCGACAATGTCGGCTACACCGCGCGGCACCACACCTTCTTCGAGATGCTGGGCAACTTCTCCTTCGGCGACTACTTCAAGGAGCAGGCGATCCCGTATGCGTGGGAACT
The DNA here is from genome assembly GCA_001464375.1 of Rhodospirillales bacterium Ga0074136. Classification (GTDB taxonomy): domain Bacteria; phylum Pseudomonadota; class Alphaproteobacteria; order Acetobacterales; family Acetobacteraceae; genus Neoroseomonas. Next base: position 29,617 of record LNEW01000161.1, on the reverse strand, counting down.
GCTGACCAAGGACTTCTCGCTCCCGAAGGACCGCCTGCTGGTCACAGTGTTCTCCGAGGACGAGGAAGCGCCCGCCATCTGGAAGAAGGTGGCCGGGCTGCCCGACAGTCGGATCATCCGCATCAGCACCTCCGACAATTTCTGGCGCATGGGGGATACCGGGCCGTGCGGGCCGTGCTCGGAGATCTTCTTCGACCATGGCGACAAGATCCCCGGCGGCCCGCCTGGCTCGCCCAATGAGGACGGCGACCGGTTCATCGAGATCTGGAACCTGGTGTTCATGCAGTTCCTCGAGGAACCGGCCGGCACGCGCAACCCGCTGCCGCGCCCGTCGATCGACACCGGCATGGGGCTCGAACGCTTCGCCGCCATCCTGCAGGGCAAGCACGACAACTACGACACCGACACGCTGCGCGCGATCATCCTGGCGTCGGCCGAAGCGACCGGGCAGGCCCCCGACGGGCCGTTCCGCAGCAGCCATCGCGTGGTGGCCGACCACCTGCGTGCCGGCGCCTTCCTGATCGCCGATGGCGTGCTGCCGTCCAACGAGGGCCGCGGCTATGTGCTGCGCCGCATCCTGCGCCGCGCGATGCGCCACGCGCACATGATGGGCTCGCGCGATCCGCTGATGCACCGGCTGCTGCCGGCGCTGGTGCGGCAGATGGGCGCGGCGTACCCCGAACTGGTACGCGCGGAATCGCTGATCAGCGAGACGCTGCGCCTGGAGGAGGCGCGCTTCCGCTCGCTGCTGGAACGCGGCCTGGGGCTGCTGGCGGAGGAAACCGCGCGGCTCGGCTCCGGCCAGACGCTGCCGGGCGATGTCGCCTTCCGCCTGTACGACACCTACGGCTTTCCGCTGGACCTCACGCAGGACGCGCTGCGCGCCGAGGGCCGCCCGGTCGATGTGGAGGGCTTCAACGCCGCCATGACCGAGCAGCGCAAGCGCGCCCGCGCCGCCTGGGCGGGCAGTGGCGAGGCGGCGACGGAAAGCGTGTGGTTCGACCTGAAGGAGAAGGTCGGCGCGTCGGAATTCCTCGGCTACACGACCGAGAGCGCGGAGGGCGAGATCGTCGCCATCGTGGTCGACGGCAAGCCGGTCGATGCGGCACCGGTCGGCGCCGAGGTCGCGGTGCTGCTGAACCAGACGCCCTTCTACGCGGAATCCGGCGGCCAGGTGGGCGACACCGGCATCATCCAGGCCGGACCCGCCTGCACCATCGCGGTACGCGACACGCAGAAGAAGCTGGGCGCGCTGTATGTGCATATCGGCACGGTGATGGAGGGCGAGGCGAAGCTCGGCCAGGCCGTGACCGCGGAACTCGACCACACGCGCCGCGGCAAGATCCGCGCGCATCATTCCGCGACGCATTTGCTGCACGAGGCGCTGCGGCGACGCCTGGGGAATCATGTCGCGCAGAAGGGGTCGTTGAACGCGCCGGACCGGTTGCGCTTCGATGTCTCGCAGCCGGTGCCGATGACCGAGGAAGACCTGCACTGGGTCGAGGCCGAGGTGAATGCGCGCATCCGCGAAAACGCCGAGGTCGTCACCCGCCTGATGACGCCCGAGGCCGCCGTCGAAGCCGGCGCCATGGCCCTGTTCGGCGAGAAATACGGCGACGAGGTCCGCGTGGTCGGCATGGCCCATGACCCCGCCGCGGTCGAGAAGCACGGCGTGTATTCGCTGGAACTCTGCGGCGGCACGCATGTGCGGCGCACCGGCGATATCGGCCTGTTCAAGATCCTGTCCGAAGGCGCGGTCAGCGCCGGCGTCCGGCGCGTGGAGGCGGTGACCGGCGATGCCGCGCTCGCGCATGTCGCCGGCATGGAGGAAAGCCTGATCGCCGCCGCCGCGGTGCTCAAGGCGCAGCCGGGCGAATTGGCCGGGCGCATCGCCGCGCTGGTCGAGGACCGCCGCAGGCTGGAACGCGACGTGGCGGAGCTGCGCAAGAAGCTCGCGACCGGCGGCGGCGGCGCGGAGGTCGAGACCGTGGCCGGGCTGCGCGTGGCGCTGCGCGACCTGGGTGAAGTGCCGGCGCGCGACCTGAAGGGCCTGGCGGAAGCGATCCTCAAGGGCGGCACGGCGGATGTCGTCGCGCTGGTCAGCACCGCCGAAGGCAAGGCGTCCATCGTGGTCGGCATTGGCGAGGCGGGACGCCGTGGCGCTGGTACGCGCGGCCTCCGCGGCGGTTGGCGGCAAGGGTGGCGGTGGGCGGCCTGACATGGCGCAGGCCGGCGGGCCGGATGCCGACAAGAGTGCCGAGGCGCTGGCCGCGGTGCGGGACGCGCTGGCGCACGGCATCGCGGCGTGACGCGCGGCGCGCGATGACGGGACGCGTCCGCGCGCGCGACCTTGGCCTGGCGCCGGGCATCTTCCGCCCGGGGCCGCTGAACGCCATCACCGATGTCGCCGGCCTGCGGGTCGGCCAAGTCACGCTGCACGACGGCGAAGCGACGCGCACCGGCGTCACCGCCATCATCCCGCACGCCGGCAACCCCTTCACCGACCGCGTGCCGGCGGGCCTGTCGGTGATGAACGGCTACGGCAAGCTGGCGGGTGCGACGCAGCTCGCGGAACTCGGCGAGCTGGAGACGCCGATCGTGCTGACCAACACGCTCGCGGTCGGGCGCGCGGTGGAGGCGCTGGTCGACTGGACGCTGGCGCGCAATCCCGACGCCGTCAGCGTCAACGCCGTGGTGGGCGAGACCAATGACGGCCGGCTGAACGACATCCGCGCGCGGGGCGTCACCGCCGCGCACATTCATGGCGCGCTGGACGCCGCCGCCGATGGGCCGGTCGACGAGGGCAGCGTCGGCGCGGGCACCGGCACCATGGCCTTCGGCTTCAAGGGCGGTATCGGCACGTCGTCGCGCGTGCTGCCCGCCGCGCTTGGCGGATGGACAATCGGCGCGCTGGTGCAGGCGAATTACGGCGGCGTGCTGATGATGGACGGCATCCCGGTCGGGCGCGAACTCGGCAAGTGGTATCTCAAGGAGCACACCGACCGCGGCGATGCCGATGGATCGGTGATGGTGGTGATCGCGACCGATGCGCCGCTGTCGGACCGCAACCTCACGCGTCTTGCTGCGCGCGCCATGGCGGGCCTCGCGCGCACCGGGGCGGCGTTCAGCGATGGCTCCGGCGACTACGCCATTGCCTTCGCCACGCATGCCGGCGTGCGGCGCCGCGCCCACCAGGCGATCATCGCCGACTGGCCCAATGACCGCATGTCGCCCCTGTTCGTGGCGGCGGCGGAAGCGGTGGAGGAAGCCGTGCTGAATGCGCTGACCATGGCGACCACCATCATCGGCCGCGATGGGCGGACCGGTCGGCGTGCGACCGGCGAGGCGATCGACCTCGAAGCGTTGCGCGCCGTGCTCGCCCGCCATGGGCGTCGCGCGTGATGCGCGCGCTGCTGGCCGGCGCGGCGCTGGTCGCGCTGCTGGTCCAGGCGGCGGATGCCGCGCGCGCCACGCTGCGCGCCGCCCGCCCCGGCCTGGCGCCGCTGGTGCTGGAGGCCGCGTCGGACGACACGACCTGGACCATCCGCGTGCGCGATGGCGGGACCGAGACGCAGCGGATCGAGGTGCAGACCGACCTGCCTGGCACGCGCCCCGCGCTCGGCGACGTCAATGGCGATGGCGCGGCCGACCTATGGGTGCCGCTGATCGGCGACAACGCCAACAGCGCCTGGGATCTCTGGATCATGCAACCGGGGGAGGCGCGCTTCCGCCGGGCGGGCGAGATCAACGGCCTGGCCTTCGCGCGCGACCGGGCGGGGCGGTTGGTGGCGATCAGCCGCGAGGGGTGCTGCCTGGTGTCGATGGTGTTCCACACGATCGGCGCGGATGGCGCGCTGCGCGAGGCCTTCGCGGTCAATCGCCGCCTGGATGTGCCGGGCGCCATCAGTGAGCCAGTGCCGGCCGGCGTGGTGCGCGAGGCTTGCGCGCTGCAGCAGGGGCAGATGCCGGGGGTGCGGGTCGGTCCGCGCTGACGCGCATAGCCATCGCCGGCGCCGGAGTAAGTGCATGATACGCAAACTTGATGAAAAAGAACATAGAAGCGTGAGCATTTTTGAGATCGCCCTCTCGAGCGGCAAATTTTGCTATGCAATTTGGATTGATCCGCTATTGGTATTTCTTGATATAATAAGAGATAAAACAGCCGACAAATCGGATGCTCATATCATAGCCAAATCGCCTATCTTATTCAAGATTGGCGTCGACATATTGTGGCGTCGTCGCTGGAGGCGCATAGGTATAGTTTTCGTGCCTAAGCAATATTGTGATCCAGTCGATTTTGCGCGACATGACATTTCAAATGGGAAAATGTCTATTTATACAAGAATTCCTTTGAGTAATAAATTTTCGCCAGGTAAAGCTAGATATTTTGAAAGACTCGCTAGCAAGGAAGAGTGCCGTTCCCTGGAGCCACTTATTTCATGGAGCCCTAAAGCTGTTGAGGATCGTTTAGAACTACATTTCCAAGGACAAGAGTCACCGATATTACAGTGGTTTTGGAGCAAAGTATTGTAGCGCCGCCCCCTGGCGGGCTATGCTTATGACCGGCTGTCTCGGCGGACGAATATCGCGCGGCTGAACGGTACGGCGACGATCTACAGCCACTACGCCAATGACCTGGTGGAGCTGGTGCGGCATGAATTCACGCCGAGCACGTCGGCGGACTTCCTGTACCAGTACAACAGCGAGAACGCGCTGATTGCGCGGGGGACGAGCGACGCGGCGTACCGGCCGGCGGAGACGAACCCGGGGCTGGTGCCGGGCAGCACGGGGTATGTGGCGAATGCGCTGAACCAGTACACCAGCGTGGGCGCGGCGGCGCTGAGCTACGACGGCAACGGCAACCTGGCGGGGGATGGGGTGTGGAGCTACCGCTACGACCCGCAGAACCGGCTGTTGTCCGCGTCGAAGACGGCGGGCGGGGTGGTCAACATCGCCTATGGGTATGACGCGGTGGGGCGGCGTCGGAGCCGGGTGCAGGGGGCGGCGGCGACGCGGTTCCTGTGGGCGGGGGAGCAGGAGATCGCTGAGTACAACTCGGCCGGGGCGCTGGTGCGGCGGTTCGTGCCGGGGCCGGCGCTGGACGAGCCGGTGGCGGCGGTGACGCCGGCGCCGGGGGTGACGCGGCGGTTCAACCACACGGATGCGCTGGGCTCGGTGGTGGCGGTGAGCATTGCTACGGGGGTGGGCACATCGGTCCTGATGAGGCGGGCGCCTCACTCCACCCGCATCGTCGCCAGCGCATCCCGCGCCACGGACCGGAACTCCCGCCGGTGCAACTCGCGCAGCACCAGCAGGCTGGCCGCGATCAGCGCCAGCGGATGGATGATCCAGGCCAGCGCCGCCAGGCCGAAATAATATGACCGCAGCCCGGTATTGAAGTGCTGCGCGCCGCGGTTCGCCAGCCGCGCCGCGGCCTCGGCGCTGGCGATCGCCGCGCGGTCCTGCGGCATCGCCATGACCAGCGTGCTGACATAGTTGAATTGCCGCAGCGACCAGGTGAGCTCGAAGAAGGCGTTGACGAAGATCAGCAGCAGCAGGCCGATCTTGACCTCCCACATCGCGTCGTCGGGCACCGCGCTCCAGGGGAAGCTCGCGACCACGCGCCGGCCGAGGTCGGGTGCGGCCATCATCGCCACCAGGCCGCCGAGCACCAGGATGGAGCTGGTCGCGAGGAACGACACCGAGGACATCAAATTGCCGATCGCCGCGATGTCGGCGATGCGGTTCTCCCGCGGCAGCGCGGCGATCATCCAGCGCCGGCGGTGTTCGTCCATCGCCGCGATCACGCTGCGCGCGCGGATCGACGGGATGCGGTCCACCAGCAGGGCATAGATCACCCAGCAGGACACGAAGACCGCCAGCGCGATCCAATCCAGCAGCGTGAGCGGCGGCATCAGGGCGTGGCCCCGTCCGCCGCGCAGGCGGTGGCGGCGGCGTCGCGCGCCGCCGGCGTGGTGCCGGCGAAGCGCTGGGCCTCGCGGTCCCAGGCATAGGTCAGGGCCACGTCGCGGCAACGGTCTTCGCCGGCGCCGCAGCCGGTGACACGCAGGCGCAGCGTGGTGCCCTGGCGGTCGACCAGAACGCGTCCGTCCTGCATGCCGTCGAAGATGCGCTGGGTGCGGCTGCGCCCGCCCGGCAGGGTCCAGCGGAGGTCCACCGCGGTCGCCAAATGCGCGCCCCCGGCGGGCACCCGGCCGATCCGCCAGCGCAGCGCTCCGGGCGGCAGGCCGGACAGCGAACCCTGTTCGATCACCGCCTGGCCATGCGACCAGTCGAAGCAATTAGCCCGCGCCGGCGTGCCCGCCAGCGCCAGCGCCAGGTTGGCGCCGAGCGTGCCGCACCGCTTCACGGCCGCACGCATCGGCGCCACCCGGCGGATCAGGCCATCGCCTTCTTCAGGTTCTCGTCGATCTTCGCGAGGAACGCCTGGGTGTTCAGCCAGGGCTGGTCCTTGCCGATCAGGATCGCGAGGTCCTTGGTCATGAAGCCGCTCTCGACCGTGTCGACGCAGACCTTCTCCAGCGTCTCGGCGAAGGCGGTGACGTCGGGCGTGCCGTCGAACTTGCCGCGATAGGCCAGGCCGCGCGTCCAGGCGAAGATCGACGCGATCGGGTTGGTGGAGGTCTCGCGGCCCTTCTGGTGCTCGCGGAAATGGCGCGTGACGGTGCCGTGCGCCGCTTCGGATTCCACGGTCTGGCCATCGGGGGACAGCAGCACGGAGGTCATGAGGCCCAGGCTGCCGAAGCCCTGCGCCACGATGTCGGACTGCACGTCGCCATCGTAGTTCTTGCAGGCCCAGACATAGCCGCCTTCCCACTTCAGCGCGCAGGCCACCATGTCGTCGATCAGGCGGTCCTCGTAGGTCAGGCCGGCCGCCTTGAACCTGTCGGCGAACTCGGCGTCGAACACCTTCTTGAAGATGTCCTTGAACTCGCCGTCATAGGCCTTGAGGATCGTGTTCTTGTGGCTGAAGTACACGGAATAGCCGCGTGCGAGGCCGTAGTTGAGCGACGCACGGGCGAAGCCCTCGATCGACTTGCGGGTGTTGTGCATGCCCATCAGCACGCCGCCACCGGCTGGGAAGTTGGTCACTTCGAGTTCGATCGGCTCGCCGCCGCCCTCGGGGGTCCAGGTCAGCGTGGCCTTGCCGGCACCCGGGATCTTGGTCTCGGCGGCGCGGTAGATGTCGCCATAGGCGTGGCGGCCGACGACGATCGGCTTCGACCAGTGCGGCACCAGGCGCGGCACGTTCTTGCAGATGATGGGTTCGCGGAAGATCGTGCCATCGAGGATGTTGCGGATGGTGCCGTTCGGGCTGCGCCACATCTTCTTGAGGCCGAATTCCGCCACGCGCGCTTCGTCCGGCGTGATGGTCGCGCACTTCACGGCCACGCCGTACTGGCGGGTGGCATGGGCGGAATCGACGGTGATCTGGTCGTCGGTCTCGTCGCGCTTCTGGATGCCGAGGTCGTAGTACTTCAGGTCGATGTCCAGGTAGGGCAGGATCAGCTTGTCCTTGATGAACCCCCAGATGATGCGCGTCATCTCATCCCCATCCATCTCGACGACGGGGGTCTTCACCTTGATCTTGGCCATGCCTGTCCTCTGGAGCGCGTGCGTGTAGCGGGCCAGCCCCGGGGGGCGGCCAACGCGGCCGGACCTTGCACCCGGGGGGCGGGTGCGGCAAGCCCGAAGCGGCGCGAAACGGCGCCTTTTCGCGCCAGGAGACCCGCATGACCGACCCCGCGCGCGGCATCGCCGCCGGCCTCGCCCGCAGCCTCGACCGGGCGACGGGGGAGGGCTACCGCCTGGGCTACGAGATCGCCCGCGACGAGGCCGCCTTCATGGCGCTGGAAGCGGGGCGCCCGGACCTGGCCGAGCGCATCCGCGCGCTGCGGCCGCACCCGGACCGCAGCGCCCCGCCGGGCTGATCGCTACCCCAGGCTGGTCACGTCCATCGGCGCCGGCACCCAGCCGAAGGCCTGGCCTTCCTTCACGACGTTGCCCAGCCCCGGCCAGGGGAAGTGGTAGGACAGGATCGACGGCTGGTCGGTGGCGAAGCGTTCCAGCAGCCGCGCGCGCGTCTGCGCCGAGAGCTTCGGGTCGGTGTCGAAGGCGAATTCCAGCAGCGGGCGGCGCAGCAGCAGGATGTGATGGTGCGCGAGGTCGCCGGTATAGACCATCACCCGCGGCCCCGAGGCGATGGCGTAGATCGTGTGCCCCACCGTATGCCCCGGCGCGGAGATCGCGGTCACGCCCGGCAGCACCTCGGCGCCGTCGCGCACCATCACCATGCGGTCGCGATAGGCCGCCAGGTTCTTCTGCGCGCCGCGGATGAAGGCCTCCATGAAGGCGGGGCCGCGGATATTGGCGTCATCGGTCCAGAACTTCAGGTCGGCTTCGGCGATCGCCACCTGGGCGTTGGGGAAGTTGCGGTTGCCCTGCGCATCCACCAGCGCCCAGCAATGGTCGCAATGCGCGTGGGTCAGCACGACCATGTCGATCTGCGCGGGCTCGATCCCCGCCGCGCGCATGTTGCGCAGCAGCCGCCCTGTGGTCGGGCCGAACATCTGGCTGGCGGCGCCCATGCTGTCGCCCATGCCGGTGTCGAACAGGATCAGGTGGCGGCCGGTGTTGAGGATGACCGCATTCTGTTCGAGCAGCGCATTGGCCGGGTCCAGCAGGGCCGCGCGCATCATGGCGTTCACTTCGCCCGGGCCGGCGCCGACGAAGGAATCCTCGGCCTTGCCGAGCGGCAGCGCGCCGTCGGAGACGATGGTCACCTCGTATTCGCCGAAGCGGAAGCGATACCAGGCGGGCGCGCCGCGTCCCACGAAGGGTGCGGCCGCTTCCAGCCGGGCGAAGGGCAGGGCGGCGGCGGTGGCAAGCCCGGCGCCCAGCAGGGCGCGGCGTAGGATGGTCATTCTGGGGTCCTCCCGTTCGGCGATGCGGTGACCGCGACGGCGCCGCGGCGTCAGTCTATCCTTCCGGCGTCACGGCGTCCCGGCTTGCGTGTGCTGCCGGCGTTGATACTACCGTGACGGGAAAGGGGTGATGCAATGATCCTTCGCGTGATCGGGGTCGGGATGGCGGGCATGGCCGTGGCGTCGGTGGTGACCACGGCCGCCGCGGGCGTGCTGGTGGCCTGTGCGCTGCGCCGTTGCGCCGCCAGACGTGCCGCCTGGCCCGAGGACACCACGCCGCCGCCGGTCGACGACGCGGCGTGATCGCGCGGCCATGACCATCCTGGTCGGCGGCGGCGGCGTGGGCGGCCTCACGCTCGCGCTCTCGCTGCACGAACGCGGCATCCCCTGCACGGTGTTCGAGGCGGCGGAGGCGGTGCGCCCGCTTGGCGTGGGCATCAACACCCTGCCGCATGCGATCCGCGAACTGGCCGCGCTGGGGCTGTTGCCGGCGCTGGATGCGGTGGCGGTGCGCACGCGCGAACTGCGCTACCTGAACCGCTTCGGCCAGGCGATCTGGGTCGAACCGCGCGGCACCTGGGCCGGGCATGATGTGCCGCAATTCTCCATTCATCGCGGGCATCTGCATGCGGTGCTGTGGGACGCGGCGCGGGAACGGTTGGGGCCGGATGCGCTGGTGACGGGCGCGCGGCTGGCGGGCTTCGCGCAGGATGCCGAGGGTGTCACCGCGCATTTCGCCGATGGCAGCAGCGCGCGCGGCGATGCGCTGGTCGGCGCCGACGGCATCCATTCCGTGCTGCGCGCGGCGCTGCACCCCGGGGATGGCGGCATCCGCTGGAACGGCATCCAGATGTGGCGCGGCGCGGTGGAGTGGCCGGAATTCGAGGGCGGCGACACGATGATCGTCGCCGGCGACATGGCCGAGAAGCTGGTGCTGTATCCCATCGCGGCCGGGTCGCGGCCGGGAATGCGCCTGACCAACTGGGTGGTCTGCGCGCAGGTCGGCGACGCCACGAAGCCGCCGCCGCGGCGCGAGGATTGGTCGCGGCCGGGACGGCTCGATGATGTGCTGCCGCACGTCGCGCGCTTCCGCATCCCGTTCCTGGATGTCGCGGCGCTGGTGCGCGCCACGCCGGAATTCTGGGAATACCCGATGTGCGACCGCGACCCGCTGCCGTGGTGGACGCAGGGGCGCGTGACGCTGCTGGGGGATGCGGCGCATCCGATGTATCCGGTGGGGTCGAATGGTGCGTCGCAGGCGGTGCTGGATGCGCGGTGTCTCGCTTCACTGCTGGCGGCGCAGGACGCGCCCGCTGCACTGGCGGCCTATGAGGCCGAACGCCTGCCCAAGACCGCGGAGATCGTGCGCTCCAACCGTCGCGGCGGGCCGGAGCGCGTGGTGGACGTGGTCAGCGAACGCGCTCCCGACGGCTTCGCGCGCATCGAGGATGTCATCGCGCGCGAGGAACTGGCGGCCATCGCCGGCGGCTATGCGGCGATGGCGGGTTTTGCCGCGCCGCGCTGACGGCGCTCAGGCCGCGAAGGGCCCGTCCACCAGCGCGCGCAGCAGGGGATACATCCCGTAGCCGTCGATGACCGCGACATAGATCCCCGCCAGAAGCGCCGCGAGGCCGACACCGATCACCATGAGCCCGGCCGCGCCGCCGCGCGTCAGCGCCGCACGCCCGGCCGGCACCATGCCGCCCGGCGCCAGCAGCGCGACCAGCGTGAAGGCCCCCAGCAGCCAGGCCAGCAGCCCGAGTTCCCACCACAGCGCCAGCACGAAGCCACCGCCCATCAGCGCCGTCCCGACATGACGCAGCACCGGCGCCGGCACCATCGATCGCAGCACGATCAGCGCGAGCTGCCCGCCATCCAGCGGCGGGATGGGCAGCAGGTTGAACAGGTTGATCGCGGCGAAGAAGGCCCCGCAGGCCAGCAGGAAGTCGTTGCCCAGCAGCCAGCCCAGCCCGCCCGCCACCAGCGCCGAGCCCAGACCCGCCACCGGCCCGCCCAGCACCATCGCCGCATGGCGCCAATCCTGCGCGTGGTTCATCCGCCCAATCGCGACACCGCCCAGGAAGGGCACGAAGTAGAAGGCGCTGGACCGGTCGCCGAAGGCACGCATGACGGCGACATGCCCGGCCTCGTGCGCCACCAGCCCGACCACCAGCGCCAGCGCCAGCCACGGCCCGAAGCTCCAGGCCCACCAGCCGCAGGCAAGGATGGCGAGCAGCAGCGCCCCGCGCGACACGCGCATGCCGAGCACGCTGGCACCCCCCGGCGCGCCGCCATGCGCGGCGGCGTAGCGGTCGAAGGCGCCGGACTTCGCCAGTACGGCGTTGATCTGCATCCGCAGGCTGACGCCGGTCAGGCCGCGCATCAGCAGCTGCGCCCATTGCCAGCCGCCGCGCCGGCTCAGCGTCTCGAAGGCGATGTCCATGTCGAGCCGCGCGCCGCCGGGGTCGGGTCTGATGGCGGTCTGGCAGGTCATCTTCTCCGCCGCCTCGCCCGCGGCGTTCAGCGTGACGATCAACTGGCCGGCCTGCAGGCGGTCCTCGGCCAGGTCGTGGCTGTAATGCGCGCGGCCGGCGCCGCGATACTGGATCATCGCCGCGCTGTCGGAGCCCGGCGCCCAATCGTAGCGTTCGATCGCGTCGTACAGGTTTGGTCGCGCAGGATGCGGCATGGTGGCGTCCCACAGATCCCGCGGCGAGACGCGATAGACCTGGCTGATCCGCAGGCGCCGGCGCGGCCAGGCAAGGAATACGACCAGCGCGGCGCCCAGCACCCAGGGAATGGCATCGGCGATCATAAGGCTGTGGTGCTCCGCGGCGTTTGGCGCGGTTAAGGCCGTGCGGGCGCGACGGCGTCAACGCAACGCTTCATGCCGGCCGCTGTGCAACCCGCGCGCCCCGGCGCAGGATGCCGGCAGGGAGGACCACAATGGCCGGACGCATCGATGTGCAGCGAACCCATGATGGGCGCGTGGCGCGGGTCGTGGTGGACCACGACGCCAAGCTCAACACGCTGAACCCGCCGCTGATGGAGGACTTCGCCGCGCGTTTCGCGACGCTGGCGCAGGACTCCGCGCTGCGCGCCGTGGTGCTGACCGGCGCGGGGCCGCGCGCCTTCATCGGCGGCGCCGACATCACGGCCATGGCGGCGATCGAGGACGAGAAGGGCGCGCGCGCCTTCATCCGCCTGGTGCACGGATGCTGCCGCGCCATCCGCGACCTGCCGGTGCCGGTGATCGCGCGGGTGAACGGCTGGTGCCTCGGCGCCGGGCTGGAAGTGGCCGCCGCCTGCGACATGCGGATTGCGTCGGACGGCGCGAAATTCGGCATGCCGGAGGTGCGCGTGGGCATCCCGTCCGTCGTCGAGGCGGCGCTGCTGCCGGCGCTGATCGGCTGGGGCCGCACGCGCCGCCTGCTGCTGCTGGCCGAGACGATCGACGCGGCCGAGGCGCTGGACTGGGGGCTGGTGGAGCGCGTCGCGCCGTCGGGCGCGCTCGACACCGCGGTCGAGGAATGGGTCGCGATGCTGCTGGCAGCGGGCCCGCAGGCGATCCGCGCGCAGAAGGCGCTGATCCGGCGCTGGGAGGACCTGCCGCAGACCGCCGCGATCGCCGCCGGCGTGGACGCCTTCGGGGCGTCGTGGCGGACGGATGAACCGCGGCGGATGCTCGGCGAGTTCGCGAGGCGAAGGAAGACGTAAGGCCGGGGGAGGGAACGCCCCCGGGCCCCCCTCCTTTTTCTGGAATTCGGGTCACCCCGGCGGGGGCAGGAACTCCACCTCGTATTCGGACGCGATCCGTACCACCTCGCCCGGATCGGCCACGTTGTGGATGCGCGTGAACAGTGTGTAGAGGCCCTTCGCCGGACTCACCCAGAACAGCGCGCGCACCGGCGCGCCCGACTTGTTGAAGATGCCGTGCATGATGCCCTTCGGCATGCGGATCAGGTCGCCCGCCTTGGCCGTGGCCGGCTGACCGTCCAGCACCAGGTCGAAGCGACCCTCCAGCACACGGATGAACTCATCCTGCGTCGCATGGATATGCGGCGGCACGAAGGTCCCGTCCGGGAACAGCGTGTCGAAGGCGAAGCAGGATTCCGAATGCGCCACCGGCCGGTAAGTCTGGCCGAGGATGTTCCACACGACGCCGCCTTCGCCCTCTCCGGCGGGGGTGATGCCTGCGGTCATGATGGTCATGGTGGTTCCTCCTGCGTGTCGCGAGCGAAGTCTTGCCCGCTTCGGGTCAGACGTGAAGGTATGTGTCGCGTATCTCGGGCGCAGCCGCGAGTTCGGCGCTGCTGCCGGTCCAGACCACGCGGCCCTTCTCGATCACGACATGGCGGTCGGCCAGGCGCTGGATCGCGGCGAGGTTCTTGTCGATCAGCAGGATAGCCTGGCCTTCTTCGCGCAGCGTGGCCAGCACCGACCAGATCTCGGCGCGGACCAGCGGCGCCAGGCCCTCGGTCGCTTCATCCAGGATCAGCAGCCGCGGGTTCGTCATCAGCGCGCGGCCGATCGCCACCATCTGCTGCTCACCGCCCGACAGCCGCGCGCCCAGGTTGCGCCGGCGTTCCGCCAGGCGCGGGAACAGCGCCAGCACGCGCGGCAGCGTCCAGCGCGGCGCGCCCCCCGCACGATTCGCGGCGGTCGCGACCAGGTTCTCCTCGACGCTGAGCGTGGGGAACACCTGCCGCCCTTCCGGCACCAGCCCGATGCCGCGCTGCGCGATGCGGTGCGGCGGCACGCCGGTGATGTCGGCGCCGTCGAAGGCGATGCGCCCCGCATCGGGCGGCAGCAGCCCCATGATGGCGCGGATGGTGGTGGTCTTGCCCATGCCATTGCGCCCGAGCAGCGTCACCACCTCGCCGGCATCGACGCGCAGGTCGATGCCGTGCAGCACGCGCGACCCGCCATAGCCGGCGACGAGTGCCTGGACCGCCAGCATCAGGCGGCGTCCTCGCCGAGATAGGCGGCGCGGACCTCGGCATTGGCGCGGATGGACGGCACGTCGCCGGTGGCGATGACGCGTCCGTACACCAGGACAGAGATGCGGTCGGCCAGGGCGAAGACCGCCTGCATGTCGTGTTCGACCAGCAGGATGGCGTAGGTCGCTTTCAGGCGGGTCAGCAGGGCGACGAGCCGCTCGGTTTCTTCGGGCCCCGCACCCGCCAGAGGTTCATCGAGCAACAGCAGGCGCGGCCGCGTGGCCAGTGCGATGGCCAGTTCCAGCGCGCGCTTCTCGCCATGGCTGAGCACGCCGGCCGGCTGTCCGGCACGGTCGGCCAGGCCGACCTCGTCGAGCGCCTGCATCGCGGCAGCGTTCAGCGCACGCTCGCGCGACGCCGGCCAGATGAAGCGGAAGGACGACCCGCTGCGCGCCTGCACCGCCAGCGCGACATTCTCCAGCACGGTGAACCCGGCGACGATGCTGGTGATCTGGAAGGTCCGTGCGAGGCCGGCGCGCACGCGCCGCGGCAGCGACAGGCGCGTGATGTCGGCGCCGGCGAAGACGATGCGCCCTTCGTCGGGTGCGACGATGCCGGTGATCTCGTGGATCAGCGTGGTCTTGCCCGCGCCGTTCGGGCCGATCACCGCATGGATCTCGCCCGGCAGCACATCGAGCGACACGCCATCGGTCACGGCAAGCCCGCCGAAATGCTTGCGCAACCCATCGAGGCGCAGCAGCGGGTCAGCCATGGCGGCGCGCCACCACGCCCGCCAGCCCGCCGCGCAGGAAGATCACCGCCAGCACCAGCAACGGTCCGAACACCAGCTTCCAGTGCTGCATCTGCTGCGCGAGCCAGGTCTCCAGCAGCACGAAGACCAGCGCGCCGAGGATCGCCCCCCACAGCCTGCCCGCGCCACCGAGGATGACCATGAACAGCAATTCGCCCGACCGCTGCCAGGACAGCGTGGCGGGGGAGACGAACTCGGTCGCGTTTGCCAGCAGGAACCCCGCCAGCCCGCCCATGGCACCCGCCAGCGTGTAGCCCACCAGGCGGAACGGGTAGGGCGCGAGGCCCACGGCTTCGACGCGCTGCGCATTCTCCCGCGCCGCGCGCAGCACGCGCCCGAAGCGCGACGCCAGCAGCATCGCACACGCTGCCCAGGTCAGCGCCAGCAGCCCGAGGCAGAGGTAGTGGAACACCAGCCGGTTCTCGAGCAGCCGCGTGCCGGCGACTTCCGTGCGGCTGTACAGCGTGTAGCCGTCGTCGCCGCCATAGGCCGCGAGCGACGACGCGGTGAAGAAGGCCATCTGCCCGAAGGCCAGGGTGATCATGATGAAATGCACGCCGGAGGTGCGGATGGCGATGGCGCCTGTCAGCATCGAGAACACCGCGGCCGCGCCGATCGCCGCCGGCACGACCCGCGCGGCGTCCGTCACACCATGCGCATCCAGGATCGCGACCGCGTAGGCGCCCACCCCCACCGCCGCCGCATGCCCCAGGCTGACCAGCCCCGCGCCCCCCACGAGGAAGGCCAGCGACACCGCCGCCATGCCGAGGATCATGGCGCGCGCCAGCAGCGTCAGTTCATACGACCCGCCGAAGCCCAGCAGCGGCGCCACACCCAGCGCGGCGAGCACGGCCAGCGGCAGCCAGGCCTCGCGCATCAGCCGCCGCGGACGGGAAACAACCCCGCCGGCCGGAACGCCAGGATCGCCGCCATCGCCACATAGACCAGCATGGACGCCAGCGCCGCGCCCGCCTGCCGCGCGGCGGACGGGTCCAGCACCAGCCGCAGCAGGTCGGGCGCCACCGACTTGCCCAGCGTGTCGATCAGCCCGACCAGCAGCGCGGCGATGAAGGCGCCGCGGATCGATCCGATGCCGCCGATCACGATCACCACGAAGGCGAGGATCAGCACATTGTCGCCCATGCCCGGTTCGACCGAGAAGATCGGACCCGCCAGCACGCCCGCGAAGCCCGCCAGCATGGCACCGAAGGCAAAGACCAGCGTGAACAGGCGGTTGATGTCGACGCCGAGGGCCGAGACCATCGGCGCATTGGAGGCCCCCGCGCGCACCAGCATGCCGACTTTCGTGCGTTCCACCAGCCACCACAACAGCGCACCGGTCGCGAGCCCCGCGCCCAGCACCGCCACGCGATACACCGGGTATTGCAGCCCGGGCATGATCTCGATGCCGCCCTCGAGCAGCGACGGGATCGCCACCTGCAACGGCGCCGCGCCCCACACAACCTTCACGCCCTCGTTCAGGAACAGGATGACGCCGAAGGTGGCGAGCACCTGCGCCAGGTGATCGCGCGCATACAGATGCCGGAACACCAGCACTTCCAGCAGCAGCCCCGCCGCCAGCGCAGCGGGCAAGGCCAGCACCAGGCCGAGCCAGAAGGACCCCGTCGCGGCGGCCAGCGCCGCACCCAGGTAGGCGCCCAGCATGTACTGCACGCCGTGCGCGAGGTTGATGAAATCCATCACCCCGAACACCAGCGTGAGCCCCGCCGCGACCAGGAACAGCAGGATACCGAGCTGCAGGCCGTTCAGGGCCTGGACCAGCAGCAGCTGGGTCGTCACAAGCGGGTCAGCGCATGCGGCATTCGGCCGCCCAGGGATCGACGTTGGCTTCCAGCACCTTGCGGTCGGTCTCGGTCTGGAACTTGCCATCCGGGCGGCGCGCCACCTTGAGCAGCCAGAAATCCTGCACCGGGTAGTGGTTCACGCCGAACTTGAACGGCCCGCGGACCGAGCGGAAATCGGCGGCGCGGATCGCCTCGCGCAGCGCGTCCTTGCCCTGCAGGTTGCCGCCCACCTTGCGGATCGCGCTGTCGAGCAGCATGGCGCTGTCATAGGACTGCGCGGCGTAGGTCGCGGGCACGTAGTTGAACTGCGCCTCGAAGTCGCGCACGAAGCGCTGGTTCTGCGGGTTGTCCATGTTCGGCGCCCAGGACGCTGCGGAGAAGAAGCCGAGTGCGGCCTCGCCCTGTGCCGGCAGCGTCGCCTCGTCCACCGTGAAGGTCGACAGGAACGGGATGTTGGCGAGGCCCGCCTGGCGGTACTGGCGCACCAGGTTCACGCCGAGGCCGCCGGGCATGAAGGTGAAGATCGCATCCGGCCGCGCGGCCGCGATCTTCGCGAGCTCGGCCGAGAAATCGAGCTGGGTGAGGGGGACATACACCTCGTCCACCACTGTCCCCTTGAAGCGGGACTTGAAGCCGGCGACCGCGTCGCGCCCGGCCTGGTAGTTCGGCACCATCACGAAGACGCGGCGGTAGCCGCGGTCCTCGCAGGCCTGGCCGATCACCGAATGCACCTGGTCGTTGTTGTACGACGTGGTGAAGAAGAACGGGTTGCACCCACGCCCGGCGAAGGTGGACGGCCCGGCGTTGGTGCTGATCAGGAAGGTGTTGGCTTCCGTCACCGGCCGCAGGATGGCGGCAAGGATGTTCGAGAACACCACGCCGACCACGAAATCCACGCGGTCGCGTTCGAGCGCGGCGCGCACCTTGGTCACCGCCACTTCGGGCCGCAGTTCGTCGTCGATGTGCACGACCTCGGCGGTCAGGCCGCCGAGCTTGCCATCGAGGTGCCGCAGCCCCTGCAGGAAGCCGTCGCGCAGCTGCGTGCCCAGCGCGGCCTGCGGGCCGGTCTGCACCGCCACCAGGCCGATCTTGACGCCGCCGGCCGGCTGCGCGTGCAGCAGCGCGGGGGCCGCCAGCAGTGCCGTTGATCCGGCCAAAAGCCCGCGCCGTCCGAACCCGATCATTGGAAGCCCCCCGCCTGTTTGCCGTACAGCCCCTGTTAAGCGCGAAGCGTCACAGGGATGCAAGACGCCGCGCCATCGCCTCGGCCCGGATGGTCAGCGGCGCATCGGGGTCGGTCAGCGGGTCGAGCACGGTGAAGTGGTTGGCGCCGGGCAGTTCCTCGGCGGTGGCGCCCCAGGCCTCGGCGAAATCGCGCGTCTGGCGGCGGAACTCGTCGCTCTCGGCGGCACCCACCACGGCGTGCAGCGCGCCATCCGGCGGGTCCTGCCAGCGGGGCGACAGCACGCGCGCCGCCTCGGGCGACAGCCGCAGCGCCGGGCCATAGCTGGTGCGCAGCAGCGGCTCGACCTCGAAGACACCCGAGATCGCCAGCGCGCCGGGCACCACCTGGCGCCCCAGCGGCTTGGCGAAGCGGGAATAGTCCTGGCCCAGCAGGCAGGCCGCCAGGTGCCCGCCGGCGGAATGCCCGATCGCCAGGATGCGCTGGCGCGTCTTGGCGCACAGGACGGCGCAGAGCTGCTGCATCTGGTCGATGATCTTGGCCAGCGGCACCTCGGGGCACAAATCGTAGGACGGCACCGCGACCGCCGTGCCGCGCATCACCAGCCCACGCGCGAAATGGCTGACCGCCTTGCGATCCAGCGCCTGCCAGTAGCCACCATGGATGAACACGGCGAGCGGCGAGGGGGCCTCGCGTTCCGGCAGGAACAGGTCGAAGCGTTCCCGCGCGGAGACCCCATAGGGCAGGTCGAGCTGGCTGCGCGCCCAGGTTGTGCGGAAGGCCTCCGCATCGCGCGCCCAGCCTTCGAGGATGGCGGCGGAGCCCGGCACGCGGGCGCGGTTGTCGTATTCGGCTTGCAGGTCCATGGCCGCCCTTTCACATGGCGCGGGCGGCGCGGGCAAGGCAGGATCGACGCGATGCGCGTCTACCTGGCCGGCCCCGAAGTCTTCCTGCCCGATGCCCTGGAGGTGGCGGCGGCGAAGAAGCGCGTCTGCGCCGCGCATGGGCTGGAGGGGGTGTTCCCGCTCGATACGCCGGAAGCGGCACCGCCCGCCGAGCGCCCCTACTGGCTGCGCATCTACCTCGGCAACGAGGCGCATATCCGCTCCTGCGGCGCGCTGATCGCGAACCTGACGCCCTTCCGCGGGCCGTCGGCCGATGTGGGCACGGTGTACGAACTGGGCTTCATGCGCGCGCTGGGCCGGCCGGTGGCGGGCTACAGCAATGTCGCGGCGGATTTCCTGGCGCGCACCCGCGGCCTCCTGGGCGATGCCGCGCGCCCGCGCGCCGATGGCGGCTTCGAGGATGCCGAGGGGATGGGCCTCGAGGATTTCGGCCTGGGCGACAACCTGATGGTCGATGGCGGCATCGAGGCCGCCGGCGGGGTCTTCGAACGGGCCGACGCCGCCGGCGACCGCTGGCGCGACCTGGCCGCCTTCGAACGCTGCGTCGCGCGCATCGCGGCCGGGCAGGGCGGGCCGTCGGCCCGGCTCAGCAGGGGCTAGGCTCGGGCGATGCCCGTCATCCCCACCCTGCTCGGCGGCCTTGGCCTGTTTCTGCTGGGCACCTGGCTGTTGACCGAGGGGCTGAAGCAGGCGACGGGCGGCGCGCTGCGGGGCATCCTGGAATCCTGGACGCGCTCGCGGCTGCGCGGCCTGGCCGCGGGAATCCTGATCACCGCCCTGGTCGGGTCATCGAGCGCGGTCACGGTCGCGACGGTCGGCTTCGTCAATGCCGGGCTGATGAGCCTGACGCAGGCGGTCTGGCTGGTGTTCGGCACGAATATCGGCACCACCACCACCGGCTGGCTGGTCGCCATCATCGGTATCAAGCTCGACATCGGGGCCTATGCGCTGCCGCTGATCGGCCTGGGCATGGCGCTGCGGCTGTTTGCCGGGCGGCGGACGCGCATCGCTGGCGGCGGGGAGGCGCTGGCAGGATTCGGCTGTTTCTTCCTCGGAGTCGATATCCTGGCGCGCGGGTTCGGCGACCTGGCGCCGCGCATCGCCACCCTCGGCCTGCCCGACAGCGGCGTGTTGGCGCTGCTGGGTTTCCTGGGCCTGGGCATCGTGCTCACGGTGCTGACGCAGTCCTCCTCCGCCGCCATCGCCATTGCGCTGACGGCGAGCGCGGGCGGGGCGATCCCGCTCGAACTCGCGGCGGCGGCGGTGATCGGCACCAATGTCGGCACCACCTCGACCGCACTGCTTGCCACCATCGGCGCCACTGCCCCGGCGCGCCGGGTCGCGGCGGCGCATGTGGCGTTCAACCTGCTGACCGGGTTGGTGGCGCTGCTACTGCTGCGCCCGCTGGTCGCGGCCTGCCTGTGGATCGCGGGCGGGGAGGGGGCAGCGGTGCCGACCGTGCTCGCGGTGTTCCACACCGTCTTCAACCTGCTGGGTGTGCTGCTGGTCTGGCCGCTCGCGGGGCCGCTGGTGTCCTGGTTGTCGCGGCGCTTCGGGGATGCCGAGGATGCGGCCAGCCGACCGCGGTACCTGGACGCGACGCTGCTGGCGGTGCCCGAGCTTGCCGCGCAGGGGCTGGTGCGCGAGGTGGCGGGCCAGCTTGAGCGTGCATCGCGGCTGGCGGCGGCGTGCCTGCGGCCTGCCGACACGATGCCTGAGCCGGCAGAGTTCCAGGGCGTGCTGCGGCTCGGCATCGCCGTGCGCCACTTCATCGGACAGCTGAACGCCCAGCCACTGCCGGCCGAGGTGGTGCGGCGGCTGCCCGACCTGCTGCGCGCCGTGCAGCATGCCGAGGCGATGGCCATCGACGCGCAGCGACTTGAGATGTCGGCGCCCGCCGCCGCGCGGCTTGCCGCGCTTGCGCCATGGGAGGCGCTGCGGACCGCCTGCCTTGAGGTGCTGCTGCCCATCGGCGCGGCACGGCCGCCCGAGGCCGCGGAGGCAGCCGAGGCTGCCTATCAGGCGGTCAAGCGCGCGCTGCTCGAGGCCACGGCGCGCGGTGCGGCGCCGGTGGATCTGCTCGATACCGGGATGGAGCACGCGCAAGCCTTGCGCCGGATCGCCGCCGCGGCCGCAAAGGGACGGCGGCGCATCCGCCATGCCGCGCGCGCCGGGCGGGTACGCAGCATGCCGGTCGGCCAGCCAAGCGTCGCGGCGGATCAGTGATCCTCGGAGTCGAGCGCGTAGCCGGCCGAGCGCACGGTACGGATCAGGTCCGGTTCATGGTCGGCGTTGATCGCCTTGCGCAGCCGGCGGATGTGCACGTCCACGGTGCGCGGCTCGACATGGATGTCGCGTCCCCAAACTGCATCGAGCAGTTGTTCGCGCGTGAACACCCGCCCGGGATGGCTCAGGAAGAATTCCATCAGCCGGTATTCGGTCGGCCCCAGGTGCAGGGCCCGCCCGCCGCGCGACACGCGGTGCGCGTCCTGGTCCATGGTCAGGTCGCGATAGGTCAGCGTGCCCTTCACCGCCACGCCGCTCGACCGGCGCAGCAGGGCGCGGATGCGCGCCAGCAGCGCCTCCATCACGAAGGGCTTGGCGATGTAGTCGTCCGCGCCGGTGTCCAGGGCGCGCACCGCATCCTGGTCCTCGGTGCGCGCGGTGACCATGATGATCGGCAGGTCGCGCGTGCCGGGGCGGCGGCGCAACTGGCGGCAGACCTCGATGCCCGACAGCGCCGGCAGCATCCAGTCGAGCAGCACCAGGTCGGGCCGCGCCTCGGCCACGCGCAGCAGCGCTTCCTGCCCGTCGGCGGCTTCCTCGACCCGAAACCCCTGCTTCTCGAGGTTGTAGCGCAGCAGCGTGAGCAGCGGCGCCTCGTCCTCGACCACCAGGATGGTCGGCTTGGCGAGTGTCGCGTAGGCCTCGGCCATCGGGGGCTTCCTTGTGGGTTATGCGCCGGCCGGGCGGACCACCGCGAAGGCCGACTGGTCGGCCTTCGGGCGTTCGTCCGGCAGGCTGTCGCCGCGCACGGCGTAGAAGATGCGCTCGGCGATGTTGGTGGTGTGGTCGCCGATCCGCTCGATGTTCTTGGCGATGAACAGCATGTGGGTGGCCGCGGAGATGTTGCGCGGGTCTTCCATCATGAAGGTCAGCAATTCGCGGAAGATGCCGTTGTAGATGGCGTCGACCGGCTCGTCGGCTTCCCAGACCCGGCGTGCGGCGTCGGCGTCGTCCTGCACGAAGGCGTCCATCGCGGCCTTCAGGTTCTCCTGCACCAGCTGCGCCATGCGCTCGAAGCCGTTGAGGCTGCCGATCGAGGGCAGGGAGGCCAGCACGATGGCCCGCTTGGCGGCGTTGGCGGCGTAGTCGCCGATGCGCTCGATGTCGTTGGACGCCTTCATGGCGGCGATCACCACGCGCAGGTCGGCCGCCATCGGCTGGCGCAGCGCCAGCACGCTGATGGAGAAGGCCTCGATCTCGCGCTCCAGCGCGTCGATCTGGGCATCGCGGCTGACCACCTCGGCGGCGAGCGTGGTATCGCGGCGCACCAGGGCACGGGTGGCGTCGGCCACCTGGCGCTCGGCCAGGCCACCCATGCGGGCGGTCAGGTCGCGCAGCTTGCGGAGGTCCTCGTCGTAGCTGCGCACGATGTGTTCGTTGGGCATGGCGTTGTCCTCCCGGTGCTCAGCCGAAGCGGCCGGTGATGTATTCCTGGGTCTTGGGATGCTTCGGCGCGGTGAACATCTGCGCCGCTGGCGCCACCTCGATCAATTCGCCCAGGTAGAAGAACGCCACCTGGTCGGCGCAGCGCGCCGCCTGCTGCATGTTGTGGGTGACGATCACGATGGTGAAGTCGCGCTTCAGCTCGTCGATCAGCTCCTCGATCTTGAGCGTGCTGATCGGGTCGAGCGCGCTGGTCGGTTCGTCGAACAGGATCACCTCGGGCCGTACCGCGATGGTGCGGGCGATGCACAGGCGCTGCTGCTGCCCCCCCGACAGGCCGAGCGCCGAGCTGTCGAGGCGGTCCTTCGCCTCATTCCAGATGGCGGCGCGCGTGAGCGCCCATTCCACCCGTTCGTCCATCTGCGACTTCGACATCTTCTCGTGCAGGCGCACGCCGAAGGCGATGTTCTCGTAGATGGTCATGGGGAAGGGGGTGGGCTTCTGGAACACCATGCCGATCTTGGCGCGCAGTGCGTTCAGGTCGGCATCGGGGGCAACGATGTTCATGCCATCCAGCATCGCCTCGCCGGTCGCGCGCTGGCCCGGATACAGGCTGTACATGCGGTTCAGCACGCGCAGCAGCGTGGACTTGCCGCAGCCCGACGGGCCGATCATGCCGGTGACCTGGCGGTCGGGGATGTCGAAGTTGATCGACTTCAGGGCGCGGTTGTCGCCGTAGAAGAAATCCAGGTTCTTGATGGCGATGCGCGGCGCGTTCAGCTTCGCCCCGGAGCGCGCCTGCACGCCCCCGAAGCCCTGCGTGGCGGTCTCGGCGGCGTTGGTCTCGGTGGTGGTCGACATGGTGATGGTCCTTCCGCTCACTTGCGGGTGCGCAGCAGGCTGCGCGCCAGGATGTTGAGAAGCAGCACGCTCAGCGTGATCAGCAGGGCGCCGGCCCAGGCCAGGGCGATCCAGTCCTCGAAGGGGGACCCCGCGAAGGCGTAGATCGTCACCGGCAGGCTCGCCATCGGCCGGGCCAGGTCGGTCGACCAGGTGTTGTTGCCCAGCGAGGTGAACAGCAGCGGCGCGGTCTCCCCGGCGACGCGCGCCACCGCCAGCAGGATGCCGGTGATGATGCCCGACATGGCGGACTTCCAGCACACGAAGACGATCATCTTCCACTTGGGCGAACCCAGGCCGATCACCGCCTCGCGCAGCGTGTTCGGGATCAGCGTCAGCATGTCCTCCGTGGTGCGCACCACCACCGGGATCACGATGATCGACAGCGCGACCACGCCCGCCCACCCGGAGAAGCCGCCGAAGGGCAGCACCAGGATCTGGTAGACGAACAGCCCGACCAGGATCGACGGCGCCGAGAGCAGGATGTCCGACACGAAGCGGATCATGTCGCCGAACTTCGACCCGCGCGCGTATTCCGCCAGGTAGGTGCCCACCAGCATGCCGATCGGCGTGCCGATGGCGGTGCCCATCGCGGCCTGGATCAGGCTGCCGACGATGGCGTTGAGCAGGCCGCCCTCGGACCCCGGGGGGGCCGTGACATGGGTGAAGACACGCAGGTTCATCGCTTCGAACCCACGGTAGAACAGCGTGGTGAGGATGGAGGCGAGGAAGATCAGCCCGACCAGCGTCGCCAGGACGCACAGCGTGCGGATGATCAGGTCGGTGCGCTTGCGCCGCCGGCCGAGCCTGAGCGCGACCTCGGGGTCCTTGCGCGGGCCCGGCACGGCGCCGGAGGACAGCGTGATGCTCATGGGATCAGGCCTTCAGCCGCGAGCGCAGGAGGTAGCGCGAGGTGGCGAGCACGACGAACGAGAGCACGAACAGGATGAAGCCCAGCGCCAGCAGCGACGACAGCTTCAGGCTGCCCATCTCGCTCTCGCCGAATTCCAGCGCCACCAGCGATGCGATCGTGTTGCCCGGCCCGAACAGGCTGGTGGTGATCCGGTTGGCGTTGCCGATGACGAAGGTGACCGCCATGGTCTCGCCCAGCGCACGCCCCAGGCCGAGCATGATGCCGCCGACCACCGAGATCCGCGTGTAGGGGATGACCACGCCGCGCATCACTTCCCAGGTCGTCGCACCCAGGCCGTAGGCGCTTTCCTTGTAGACCGGCGGCACCTGCTCGAACACGTCGCGCATGGTGGCGGCGATGAAGGGCAGGATCATGATCGCGAGGATGAAGGACGCGGTGAAGATGCCGGTGCCGAAGGGCGCGCCCTGGAACAGGAAGCCGACCAGCGGCAATTCGCCCAGGTTGTCGATGAGCGTGGGCTGCACGTAGGTGGCGAAGGCCGGCACGATGACGAAGAAGCCCCACATGCCGTAGATGATCGACGGCACGGCGGCGAGCAGCTCGACCGCGGTCCCGACCGGCCTGCGCAGCCAGGGCGGCGCCAGTTCGGTCAGGTAGAAGGCGATCCCGAAGGCCAGCGGCACCGCCAGGACGATCGACAGCACCGCGGTGACCAGCGTGCCGTAGATCGACACGCCGGCGCCGAACACCTCCTGCACCGGGTCCCAGTCGGTCGACCAGATGAAGCCGATGCCGAAGGCCTGGAAGGCCGGCAGGCCGGCGATGAACAGTTCGACGATGATGGCACCGAGCAGCAGCAGGACGAACACGCCCGCGCCCCGGCACGCCCATTCGAAGATGAAATCGCCGATGTTGCCCGCGCCGCGCGATGCGCGTGCCGGAACCGGCGTTGAAGCTGTCGCTGCCTGGCTCACGGTGTCTGCCCGTCAGGAGGAAGAAGAAGGGGCCCGGCGTTGTGCCGGGCCCCAGGGGTTCAGGCGCCGAACTGGGTGGCCCAGGCGGCCCGGACGGCCGCCTTGGCCACGTCCGGCAGCGGGATGTATTCCAGTTCCTGCGCCAGGCGGTCGCCGTCCTTGAAGGCCCAGTCGAAGAAGCGGCGCACATTCGCGTTGCGCGCCGCATCGGTCGGGTTGGTGGGCAGCAGGATGAAGGTCGGCGCGACGATCGGCCAGGCCTGCGGACCGGTCGTCTCGACCAGGTCGGCGGCGAAGCCGGGCACGGACCAGTCGGCCGACGCCGCGGCCGCCATGAACGTCGCGTGCTCCGGCTTCACGAAGTTGCCGGCCTTGTTCTGGATCTGCGTCGTCGTCAGGCGGTTGGTGATGGCGTAGGCGTTCTCGACATAGCCGATGGCGCCGCGCACCTGCCGCACCGTGCCGGCCACGCCCTCATTGCCGCGCGCACCGGTGCCGGCGGGGAAGCGCACCGAGGTGCCGACGCCGACGCGGTCCTTCCATTCCTGCGACACCTTCGCGAGGTAGGACACCCACACGAAGGTCGTGCCGGACCCGTCGGCACGATAGGCCGGCGCGATGGCCAGGTTCGGCAGCGTCAGGCCGGCGTTGATCGCGACGATGCGCGGGTCGTTCCAGCGCGTGATCTTGCCGAGGTAGATGTCGGCCAGGATCGGGCCGGTCAGCTTCATCTGGTCGTTTTCGATCCCCGGCAGGTTCACGATGGCAACGAGCGAGCCCATCACCGTGGGGAACTGCAGCAGGTTCGCTTCGGTGAGCTGCTGGGCGTTCAGCGGGGCGTCGGTGGCGCCGAAATCGACCGTGCGGTTGCGGATCTGGTTGATGCCCGCGCCCGAACCGACCGACTGGTAGTTGACCTGCATGTTGATGGCGCCGCGCGCCGCCTCGGCCCACTTCTGGTAGATCGGGTTCGGGAAGGTCGCGCCGGCACCGGTGATGCGGGCTTCCTGCGCGTGCGCGCCAAGGGCCGGCAGGGTCAGCGCCGCACCGGCACCGAGAAGCATGGTCCGCCTGTTCATCTGCGTATCTCCGTCGCGTGTTGCTCATGGTGTCCGCCCCGGCAGGGACGCCACTGGCGCGCTTCTAGGAGCCCGGGAAGACCTCCCGATTGCAGATTTGTGAAGGTTCGATGACGGGCCCGGCGACAAGTCCTGCGGCTGTCCAAGGCGGGTTGCCTGCACGCGCGGCGGGTGCCGGCGGCGCCGGGCCTCCAGGATCCCCGGAAAGCCGGCGCCGTCGCGGCATCAGCGATACCAGCCGGGCCGCCGCTTCTCCCGGAACGCCGCCAACCCCTCGCGCCCCTCGGCCGAGGCCCGCTGCATCCAGGATTCATGCGCCAGCAATGACATCTCCCGCGCCGAGAGCGTCAGCCCGTTGGCGCCGAGGAACGACTCCTTGGTCATGGCGATGGCCGAGGGCGCGGAAAGCATCGTCTGGTCGATGATCTCGGCGAGTCGCGCATCCGCCTGGTCGGCCGCCACCACCTCGTGCACCAGGCCGATGCGCAGCGCCTCCTCGGCGCCGAAACGCTCGCCGGTCAGGGCGTAGCGCCGCGTGTGGCGCAGGCCCATGGCGTGGACCATGTGCGTGCTGATCGGGGTCGGGGCGACGCCCACGCGCACCTCGGTCAGGCCGAAGATCGCCTCGGGCGTCGCGATGGCCACGTCCACGCAGCACACCACGCCGCAGCCGCCGCCGAAGCAGGCGCCATGCACCAGGGCGAAGGTGGGCTTCGGGAATTCGTTGAGTTTCTGCATGGCGGTGGTGGTCGCCATCGACGCCGCATAGGCCTGCTCCGGCCCATAGGTCGCGGCCTTGGCCAGCCAGTCCAGGTCGGCGCCGGCCTGGAAATGCTTGCCCGCGCCGCGGATCACCAGGGCGCGCACCGCCGGGTCGTCGTGCAGCCGGTCGAGCCCCGCGATCAGCGCGGCCAGCAGGTCCTCGTCATAGGCATTGCCCTTGGCGGGGCGGTTCAGCGTGGCGGTGGCGATGCCGCGGGCATCGATGGACAGCAGGACGGGGTCGGACATGGCGGGGCTCCCTTCGAGGGCGCGCATCCTCCGCCCCCGCCGGCCCTGCGCCAAGCCGTCCGCGCGACGCACCAGCATGACGTTGACGCATGGCCGCCGCGCGCCGAGGCTTTGCCGACCACCCGGGAGGACCCCGCCATGTACGCCACCCGCCCCACGCTGTCGGGCCCGCGCCACGCCGTCTCGGCCGGGCACTATCTGGCCTCGACCGCCGCGATGGCGGTGCTGGAGGCGGGCGGCAACGCGATCGACGCCGGCTGCGCCGCCGGCATGGCGCTGGGCGTGCTGCTGCCGGACCTGGTGAACGTGGCGGGCGTGGCCCCCATCATGATCCGCCTGGCCGATGGCACGGTGGAAACCATCGCCGGCCTGGGCCACTGGCCGCGATCCCTGCCGCCCGACATCTTCATGCGCGAGCACGGCGGGAAGATTCCCAACGGCGTGCGCCGCACCGTGGTGCCGGCCGCGCCCGATGCCTGGATCACCGCGCTCGAGCGCCACGGCACCATGGGCTTCGGCGATGTCGCGCAATACGCCATCCGCTTCGCGGCCGAGGGCTACGCGGTCTATCCGCTGCTGGCCGAGACGGTGGCGGCGCATCGCGACGAATACGCGCGCTGGCCCTCCAACGCCGCGATCTTCCTGCCGGGCGGCGCACCGCCGGTGGTCGGCACGCGCTTCGTGCAGGCGGACCTGGCGCGCACCCTGTCCTACATGGTGGCGCAGGAACGCGCGGCCGCCGCGACCGGCGGGCGGATGGCCGGCCTGGCCGCCGCGCACGCCGCCTTCTACCGCGGCGACATCGCGCGCGAGATCACCCGCTTCATCCAGGCCGAGGGCGGCTTCCTGTCCATGGAGGACCTGGCCGGCTTCCGATCCCGCCTGGAACCCGCCGTCGCACGCCGCTGGCGCGGCCATACGCTGCTGACCTGCGGCCCGTGGTGCCAGGGGCCGGCACTGGCGCAGGCGCTGTTGCTGATGGAGCGCGCCGGCTTCGACGGCATGGCGCACAACTCCGCCGACTACCTGCATCTGCTGACCGAATGCGTGAAGGCGGCGATGGCCGACCGCGAATACCATTTCGGCGACCCGCTGTTCACGCAGGTGCCGCTCGATGCGCTGCTCAGCCCTCAGCACCTCGATGCGCGGCTGCGGCAGATCGACCCGGACCGCGCGCATCCGTCGATGTACGAACCGCTGCTGGGCGCGGGCACGCCCGCCGATGGCCCGGTGCGCGCCGACCTGCCGAAGGTCGAGGCCGATACCTCCTACGTCGCCGTGGTGGATCGCTGGGGCAATGCCTTCAGCGCGACGCCCTCGGATGGGTCATGGAATTCGCCGGTGGTGCCGGGGCTCGGCATCATCCCGTCCAACCGCGGCAGCCAGTCGCGGCCGGACCCGGCGCACCCGTCCGGGGTTGCGCCGGGCAAGCGGCCCCGGCTGACGCCCAATCCCGCCATGCTGGCCACGGAAGACGGCGGCGTCATGCCCTTCGGCACGCCCGGCGGCGACGTGCAGATCCAGGCCATGCTGCAGGTCATGCTGAACGTCTTCCATTTCGGCATGGAGTTGCAGGAAGCGATCGAGGCGCCGCGCATCGCCTCCTATGCCTTCCCATCCTCCTTCGCGCCCTTCGACTATTTCCCCGGGCGCGTCGCGGCGGAAGGGCGCATCCCGCAATCGGTGCGCGACGACCTCGCGTCGCGCGGGCACGAGGTGAAGGACTGGCCGGACGTGACCTGGCTCGCCGGCTGCGTCGAGGCCGTGCTGTCCGACCCCAAGGCCGGCCTGGTGCGCGCCGGCGCCGACCCGCGCCGCCCGGCCTACGCCATCGCCGGGTGAGCGACGCCGCCGCGCTGGTCGAGGCCGCGACGGCACGCCACCAGGCCGGCGATTCACCCGCCGCCGCGGCGCTGTGGCGGCGGGCCATCGCCGCCGGCTTCGATCGGCCGGAGGCGCGGAACAACCTCGGCATCGCCTGCCGGGATGCCGGGGATACGGATGGCGCGCTGGCGGCCTTCCGCGCCGCGCTGGCCTTGCGGCCGGGCTATGGGCGTGCGGCAAGCAACCTGGCGGTGCTGCTGGCGCACGCAGGCGACCCGTCCGGCGGGGCGTGCGTGCTGGAAGCCGCCTTCGCCGCCGGCGGAGACCCCGCGCTGCGCATCGCCGCCGGGCGCGCCTGGGCAGAGGCCAGCCGACCCGACCGCGCCGTGCCGCTGTTCGCCGCGGCGGTCGATGCCGCGCCGGAGGACCCGCTGCTGCGCAGCAGCCTGGGCGAGGCGCTGATGGCGCTGGGCCGTCCGCATGAGGCGGTGCCGCACCTCGCCGCGGTCGCTGCGGCGCTGCCGCATCGCGCCGATGCCAAGGTCAATCACGGGCTTGCGCTGTTGCAATCGGGCCGCGCCGCCGAGGCGGTGGCCGTGCAGCGCGCCGCCATCGCGCAGGACGCCACCTGCCGCCCGGCCTGGCACAACCTGTTGCTGGCGCTGAACTACCTGCCCGGTGTGGCGGCGCAGCAGGT
>LNEW01000160.1 GCA_001464375.1 Rhodospirillales bacterium Ga0074136 | reverse complement strand
GATCGCCAGCAGCTCGCTCCACTGCTTCCAGCCGACCACCGCGAAGCGGTTGCCGTCGTCG
The DNA here is from genome assembly GCA_001464375.1 of Rhodospirillales bacterium Ga0074136. Classification (GTDB taxonomy): domain Bacteria; phylum Pseudomonadota; class Alphaproteobacteria; order Acetobacterales; family Acetobacteraceae; genus Neoroseomonas. The sequence goes on along the minus strand of LNEW01000160.1, from coordinate 7,695 downwards.
GGCACGTCGGCGCCGCCCAGCATCTCGAAGGCCATCAACACCTTCTGCTTGGTGAGACCATCGGTGTCGGTCAGGCCGGTGCCGGTGCCGGTGGCTTCGGCCGTCGCGGTGTCGAGCGCGGCGACGATCAGCTCGTCGGTCTTGCGGCCCAGCGCATAGGCGCCGGCGTTGGCGATGACGGTGCGCTCGTCGATGTTGGTCTTGATCTCGTCCAGGCGATCGATCCACTCGCCGGCGTAGTAGTCCTGCAGGAAGCACTCGGCGTTCGAGTATTCCAGGTTCATCACCGGCACGACGCCGTTGCGCGCCTTGGCGGCGGCAACGCCCTTGCCGACGCGCGGGAAGATGGTGCTCGCGCCCTTCACGCCGGTCTTGGAGCGCACGGTGGGGCGCAGCTTGCTGCCCTGGCGCTGGTAGGCCTCGGCGACCTCGGCCTCGAACTGCTTCACGAAGGCCTGTTCGATGGTGCCCGACATGCGGGTGCCCTTTCATGATGGAGATGCGGGGGGATGCGCCGTCGCCCGGTTGGCCGTGAGGGGCCGGACGTGGCGCGACCCGCGCGCCCGGGATGGGTTGTGCGCGGGCCGGAAGCTCGCGGAGCGGGCGGCGCTGCCTTGTGCAGGCGCGCCGCCCGCCCCGGGGCCACCGCGCGCCGGGCGCGCGGGGCCGCCGGCGCGGCGAGCGTCAGGGAGGACCGCTCGAGCCGCGCCGGAAGGGTGCTCAGCCGCCGACCATGCGGCGGAAGCCGTCGGTGACACGCCTGACGAATTCAGGCTCCCGCGTGCGCCAGTAGCGCGGGTCGCGCATCATCGCGCGCAGTTCGCCCTCATCGGCCGCGGCGGGTTCCTCGCCGCGCCGCGCCAGGCCCGGTTCCTTGCCCTCCATCATGCGGTGCAGCGCGATCACGCCTTCCGCCGTGGTGGACAGCGCCTCCATCACCGGCGCGGGCAGGTTCGACCGGCCCCAGGCGGTGATCTGCGCGGCGATCCGGCGGAAGCGTTCCTCGCCGCCGAAGTGGTCGCGCAGTGTCTCGATCTGGCGCTCGGATTCGAACTGGCCGGCGGCCTCGGCGATCAGCGGCAGCAGGCGTTCGGCCGCGAGGTCATAGACCAGCTGCGCCTGCGCCTTGCTGAAGCCTGCTTCGTGCAGGCGGCGGTTGATGTCGTCATCGGCGCAGCACAGCTCGTGCTTGGGCGCGATTTCGTAGCCATCCGGGCCATCGGGCACGCCGATGGCGCGGCGGAAGCGGATGCGTTCGTCCTCCGGCGCGTCGTCGCTCGGCGGCGCGATACGTTGGGACAGGCGGCGTTCGAGTTCGCGGTACGACTTCAGCAGCGCGTCCACGCGCACGGCACCGGCCTCGGCGTCCCAGAATTTTTCGGGCACATCCTCGGGGCGTGCGCTCGTTTCAGGCGCGGCACCCTCGGCAAGCGCGGTCTCCAGCAGGTCCTCGGGCATGAGGGGCTCACTCCTTGTCGGGTTGGGCGGGGGGAAGCAGCATCTCGGGCGGCGCGCTGAGCGTGCGTCCGAGCCAACGGGCAGCGGCCGGCAGGTCGATCTGCGCGATGGCCTCGGGGCCCATGGCGCGCACCGCCTGCAGGAACAGCAGGGTGTTCGCGGCGTCCGAGCGCCCCTGCACCTGCGCGAGCGGGCTGCGATAGCGCAGCACGGTGTCGCGCCCATCGAGCAGCAGCGGCGGGATCTCGCCGCGCCGACGCAGGATGGACAGGCAGCGCGAGACCAGTGGCGTCAGGAGTTCCGCCTGCAGCCGGCCATAGGTCGCGCCGAGCAGGCGCGAGGTCTGCGCCGCGCGTTCCAGCACTTCCGTCGCGGTCATGTTGTCGCGGCGTTCCGGGCCGATGCGGTCGGCCAGCAGCGCGCCGCGGATGCGCGCGCGCAGGTCGGTCAGCACCAGCTGCGAGACGTCGAAGTTGCCGGGTGCCGCCAGCGGCGTGAGGCCCGAGGACCCCGGCGCCTTCGGAATGATGGCGCCAGGTTCAAGCCGCACCGTCGCCGGGTTCAGCACGCCGTCATCATCGGCCTGCCAGATGCCCGTGGCGGCGATGGAGGCGTTCTTGAGAACCAGCTCCACCACCTTGTTGGCGGTGCGGATGTCCGGCAGCGCCTTGGCCACCGGGCCGCGGCCATACACTTCGCCGGGCGCCTTCAGCCAGCGGAAGCCTATGAAGGGGTTCTGCGCGAAGCGGCCATCGGCCAGCACCAGCGGGCCACGGTCGGTCACCAGCAGCGCGCGGAAGGCATGGCCGCGTGCATCCGGCCAGACCGCCTCCACGACGCGGTGGCGGGGGGCCTCGGCGTCGTCCTGGGCCGGCGCCATCACCGGCGCATCGGGGTAGCGTGCGCGCAGCCCTGCCTCGCTGAGCCGCGCCGCGCGGAACACGGTGTCGAGCCGGCCTGAGGGACCTTCCTCGAGCACCGCCTCGCGCAGCGGCACCGCGGTGAAGCGCAGCGCCGACGGCTCACCGACCGGCGCTTCCTCGACCAGCAGCAACCCCGTGCCGGCGATCACCAGGTCAAGGAAGGCCTGGTGCATTTCCAGCGCGAAGTTCGACCGGTCGAAATGACCTTGCAGGACCTCCGCCGCGTCTTCCAGCGCGATCGCGGCGTCGGTGTCGCCTTCCATCGGGCGGGCGGGTGCGAGGCCGAACCACCGCGACCAGGGCGGCGTCAGTTCCGCCAGCAGTGAGGCCGCGAGTTGTTCCGCCGCATCCGCCGCGGTGGCGTCGAAGATCGCCACGCGCCCGCCGGTCGCCGGCGGCAGCACGTGGTCGTAGCAATCCTGCCACAGCGCGTCCTGCGCACGGCGGCGGTCCAGCGCGCGGGCGTGGCGCGCGATGATGTCCTCGGGGGTCATGGTGTCATTCCCCCAGCAGCGATTTGCGCGTCGCGGCGAAGTCCGCGCGCGCGCCGAGCACGCCGGCGGCAGAGGTGGCGATGGTGCCGGAGAGGCCGCGGCGGGCGCGGTCCCGCGCATCGATGCGGGCGGCGGCGGCGGTCTCCTCGGCGGCCTGCTGCGGGGCGGCGGCTTGTGCCGGGGCCGGTGCGGCTGCAGGTGCGATGACGACAGGCTTCGGGGCGCGGAACAGGCCACCCATGCGCGCGCGGCTCCTCTCGATAGGGGGACGGGGCCCTCCCGCGCGCCACCCCGAAAAGCCGCGAGCCCGCCCTTCCGGGGGGAAGGGCGGGCTCGCGCAAGTCAGGGAGGGATCGGGAGGAAGGCCGCCAGGCGCAAATCGCCCGTTGGCCGGATGGTGATACGTCAGGCCGCGATGCGGGTCAAGAATTTTTTCCTATCATCGTGACGAATCTTCGACAGGCGCCGGAACAGGCCGAACGGCGTCATGGCGAAGGGCGCGCCGGCGCCGAGCAAGGCCCGGCACAGCCCCACGCAGGTCTGCGGCAGCAACGCCGGCATCCATTGCGCGCGCGCAGGGCCGGGCGCGAAGGGGCCGAGCACCAGCAGCCCCGCGCGGCGATAGAAGGCCGGCAGGTCATAGGCCGCCGGCATGGCGACGCGCAGCACCAGCAACCGGCCGGAGACCGGCTCCACGACGGTCCAGCCGGCCTCGTCGCGCAGGGCGGCGAAGCAGTGGCGGAAGCCGCGGCGCAGGGGGCGCAGCCAGGCATGGTCGGCCTGCCCGCCAAAGACCACCCAGACTTCCTGCGCGGCGTCGCGGCCGGCACGCAGACGGGGCGGACCCTCGCTCACGCGACGATCCCCTTCACCCGCAGGGGCCATTCCAGGCGGCTCATCGCCTCGCGCCACTGCGCGGCATCGGCACGTTCGGACAGGTGGCGCGGGTCGGGCGCGGTGCCCCGTTCGCCCCAGATGCGCATGATGCGCGCGTGGATCAGGTCGATGCGGCGGTGGCGGTACAGGCGGTCGAGGCACTTGATGACGTCGTCCGGTTCGCAGGGGCGCACCTTGTCGCCCTTGCCGGCGGTGATGCGCGCGCCGTCGCGCCGCGCGATCAGCGCGGACATGGTCCAGAACCAGGCTTCGTCGGCGGAACGGAAAGGCTCGGCGGCGGCGATGCTGGCGTAGCGGGGGGCGTGGGCGGAGCGGGGGGCGGGGCGCATGGGGGATCTCGCCTATGGGGTGAACAATACAAGAACATTAACCGCCAAAGTTGCGTGCCGGCAAGCCGAAAGAGGAAGATTGACCTATTGATTTGCGACACCAGACCTAGGATAGGTTCCCCAGGGCGCCCCACTTCATCTGGATTCGCGTCCTGCGACCAAGGACACCCACGCCCATGCGGCATGATGATATCTGGCGCGCCCTCGACGCCCTGGCGGCCGAGCACGGGCTCTCCGCCTCGGGCCTGGCGCGCAAGGCCGGGCTCGATCCCACCGCCTTCAACCCATCCAAGCGCATCGGCGCCGATGGCCGCGCGCGCTGGCCCTCGACCGAGAGCGTCGCCAAGGTGCTGAACGCGGTCGGACGCGGGATCGACGATTTCGCCTCACTGGTGTCGGGCATGCCGGCACTGTCGCGCGGCGGCAGCGGGCGTGGTGGCGCGGGGCGCCGCATCCCGCTGATCGGCCTGGCGCAGGCCGGCGGCGATGGCTATTTCGACGATGGCGGCTACCCGGTCGGTGGCTCATGGGACGAGATCTCCCTGCCGGAGATCGGCGACCCCAACGCCTATGCACTGGAAATCTCGGGTGAATCGATGGAGCCCGTGTTCCGCGACGGCGATGTGGTGGTCGTCTCCCCCGGCGCCCCGGTGCGCCGTGGCGACCGCGTGGTGGTACGGACCGGCAAGGGCGAGGTGATGGCCAAGGAACTGCGCCGCCTCTCGGCCAAGCGGATCGAACTCGCCAGCCTCAACCCGGCGCATCCGAGCTACAGTTTCGAACTGCCGGAGATCACCTGGATGCACCGGATCGTCTGGGCGAGTCAGTAGCCTGGCCACGACAATGGATTGAATGAAGGGCCGGTCGAAAGGCTAGGCTCGCGTCCATCCGTCGAGGACACCCACGGACGTACCGCGACGGACACCTACACCGGCATTCCCGGCGCGAGGCCGCGAACCGTCGATCATCTCGGGCGCATCCGTACCTCTCGGCCACCCGTGCAACGCATCAGCCGATAGCGCGGATCGACGCCGGCCTCACGCCATCCCGCCCCGCGCCGCAATCGGCCAGAGGCATTCCACCCGCCCCTTCCGCACGCCCACATACCAGTCGTAGCGGTCGACCGTGGGGTCGCAATGCCCCGGCACCAGGCGCAACCGTTCGCCCAGTGCCGGCGCGGCGCCATCCTCCACCACGATCTTGCCGTGCTCATCCGACGCGCCGGCGAAGCGCAGCCCGGGCCGCTGCCACACGCCCGGCATCCCGCAATCCACCGCCACGCCCTTGTGGCCGCAATCCACCACCGCGATCCCGCTGCCCGCGCGGCTCATGACCGTGGTCGCGACGAACAGCGCGTGGCGGAAGGGCGGCGCGTCGTCGTTCTTCGCGTAGTCGACATCCATGAAGGCATACGACCCGGCCTGGATCTCGTTGTAGACGCCGCTCGCCGCTTCGTGCCGGAAGGTGCCGGTGCCCGCCCCGCCGACGATCGCGCAGGCCAGCCCACGCTGGGCCAGCTGCTCCACCGTGCGCCGGGTCCGCGCCACCGCCTCGCCGATCGCGGCGGCGCGCTTCTCCGGCTCGCGGATGTGCTGCGCGCTGCCGTGATACGCCTGCAGCCCCCCGAAGATCAGATGCGGGCTGGCGGCGATGCGCTCGGCCAAGGCCACCGCCGGCGGGCCGGCCGCGATGCCGCCGCGTGCCATGCCGACATCGATCTCGACCAGCATCTTCAGCCGGATGCCGGCTGCCTCGGCGGCCTGCTCGGCCAGCACGACCTGCGCCTCGTCATCCGCGCACAGCCCGACCTCGCAGATGCGCGACAGCGCCGCGAGCCGCGCCAGCTTGCGCGGGCTCACCACCTGGTTCGTCACCAGCACGTCAGGGATGCCGCCCCAGGCCAGCGCCTCGGCCTCCGCCACCTTCTGCACGCATTGCCCGACCGCGCCGCGCGCCATCTGCAGCTTCGCGACAACCGGCGACTTGTGCGTCTTGGCATGCGCGCGCAGCCGCGCCCCGGTGGGCGCCAGCAGTGCCGCCATGGTGTCGAGGTTGTGCTCGAAGGCATCGAGGTCGATCACCAGCGCCGGCGTGTCGATCTCGTCCTCGCGCATGCCGGGTTCGGCGGGCGGCGCTTGCAGCATGGTTCTTCCCCTGAGCAGTCCGGGGCATGATGCGGCCATGTTCGCTTCCGATCCAGATGTGCTCGTCATCGGCGCCGGCTGCGCCGGCATCGCGGCCGCACGCGAACTCGCCGCGCGCGGGCGGTCCTGTGTGGTGCTGGAGGCCAGCGGGCGCGTGGGCGGGCGCGCCTTCACGGAAAGCGCGACACTCGGCCTGCCCTTCGACCACGGCGCATCCTGGCTGCACCAGGCGAACGACAATCCGCTGACGCCGCTCGCGCGCGCGCTGGGCCTGCCGCTGCTCGACCACGACACGCTGCGAGACCGCCGGCTTTTCGCCCGCGGCCGCTTCGCCGATGCTGTCGACCGCGCCGCCTTTGCTGTCGCCGAGGACGCCTTCTGGACAGCCATCGACACCGCCGCCGCCGATGGCGCGCCCGACCGCCCGGCCGATCGCGCCGCACCGCGCGGCGGCCCCTGGGACGCGACGGTCGCGCACTGGGAAGGGGCGCAGATCTGCGCCGCCGAACTGTCCCGCATGTCGCTGCACGACCTCGCGGCAACGGCGCTGGACGGCCCGAACCTGATCCTGCGCGAGGGCATCGGCGGCCTGGTCGCGCGGCTCGCACACGGGCTGCCGGTGCGCCTGCACGCGCCGGTGGAGCGCGTGCGCTGGGGGTCGCGTGGCGTCGTCGCGGAAGGGTCCTTCGGCAGCCTCGCCGCACGCGCCGCGATCGTCACTGTCTCGACCGGCGTGCTGGCCGCCGGGGGTGCGGCCTTCGACCCGCCGCTACCGGAGGCGACCCAGGCGGCGATCCACGCCCTGCCCATGGGCCTGCTCACCAAGATCGCCTTCCGTGCCGATGATCCCGCCAGCCCTGACCTGCCGCCCTTCGCGAGCGTCCGCCGTGCCGTCGAGGCCCCCGGGGATCGACCGATGTCCTTCATCGCCCGCCTGTTCGAGGACCCGCTGCTGATCGGCTTCTGCGGCGGTGCCCGCGCGTGGGAACTGCAGGGCGACCCCGCCGCCGCCGAGGCCGAGGGGCGCGCGGAGGTGGCCGCCATCTTCGGTGCACGCGCCGCCGCGGCGCTGGGCCGCGCCACCGTCACGCGCTGGGGCGAGGATCCGCTGTTCCGCGGCGCCTATTCCCACGCCGTGCCGGGCGCGCAGGCGGCGCGGCGCGTGCTGGGAACGCCCATCGCCGATGGCCGCCTGTGCTTCGCCGGCGAGGCCTGCCACCCCCGCTTCGCCGCCACGGTGGCCGGCGCCTGGCTCAGCGGGATCGACGCCGCGCGCGCCGTGCCGTGATCACTGCCGGTCGCGCCGGGGATCGGCGCGCCAGCCATCGAGGCGCACCGGGCGCGGGCTCACGCAAGGCGCGCGTGAGCATCCCCGCGTCGAGCAGCGCGCCATCGACGAAACGGACCATTCGCCGCAGTGACAAGGCCAGCGCGGCAGGCGCGCGATCAA
>LNEW01000159.1 GCA_001464375.1 Rhodospirillales bacterium Ga0074136 | reverse complement strand
CGGCGCAGGGCCGTGATGTGGCCCAGCGTGCCGCAGGCCTTCGCGATGTCGCGCGCCAGCGAGCGCATGTACACGCCCTTGCCGGATTCCACGAAGAAGACGGCGGTGTCGGCGTCGGGGCGCTCGATGAGTTCGAAGCGGTCGACACGCGCGGGCCGCGGCGCGAGTTCCACCTGTTCGCCGGCGCGTGCCAGGTCATAGGCGCGTTCGCCGGCGATCTTGATGGCCGAGTAGATCGGCGGGACCTGCATGATGTCGCCGAGCGCGGATCTGGTCGTCGGTCGGGCGCGCATCGGAGGTGCCGATGACATTGCCGTCGGCATCGTCGGAGTCGCGTGCCTCGCCCAGGCGCAGCGTGAAGCGGTACTGCTTCGTGCCGTCCATGACGTAGGGCACGGTCTTGGTGGCGGCGCCGAAGGCGATCGGCAGCACGCCGGTCGCCAGCGGATCGAGCGTGCCGCCATGGCCGCATTTCTGCGCCTGGAAGGCGCGCTTGCAGAGGGCGACGACATCGGTGGACCCGATGGCGGTCGGCTTGTCGATGATCAGCCAGCCGTCGAGCGGACGGCCCTTCGGCTTGCGGTGGCGATGATGGGCCATGGTTCGTTCCGATAGAGCAGATCCCATCCCGGCGAAATCGCCTGGGCGGGTGAAGGGGTTCGTTTCGTGCAGGGCGAGGCGGGTCACCCTTGGCGAAGGCTGCCGCGGGTCGTGCCGCGGCGGGGTTCAGCCGGGAGACGCCGCGATGTTCAGCGGCGACGAGGCGAAGACGACGGGGAATACCCACTCTCGGCCCGCATCCTGCTCGCTGTCGTGATCCTGGGCTCGGGCCTGGGCGGTGCGATCGGAGCGAGTTGGATGGCGGCCACCTGGGGTGCCGTCCCGGTCGCCTAGTTCGGCTTCGCGGCACCGGGCGCCTCTGCCTGGATCCTGGCCGTGCTGCAGGTGTTCAGTTGCGTCTCCTGACCTGGTCAGGCCGCTTCAGGCGGCACGGGGCGTGGGCGGGAGGCTTCGTCCAGCGCGACGAAGGTGAAGGTCGCTTCCGTCACGCGCGCCGCATCCTCGGCCGTGCGGTCCCGGCGCCAGGCCTCGACATGCACGCGGATCGAACTGCGGCCAACACCGAGCAGGCGGCCGTACAGGCTGACCTCGTCGCCCACGCGCACCGGCAGCAGGAAGGCCATGCCCTCGACCGCGACGGTGGCGACGCGCCCACGCGCGCGGCGCAGCGCGACCGAGGCGCCGGCCTGGTCCATATGCGCCATGAGCCAGCCGCCGAAGATGTCGCCGGCCGGGTTGGCATCGGCCGGCATGGCGATGACGCGGACCTGGGGCGCATCGGCGGGCGGGGTGGCCGTCATTCCTTGTGCTCGCGCGACGGCGCGGCCGGATGCTCGCGCGACGGCGCGGCCGGGTCCTCGCGCGACGGCGCGGCCGGGTCCTCGCGCGACGGCTGGGGCACCAGGTCGCGCTGCACTTCGGGGCGCTGCATCACGTCGTTGATGTGCATGGCGTAGTCGAGCGCGGTATCGGGCTGGAAATGCAGGTCGGGCGCGTAGCGCAGGCGGACGGATTTCGCGACCTCGCGCCGCAGGAAGGACGAGACGCGCTTCAGCGCCGCCAGCTGGTCCTTGTTCAGTTCCTTGCCGAGTGCCGAGACGAAGGCGGTCATGTGCTTGAGGTCGGACGAAGCGCGCACCTCGGTGACCGTCACGCGCAGGTCGACCAGCGCGGGATCGCGGAATTCCTCCCGCGTGAAGATGGCGGAGAGCGCGTGGCGGATTTCCTCGGCCACGCGCAGCTGGCGCTGGGACGGGCCTTCGGGTTTGCCGTGGTGGTGTTGCTTGCTCATGGAACCTACCTCACCGCCGGAAGACCTGCGGCGCACCGCTGGTGCGCCCGGAGCGCACAGCGCGACCACGCCCAGGGCATCAGCCGCGCCCGTTCTTGGCGCGAAAGCCAAGCGCGCGCAGCGCGCCCGGCGTCTGGGGGCGCAACGCGCGGCGGCTTACGCCGCCGCCACCGTCTCGACCTCGAAGCACTCGATCTGGTCGCTGACGCGGATGTCGTCGTAGTTCGCGAAGGACATGCCGCATTCCAGGCCGTTGCCGACTTCGCGGACATCGTCCTTGAAGCGCTTCAACGTGGACAGCTCGCCCTGGTGGATCACGACGCCGTCGCGCAGCAGGCGCACGCCCGAGCCGCGCTTGACCACGCCCTCGGTGATGCGGCAGCCGGCGACCTTGCCGATCTTCTTGACCTCGAAGACCTGCAGGATCTGCGCGTAGCCCAGGAACTT
>LNEW01000158.1 GCA_001464375.1 Rhodospirillales bacterium Ga0074136 | reverse complement strand
TCAACCTCGTGGTTTTCTTGCGTCACAGATTGCAACGGGGGATGACAGGATGTCGGATACGGGAATCGTCGATCAACAGCGCGTCCGGGAGGTCTATGGCGACTCCAACTGGTCGCTTGATGGGCGACTGGCCGTGGCGCTCGGGATCGTCGCCATGCTGATCGGCCTGGGCGCGATCATCACCGGCGCCTGGGTCGCCTATGGCAACACCGCCGCGGTGTTCCAGATGCCCGGCGGCATGCCCCCGGCGGAGGGCCAGACCATCAGCCTCTATCTGGTCGCCTGCGGGGCGCTCACGTCGCTGCTCGGCGGGTTCAGCATCTACAAGTCACAGGACATGTGAGCCCTCCGGGTCGCCTGCGGGGCGGCGACCCGGTGGAAGCCCGGTATCTGTGACGACCGAGGGGCCGGATACAGGGGGTATCCGGCCCCTCCTGCGTTCGGTGATCAACGTGTCGCCGGTCTGATCGCCCGAGATGCGCCGAGCGCCCCGATGCGCGCCGCCATGCGTCCGGAACCACGGCGCCGGCGTGCAGTCGCACGAACCCGCGCAGGCGCGCCTTCGGCACGACACCACAACCTCCAGGCTGGCGCCCGGAAGCGGTCGAACCGGTTTACCCCGGCGCGCGCAGATACGGCTCGACCGGCCCGGTCAGCTTCATGGTCAGCGGCTTGCCGCGGCGGTCCACCGCCTTGCCCATGCTGACCCGCACCCAGCCTTCCGAGACGCAGTACTCCTCGACATTCGTCTTCTCCTGCCCGCGAAAGCGGATGCCGACGCCGCGGCTCAGCAGCGCTTCGTTGAAGAAGGGGCTGGCCGGGTCGGTGGACAGGCGGTCGGGAAGGTCATCGGACATGGTCTGAAGTCTCTGCTGCAAGAAGGCGCAGCGCTACCCCAGGGCGGGGCGGATGCCAATGCGGTCAGCGAGAATGCGCCCGCGGTCGCAGTCCGAAGCCCGGCATCGGCCCGCGGGCCACCCAATGACAGGATCCTGGATAGGCGCGCGGGCCGGTGCCGGCATTCTCAACCGGCCGTTCAGCGCCAGGCCGCCGGAACATGCCGGAACGGCAGCCCCGCGAGGTCGAGCGCCGCCGGCCCTGGCGCGTCGCATTCCACGATCGCCACGCAGCGGTCCTTGAAGGCGGCGCGGAAATGGTTCTTGGCCTTGTTCGCGAGCAGGCGCGTGGCCGCCAGGTCGATGCCGTGCAGCGCGAAGAAGGCCGGGTCCACCGCGGATTCCTTCAGCGTGGTGCAGATGATGCGCAGGCTGCCCGCGCGCAGCACGCAGGTCGGCCCAAGGTCCACCGGCGCGCCGCGCTCCATCGGGCCGTCGTTCACGAAGCGCCCGTCGGTCAGGCGTTCGACCACGACATCGGTGATGACCGGGCGGCCGAAGGCCTCGGTAATGGTCGCCCCCAGGTGGCGTGTCAGCGTGGCGCCCATGCCACCCTCCTGCGCCGCGGCGACGCTGGCGGGGTCGTGCAGGAAGGCGAACACCGCCGGCACCTCCAGCTGCGCCGCCACCAGCACGCGCAGCATCTCCGGCGTATCGGCGATGCCGCCCGACAGCGGGTTGTCCGCCGGGTCGAGCAGCGCCACCAGGCCGGGCGGGGCGGCCAGCGCCTGGCGCAGCGCCGTCGCGGGGTCGGGCAAGGTCACGGCGAAGCGGGCGCGGCGCGATGCGATCGAATCCGCCAGCCGCTCCGCCAGGTCGCGCGCCGCGCCAGCCTCCTCCGCCCAGACCATGGCGGACGGCCCGGCATAGGGGCTGTCGCCCCAGGCGAAGCCGCCGAAGATGCTGGCATCGAGGATGGGCGCGCGTTCCGCTGCTGCGGCCTCGGCCCAGACTTCCGCCATCGGGCCGGCCTCGTGCCGCATGTGGAAGCTGTGCAGCACCATGGGTCGCTTGGCGATGGATCCGTGCGCGCGCGGCGCCCCCGACAGGGCGCGTTCCAGCAGCGCCAGCGCGCGCGCTGCCGCGGCATCCATGTCGATGTGCGGGTAGGTGCGATAGGCCGAGGCGCCGTCGAGTTCGTCGGCGATCTCCGGCGCCATGTTGGCGTGGAAGTCGAAGCTCGCGGTGATGGGCACGTCGCGCCCGACGATGCTGCGGATGCGCGCGATGGTGGTGGCGTCGGCCTCGGGGTCGCTTTCGCTCACGCAGGCGCCGTGCAGCGAGAGATACACGCCGTCGAAGCGCTGCGTCTTCAACGCGGCCTCGACCGGGGCGCGCCAGGCGCGCAGGGCGTCGTCCGTCATCGGCCCGCCGGGCTGGGCGGCGATGCAGGGCAGGATGGTGGCCTGCCAGCCGGGTCGCGCCGCCAGGAAGGCGCCCACCGCGCCGAGTTCCGTCCCGGTGCGGGCGTACCGCGCGAGATGGTCCGCGCCCTCGCCCCATTCGCGCGATTCGAAGGCGCTGCGGGGCGTGGGCACGGGGGTGAAGGAATTGCCTTCGAACCACAGGCGGGCAACGGCGATGTGCGGCATGGGCAGAGGCTACGCCGCGGCGCCCCTGCTCGTCACCACAGCCCGGGCAGCCACAGCGACAGCGCGGGTGCGAACACCAGCAGCACGATCCGCACCACGTCCGACGCCACGAAGCCCATCACGCCGCGATAGGTCTGCCCCATCGCCACGTCCTTCGCCATGGCGTTGATGACGAACAGGTTCAGCCCGAAGGGTGGCGAGATCATCCCCACCTCGACGCTGACCAGCACCAGGATGCCGAACCACACCAGCACCTGCTGCGGGTTCAACCCGAAATCCAGGGCCAGCATCAGCGGGATGAAGATGGGCAGTGTCAGCAGCACCATCGCCATGCTTTCCATGAAGCAGCCGAGCATGAAGTAGATCAGCAGGATGGCGAACAGAATCGCCAGCGGCGGCACATCCAGCCCGGCGATCACCGAGGACAGTTCCGCCGGCACGCGCGACAGCGCGAGCGCGGCGCTGAACAACTCCGCGCCCAGCAGCATGATGAAAATGAGGCCGGTGGTCTCGGCGGTGGACAGCAGGCTTTCCTTCAGCCCCTGCCAGCGCATGCCGCCCAGCGTCACCGCCAGCACGCCGGTCGCGGCCGCACCCACCGCGGCACCCTCGGTCGCGCTGAACCAGCCCGCATACATGCCGGTCACCACCAGCACGAAGACCATGATGACCGGCCAGACTTCCAGCGTCGGGCGCCAGCGCGCGCGCCACGGGATGCGCGCCGCCGGCGGCGCCGCCCCGGGCACCAGGCGCGCGTAGATGTTGACCACCGCCATGTAGCACAGCGTCGCCAGCACGCCGGGCACGACGGCGGCGATGAACAACACGCCGATGCTCTGCTCGGTGTAGATCGCGTAGATCACCAGGATCACCGAGGGCGGGATCAGGATGCCGAGCGTCCCGCCCGCCGCCAGCGTGCCGGTCGCAAGCGCGGGGGAATAACCGTGCCGGCGCATCTCGGGCAGCGCCACCTGGCTCATCGTCGCGGCGGTGGCCAAGGAAGACCCGCAGATGGCGCCGAAGGCCGCGCAGCCGCCAATGGTCGCCAGCCCCAGCCCGCCGCGCCGATGCCCTAGCCAGGCCCGCGCGGCGCTGAACAGCGCGCGGTTCAGCCCGCCCTTGGTGGCGAAATCCCCCATCAGCAGGAACAGCGGAATCACCGACAGCGTGTAGGAAGAAAATTTGCTGAAGGACATCGAGCGCAGCGTCGCCAGTAGCGGAGTCCAGCCGGTGATGGCGGCATAGCCCAGCCCACCCACCAGCAGCATCGCGACACCAACCGGCATGCGCAGCGCGATCAGCACCAGCACCGAGGCGAACATCGACAGGCCGATCTCGAAGCCGGTCATGCGGGGCGCCGTGCCTCGGCGAAGCGTTCCACCGCGACGAATGCCGCCGTGACCGTCCACAGCGCAAGCCCCACCGCCGCGCCCGCATAGCCCCACCAGTAGGGCAGTTCGAGGAACATCGTCGCGCGTTCGCGGTCCCATTGCGCGAAGGCGCCATCGGTGATCTTCACCGCCAGCACGGTCGCCACCAGCGCCACGCAGGCGCGCATCGCCGCATCCAGCCAGGCGATGCCGCGCGCGGGCAGGCGTGCCGTGAAGACATCGACGATGACGTGGCTGCCGCGCATCTCCGCCCAGGGCAGGTACAGCGCAACCGCGACGCCGAGCGACATCTCCACGATCTCGGAATCGCCCAGGATCGGCCGCCCGAAGGCGCCGCGCAGCACCGAGGCGCAGGTCACGCCGACCGCCACCAGCAGCAGCGCGCCACCCACCAGCGCGCCCGCCTGCGCGATCGCGGTCAGCGCCGAGCGCAGGCGGATCACGACCGCGCGGAAGCGGCGATCGCCTGGATGTCGTCGAACATCGCGCGGCCATTGCGCCCGCGCCGGTTCATCTCGGCGATCCAGGCGTCATACACAGGCTGCACGGCGGTGCGCCAACGCGCCTTCTCGGCATCCGGGATGTCGATGATCTCGTTGCCGGCGGCGCGCGTCGCGTCGATCGCGCCCTGGGTCTGGCTGTCCCAGATCTCGCCGAGCCGGGCCGAGAGCGGCGCGCCGGAATCGGCGTCGATCACCGCCTTCAGATCGGCCGGCAGGCGGTTGTACGACCGCTGGCTCATCAACGTCAGGATCATGCCCTGGAAGATGCCGCCGCGCGGCTGGCTGTGGAACTTCGCGACCTCGAAGAAGCGGAAAGGCTGGGTGATCGCCCAGTTGATCATCATCCCGTCCACCTGGCCGCGCGCCAGGGCCTCGTACACGCCGGGCAGGGCGATGCCGACCGGCGTGGCGCCGAGTGCCGTGACCGCCTCACCGATCCAGCGCCCGGCCACGCGGATGCGCAGGCCGCGCCAATCCTCCAGGGTGCGGATCGGCTTGCGCGTGGTGTGCACCAGCGCGCGGTCGGTGGCGTTGATGGCAATGATCTTGATGCCGCGGAACTCGTTGTCGGCCAGGTGCTTCTGCACGAAGTTGAACGCTGCCGGGCTCTCGCTGACCGACAGACCGGTGTTCATGAACGGCAGCTCCAGCCCTTCGACGCCCATGAAGCGGCCGGGGGTGAAGCCGGGCACGGTCCAGATCATGTCGACCACGCCGTCTTCCAACTGCTGCACCAGGTCGCGCGGCTGCCCGCCCAGCTGCATGGCCGGGTAGGTCTCGACCTTGATGCGCCCGCCCGAGGCCGCGCCGATGCGTTCCGCCCAGCGATCCAGATGCATGGTGTGGTCGAGCGCGGTGGGCGACGAGAAGGAATGCAGCCGGAAGGTGAATTGCGGCGCACCCTGCGCCCGCACCAGGGCCGGCAGCGCCACACCGGCCGCCGCCATGCCGAAAACCCCACGCCGGTCGATCATCACAAGCCCTTCCCTGCCACGCGCGGGCGCGTCCCCTCGCTGGGGTGCCATTCCCACATGCCGCACGGGTTCGTGCAAGCGGCGTTCCAGGCTGTCAGCCGCCGCCGGCGAAGGTGTCGCACGCTTCGAGCCGTCCGCTCTCGAGCCCCCTCCGGAACCAGCTCACGCGCTGCGCGGAGGTCCCGTGGGTGAAGGTCTCGGGCGCGACATGGCCCTGGCCGGCGCGCTGGATGCGATCGTCGCCGACGGCCGCCGCGGCGTTCATGCCTTCCTCGATGTCGCCCTGTTCGAGGATGTTGCGCGTCTCATGGGCACGCCGTGCCCAGACCCCCGCCAGGCAATCGGCCTGGAGTTCGACGCGCACCTGCATGGCATTGGACGCCGCCTCGCCCTGGCTGCGGCGTGCCTGTTCCACGCGGCCCAGCACGCCGACCAGGTTCTGCACGTGGTGGCCGACCTCGTGCGCGATGATGTAGGCGGCGGCGAAATCGCCCCCGGCGCGCAGCCGCCGCTGCAGCTCCGCCATGAAGTCGAGGTCGATGTAGATGCGCCGGTCGGGCGGACAGTAGAAGGGGCCCACCTGCGCCTGCGCGAAGCCGCACCCCGATTGCGTGGCGCCGGTGAACAGCACCAGCGTCGGTTCCTCGTAGCGCGCGCCGCGGCGGGCGAATTCATCGCGCCAGACCTCCTCGGTCTCGGCCAGCACCTGCGCCACGAAGCGCCGGCTGGCATCGTCCTGGGGCGTCGCCTGGCGCTGCGTGGCCTGTGGTGCCGGCGCCTGCGTGCCTTGCAGCAGCTCGTTCGGATCGACGCCGAGCAGCAGCGCGATCAGCAGGATGGCGATGCCGCCGAAGCCCCCGCCGATCGCGATGCCGCGGCCGCCCACGCGCTTTCCGCGACGGTCCTCGACATTCCCGCTTTCCGGTCCATCGAGCCGCATGGTGCGCTTCCTTCAGCTGGTCCGCCGACAACGCATGGCGGCCGCCGATGTTTGCATCTGGGCCGCACGGCGCGGTACCGGCGGTTCCCCGACGCCGATCAAAGCCGCCGCAGCGCCACCTCACCCTCGGCACAGAACATGAGCAGGAGCGGCGCGCTGGCCAGGGCCTCGTGCACGGCGCGCACCACGCCGTCGCCCCACCACTGCCCGAGCGAATAATCGTCGAGCGCGATCACCCCGCCCGGCCGGACTTTCGCCACCGCCAGCGCGATGTCCTCGCGCACGGCGTCGTAGGAATGGTCGCCGTCAATATAGACGAAGTCCAGCGACTGGTCCTCGACGGTCGCGAACCATTGCGCGGAACGGCTGCGCACCACCTCGACGCGCCCGGCATAGGGCGCGGCGGAGAAGGCCTTCACGACATCGGCGTGGATCGCCTCCATGTCGTTGGCGCTGCCGCGCCCGTACCAGGACTTCGCGTGGGCGGGCGCCGCGCTGTTCTCCCAGGGATCCACGAGGAACAGGCGCGAGGGCTGCGCCGCGGCGAACAACGTGCGCGAGAAGACTCCCCGGAAGACCCCGATCTCCGCCCCCACCCCGCGCTTGGGCAGGAGGCCGGCGATGGTGTTGCGCGCATTGATCGAGACCTGCATCGGCACGGACCTTCAGGAGGGTTCAAACGCCCCGCAGCAACGCCGCGAGCGCGGGCGAGAGACCAACGCCGCTGCGCCCCGCGCAAGCGGCATAGGACCCGCTGCGCGGCTTGGGAAGTTGCAACGCCACCAGCATTTCCGCCATCCGCACCCCGCAGGCCATGCCATCGAGCAGCGCGACCGGGGCGCGCGCCTGCAGGCGGCGGTCGAAACCGGCCAAGGCCGCGCCGGCCAGCACCACGGAATCCGCGCCCTGCGCGGCCAGCGCCGCCACCGCGGTGAGCACCTTCGCCCCGACGCCTTCGGGGTCGGCCACGGCCTCGGGTGGCGTGGCGTCGACGCCGGCGAGCCCTGCCAGGCGCGACGACAGCCCGTGGCGCGCCACCAGCTCGCGATAGGTCTCGACGCCGCCGAAGGTCACCAGGCCGAAGCGCCCGCCCGCCATGCAGCCGACCAGGCAGGCCGCCTCTGTCATGCCGACCACGGGGCAGGGCATCATCTGCCGCGCCGCCTCCAGCGCGGTGTCGTGGCTGACCGCCAGCAGGCAGGCATCGACCTGCCCGGCATGCTCGGCCAGCAGTTCCAGCAGCGCGTGACCCGCGATCACGTTCTCGGCGCGCGAGGAAATCACCGCCGGGCCGAAGCGTGGCGTGGCGGGAATGATCTCGGTGCCGGGTGCCGCGGCGGCGCGCGCGGCGTCGGCGCAAGCCTGCGTGATCGCCTCGGTGGTATTGGCGTTGGCGACCAGCAGGCGCATCAGGCGGGCTCCGCGACGGTGCGCCGGGAATGTTCCATCGTCACGCGCAGGCGGCGGAATTCCTGCGGCGCGTCCGGCGCATCGGGCGGCGTTTCCGCGAGCGTGCGGCGTTTCCACACCAGGTGCGGGTTGAACAGCAGCAGGTCGCCCGGCCGCGGTTCCAGCTTCAGCATCAGCGCCGGTTCGGCGCAGACGGCATCCAGCAGGTCGAAGGCGGGAAGCAGCCCTGCGGGCAGTGGCAGGGCGCCGGGCCGGGGCAGCGCGGCGGCGGCCTCGACCGCAGTGCGCGTGTAGCGCGCGGCGAAGGCTCCGCCGGTCATGGTGAAGACCGCGCGCTCCACCGCGACGCCGTCCTCGTGCAGCGGCGCCGGTTCATACAGCTCCGCGAGCGCCGCGCGGTCGCGGCGCATCACCTCGTTATGCACCGCGCCGGCCGACACCAGCACATGCGCCGGCGCCTCCGGACCGTTCACCAGGCACAGCAGCGCGATGGCGTCGCAGGCCTCGATGTGGAAGCGCGGCGGGCCGGACCCGCTGGCCCGTTCGTCTGGCGGCCCGGTCAGGCGTGACACTGCCGCGCCCTGGCCGTTCAGCGGGCGCCCCAGGTGTTCGCCGAGCGCGAGCAGCGCGGCTTCCGCCGCGGCCGCGCCGTGGCGGTCGAAGGGCAGGCCGCGCAGCAGGCAGAAGCCGCGCCCGGTATCGAGCCGCGCGGCCACGTCCGCCAGGATCGGCCGAAGGCGCGTGAGCGGCGGCACGGGTGCGGCCGCCTGGGCCGCGGTCAGCGCCGCCTCCAACTCCGCCGCGTCCTCCGTGCCGACCGGCACCATCCAGTCGGCGGCGGTCAGGTCCGATGCCGCCCAGACGGCAGGGCCGGTCTGCGGCACCGGCCGCGGGCGGGGGCGTGTGGTGGGGTTCATGCACGCAATGGTAGCATGAGCCACGGACCAGAGCGAAAGCGCGGTGCCCTTGCCGTGCGCCCCCGGGCGGTGGAGGCTCCGCGCAGCACCGCCGGAGATGCCCTGATGACCGACTGCCCCGCCACCGCCCTGCCTTTCGATGCCGAGGAGATCCTCGCGCGCCTGACCCGCTGGGCGGCCTGCGAGAGCCCCACCTTCGACGCCGCGGCGGTGAACCGGATGATGGATGTCGCGGCGCGCGACCTGGCCCTGCTGGGCGCGCGGATCGACCGAATTCCCGGGCGCATGGGCCTGGGCGACTGCGTGCGTGCGCGCTTCCCGCACCCGGCCGGCGACGCCGCGCCGGGCATCTGCGTCATGGCGCACCTCGATACCGTGCATCCGGTCGGCACGCTGGCGAAGCTGCCGATCCGGCGGGAGGGGAACAAGTACTACGGCCCCGGCATCCTCGACATGAAGGGCGGCACCGTCATCAGCGTCGAGGCGATGCGCCTGATCCTCGCCGCCGGCATCGCGACCAGGCTGCCGGTCACCTTCCTGCTGACCAGCGACGAGGAGATCGGCAGCCCGTCCACGCGCGACATCATCGAGGCCGAGGCGGCGCGCAACACGTACGTGCTGGTGCCCGAACCCGCGCGCCCCGACGGCGGCGTGGTGACCGGGCGCTACGCCATCGCGCGCTTCAACCTGAAGACCACGGGCCGGCCCTCGCATGCCGGCGCGCGCCTGGCCGAAGGGCGCAGCGCCATCCGCGAGATGGCCAAGCAGATCGTCGCCGTCGAGGAGATGACGACCGACGACTGCACCTTCTCGGTCGGCGTCATCCATGGCGGGCAATGGGTGAATTGCGTGAGCACGACCTGCGAGGCCGAGGCGCTGTCCATGGCCAAGCGCCAGGAGGACCTGGATGCCGGCGTGCAGCGCATGCTGGGCCTGCGGTCCGGCGCCAACGACGTGACGCTGGAGGTGACGCGCGGCGTGACGCGCCCGGTGTGGGAGCCCGATCCGAAGGGCATGGCGCTGTACGACCACGCGCGCAACATCGCGCAGTCGCTCGGCTTCGACATTCCGCACCAGAGCAGCGGCGGCGGGTCGGACGGCAATTTCACCGGCGCGATGGGCGTGCCGACCCTGGATGGGTTGGGCGTGCAGGGCGCGCTGGCCCATACGCTGGAGGAACACGTCCTGGTCGACAGCCTGGTGCCCCGCGCGCGCCTGATGGCAGGGCTGCTGACGACGCTGTCGTGAGCGTCAGCGCGCCGGTGCGGGTGACTCGGGCGCCAGCACCGCGCTAACCTGGCCGTCCAGGTGGGCCGCGAGGCCGGCAGGCACGCGCAGGCGATGGGCCAGCGCCTCCAGCCAGGCGCGTTCGGCCGGATGGTCGGGGTCGATGGCGAGGCGCGCGGCGAGATACAGTTCCGCCGCCTGTTCGGGCGTGGTCGCGCCGGCGGCGATCTCGTCGAATCCCGGCGGGCGCTGCAGCGTCTCGAACACGAAGCCCTTGGCCTCGGCATCGAGGCCGAGCCGATCCACCTGCGCGAAGATGGCCTCGCGCTCCGACGCATCGACATGGCCATCGGCCATCGCCGCCCCGGCCATGGCGCGTACCAGCGCGAGCTGGAAATCTGGCGAGGTCGCCTGGAATTCCGGCGGTGGCAGCGCGAGCGGAGCGGCGGGCGCCGCCTGCGCCGCGGCGGGCGGCGTGCCCTGCTGCCAGCCCTGCCAGGCGCGATAGGCCAGCGCGCCGAGGGCGGCAGCGCCGCCATACCCCGCCACGCCGCCGGCGACCTTGCGCACCTTCTTGCTACCGAGCAGCAGTGCCAGCAGCCCGCCGGCCGCGGCGCCGCCCATCAGCGCGCCGGTATTGCCACCGAGCGCGCCGCGCGCGCGTTGCGCGAGGTCGCCCGCGCCGGCGGCGGCATTGGGGCCGAGGAAACGGTCGAGAAGGGCTTTCGGGTCCATGCGCCTCAGGTTGTCGCGGCCTGGGCGCGGTTCAAGCCCCGCGGCTACTTCCCGCCATCCACGCTGAGCACCTGGCCATTGATGTAGTTCGCCATCGGCGAGGCGAGGAACATCACCGCATTCGCGATGTCCTGCGCTTCGCCCAGCCGGCGCAGCGCGATGGAGGACATCACCCGTGCCTGCCCTTCGTCGCCATAGGCCTCCCACTGCTTGATGGAGGATGGGTTCGACAGGATCAGCCCGGGCGCGACGCTGTTCGCGGTGATGCCATGGGGACCGAGTTCGTGGGCCAGTTGCCGCGTGAGGCCGATCAGCCCGTGCTTGGCGCTGGTATAGGCCTGGATGCCGGTGCGCGAGGGCTGCAGCCCGGCGCCGCTGCTGATGGTCACGATCCGCCCGTGCCCGGCGCGCTTCATGCCGGGTGCCACCGCCTGCGCCAGCAGGAAATGGGCATGCAGGTTGATGTTCACCACGTCGTGCCAGTCGCTTTCGGGCACATCCTCGACCGGGCGCATCACCTGGCCGCGCACGCCGCCGGCGTTCGAGGCCAGCACGCCGACCGGCGCTTCCGCGTGCTTCTCGACATCGGCGATCCAGCTGCGGGCCGCGCCCGGCGCGGTCAGGTCGAAGGCGCTGGTATGGATCGCGCCGGGATGGTCGGCGGTCTCCTCCAGTTCGGCGGCCGAGAGATCGCAGGCGAAGACCTGCGCGCCCTGTGCGGCGAAGGACCGCGCGATGGCGCGCCCGAAGCCATGGCCCGCACCGGTCACGGCCACCACCGTCCCGCCGAAGTCGAAATCCGTCATGGCAGCAGCTCCGTGAGGTTGGCGTCCGACATCGGACGCGTGCCGGCTTCGCATTCATGGGTCATCGCGACCAGGCGGCGGATGGCGGGGCAGGGCAGGCCGTGCTGCGCGCCGATTGTCGCGATGGGCGCGATCTGCACGTCCACTTCCGTGCGGCGGCGGCGGACCCACAGGTCGCGCCAGACGCCGGAATGCGTCTTGGCGTTGGGGCGGTTGAATTCGACCATCGCGGCGACGGAGGCCGCCGCCTGCGCCTCGGTGGCGCCGGGCGAGAAGGCGGCCGGATCGAAGCCGTTGAAGCCGAGCGGCGTCACGCCTTCCGCGCGCGCCACCGCGATCGCCTCGGACCCCAGCGCGCGCCACAGCGGCAGCAGCTCCGGGCGCGCCAGGCAATCGGCGATCCCCTTCTCGCCCAGCGCCTGCGCGAACAGCATCGCGCCGTAGCCGAGCTTGCCCCACAGATAGCCCCAGATGTTCGGCGTGGTGATGGCGTTCGGTTCGAAGACATCCCGCAGCAGCGCGTGCAGCGCGGTCAGCCGCGGCGTGGTGGCGCCATCCAGTTCGCCCAGCACCAGCGCACCGCGGCCGCCATACAGGATGTTGCCTGGCCCGTGCCAGTCGGCGCTGAAATTGACGAAGCAGCCGACCGTGCGCTCGGCGCCGATGATGGGCGCGATGATGGTCTCGCACAGCCCATTCTGCAGCGACAGCACATAGCCATCAGGGGCGAGGTGCGGCAGCAGCGCGCGGCAGGCGGCTTCCGTGTGGTGCGCCTTCACGCACAGGAAGATGCGCCGGTACACGCCCTGGACCGTCTGCGGCGTGAAGGCCGGCGCGACGATGCGGTGCGGGTCGACCGGCCCTTCGATGGACAGCCCGCGTCCTGGGTCGGCGATGGCGGCGACGTGGTCCGCCTCGATATCCACGAACACCACCGCGTGGCGGGCGCGCACCAGCGCGGCGCCGATCGTGCCGCCGATCGCCCCCGCGCCCCAGATCAGGATCGGCCCGCGATCCACTGCTTCACTCGCCATGCCCCATCCTATCCTGCCTGGACGCGCCCCGCGCGTCGCCGCTAAGTGCCGACGCTACGCCGGAGGCAGCCGCCGTCAATGTTCCAGGGTCTTTCGGGCAATCGGCGCGGCGGCGCGCTGATGGCGGTGGCGGCCATCCTGTTCGCCGCCGAGGCGCTGGCCCTCCGCCTGATGACCGCGCGGGGCATCCCGGTCGAGGTGCAGGTCCTGGCGCGTTCGCTCGGCCAGCTGGTCTGGGTGGCGCCGATGATCGCGGCGACCGGCCTCGCGGTGTTCCGCACGCAGCGACCGGGGCTGCACCTGCTGCGCGGGTTGTCCTCGCTGCTCACCTGGGGCTTCTACTACGCGTCCTTCGGGCCGCTCGACCTCGCCACCGCGACCGTCCTGTCCTTCACCAACGTGATGTTCACCACGCTGCTGGCGGGGCCGGTGCTGGGCGAACGCGTGGATCGCTGGCGCTGGGCCGGCACCATCGCGGGCTTCATCGGCGTTGCGGTGATGCTGCGGCCGGGCACCACCGTCTCGATGCCGGGCGTGGCGCTGGCGCTGGCCTCGGCGGTGACCTGGTGCGGCATCACGCTGTCCTCGCGCGTGCTGGCGCAGCGGGACCGCAACACCACCATCATGGCCTGGGTCGGGCTGGTCACCACGGCGGGGTCCGCGCCCTTCGCCGTCATGGCCTGGGTGCCGCTGGGCGCCCTGGACCTGCTGATCCTGGCCTCGGTCGCCGGCTTCGCGCCCGGCATCATCTGGCTGATCACCAGCGCCTACCGGCATGGCGAGGCCTCGGCCATCGCGCCCTTCCAGTACCTGCGCCTGATCGTGGTGGCCGGCTTCGGCTGGGCGATCTTCCACGAGGTGCCCGATGGCTGGACCTGGCTGGGCGCCGGCGTGATCCTGACCGGCGCCGTGGTGGTCACGCTGGCCGAGGCACGGCGCCGTTGAAACCCGATCCGGCGATGGCGGCTTCCAGCACCGTGGGGTCGAAGCCGAAATCGGCATAGCCGCGCCGCAGCCGCCCGACATATTCGGCCGCCGGCGGGCCGGGGCGGATGCGGATCTCGGTGTAGGTCCAGGCCACGCTCCCGTCGGGCAGCGGCACCTGGACGCGCGTGTAGGTGCGCGGGCCCTCGTAGCGATCCAGCGATTCGAGGCACGCCGCCGTCACGTGCCACAGGCCGATCGGGCAGGCAGCGGCGGCATCGCGTTCGATCAGCGCATATTTGCGCACCACCAGGCGCCAGCCTTCCAGCACCACGCTACCCGCCACGCGCGCATCCGGGCAGCGCCGGCGCATCTGGTCGTGCCACAGGTTGCTGCCATAGGCTGCGTAGGGTTGGGGAAGGAACGCAGGCATGCTGGCACCTCTGGCGGTGGACCGGATCGAGATCACGACACTGGTCGACAACGTGACCGACAGCCTGTCATCGACGCCGTCCTTCGTCACGCGCGAGTGGATCCGGCTGCAGCAGAAGGGCATGAAGCGCGTCGCCGGCGGGTCGCTGTGCTGCGCCAATCACGGCCTGTCGCTGGTCATCACCACCGAGACCGCGGGCGAGCGCCGCAGCATGCTGTTCGATGGCGGGCCGGTGGACTACGCGGTGGAGCGCAACGGCACCCGACTCGGCGTGGATTTCGGTACGATCGAAGCGATGGTGCTCTCGCATGGGCATTGGGACCATGCCGGCGGGCTGCCGCAGGCCATCGCCATGGTGCGCG
The DNA here is from genome assembly GCA_001464375.1 of Rhodospirillales bacterium Ga0074136. Classification (GTDB taxonomy): domain Bacteria; phylum Pseudomonadota; class Alphaproteobacteria; order Acetobacterales; family Acetobacteraceae; genus Neoroseomonas. The sequence goes on along the minus strand of LNEW01000158.1, from coordinate 7,745 downwards.
CCGCCAATGGCGGCCGCGACATCCCGCTGCACCTGCATCCGGGCATGTTCCGCGAACGCGGGTCGCGCCAGCCCGACGGCGGCGTGCTGCCGATGGACCGCGTGCCGGCGCCGGCGGAATGGGCAGCGATCGGCGCGCTGCCGCAGGTCTCGCGCGAACCGGCCGTGGTCGCCGGCCACGTCCTGGTCAGCGGCGAAATCCCGCGCGTGACGGACTACGAAGCGGGCCTGCCCGGCCAGGTCGCGCGGGCCCATGACGACGCGCCCTGGCAGCCCGACGAATGGTTGCACGACGAACGCTTCGTCGCCGTGAACCTGCGCGGCAAGGGCCTGGTGGTGTTCTCCGCCTGCTCGCATACCGGTATCGTCAACGTGCTGCATGAAGCCCGCCGCCTGATGCCGGACCTGCCGCTGCTGGCGGCGATGGGCGGCTTTCATCTGTCCGGCACGAACGAGCGCATCATCCCGCAGACCGTGGCGGACCTCGGCGGCTTCGGGCTGCGCTGGATGTTTCCCTCGCATTGCACCGGCTGGCGCGCGCTGAATGCGCTGGAGCGTGCCCATGGCGAGGCTGTCGTGGTGCCCGGCGCCGTCGGCAAGACCTTCGTGCTGGAAGCGTGACACCCGCGACGTGACCCTGCTGCTGCAATCGGCACCGCTGCTGGTGTTGCTGGCGCTGCTGGTCTCGGGCCGCGCGGGCCCGCTGGTGGCCGTGCTGGCGGCCCTGGCCGCGACGCTGCCGGCGGCCGTCGTATCGCTGCCGGCCGGCACCGGCCTGCTGCCCTTCCTGGCGGACGAAGCCCTGCGCGGCGCCTTCCTCGCGGTGCAGCCGATCGGCGTGGTGCTGGGCGGGCTGTTGTTCCACGCCGCCGTCGAGCGCCGCGACGCCGCCGCCTCGCCGGCCGCCGTGACGCCGCGCGCCATCTTCACGGCAACGCTGCTGATGGGCGTGTTCATGGAGAGCGTGACCGGCTTCGCCGTCGGCGCGGTCTTCGCCCTGGCGGCGCTGCGCGGCATGGGCATTCGTGGCGCGCCGGCGGCGGCGCTGGCGCTGCTGGCGCTGTGCATGATCCCGTGGGGCGGGCTCGGCCCCGGCACCGCGCTGGGGGCGGTGCTGGTCGGCGCGCCGGCGCAGGCGATCGCGGCGCTCACCGCGCTGCCCAATGCCGCATGGCTGCTGGTGCTCGGTCCGGTCTGCTGGCGGCTTTCGGCGGCGGCGGGCGTGCCGGTGCCGGCCGACGAACGCATCGCGCAGATGGCGATGCTCGCCGCCATGGCCGTGATCCTGGTGGCCGGGCACTGGCTGCTGCCGTTCGAGGTGCTGGGCATCCTCGCCTCCGGTACGCCGCTGCTGTTCGCGCTGTGGCGCGCCGACCCGCCGCGTGATGCCGCGGCGTGGGTCCGCGCGGGGCGCGCGCTGGCGCCCTATGCGTTGCTGACGGTGGCGTTGCTCGGTGCGCGCGCGGTGCCGGCGCCGCCTGCCTGGCAGCCCTATGCCGCGCTGCCGGCCTTCCCGGTCACGCACGTGGCCATCGTGTTGCTGGTCGTCTCGGCGGGGCTGCTGGCGTTCAGCGACGCGCCGCGCCGGCGCGCGGCCGGCGCGCTGCATCGCGCGGCGCGTCCCGCACTGGTGCTGCTGCTGTACGTGCTGCTGGCGCGCTGGATGGCCGGTAGTGGCGCGACGGGCGCGCTGGCGCAGGCGGCCGCGGCGGCGCTGGGCGAGGCCGCGCCCTACGCCGTGCCGCCGCTTGGCCTGGTCGCGGGGCTGGTGACGGGCAGCAATGTCGGGTCCAACGCGGCGCTGATGCCGGTGCAGCAGGCGCTGGGCCTGGCCGCCGGGCTGCCGCCGCTGCTCGCCCCCGCGGTGCATAATTTCGCCGGCGCGGCGGGGGCGGGGATGTCGGTCGGCGTCACCGCGCTGGTCTGCGGGCTGCTGGCGGACGGCACGCGCCCGGCGCAGGTCTGGCGGCTGCTGCTGCCATCCCTTGTCGCGGTGCTGGTCATCGGCTGGATGGCCATACTGCTGCTGCGTTGAACGCGGGCTTGCATCATCGCCGCGGGCGGGACAGGCTTTTGCAACCAAGAAAATGTCCTGGGAGAGAGTTGCCATGACCCGATTCACCCGCCGCGCGGCGCTGGCCGCGACCGCCGGCCTGGTCGCCGCGCCGGCGCTGCGCGCGCAACCCGCCTTCCCGAACAAGCCGCTGCGCATGATCGTGCCCTACCCGCCCGGTGGCGTGACCGACATCATGGGCCGGCTGGCGGCCGAGGCCCTGGGCCGCCACATCGGCCAGCCCGTGGTGGTCGAGAACCGCCCGGGCGCGGGCGGCAACATCGGCGCCAAGGCCGCGGCGCAGGCCGAACCGGACGGGCACACGCTGTTCCTCGCCACCATGGCGACGCAGGGCGTGAACCCGGTGCTGTATCCCGACCCGTCCTTCGATGCGCGGCGCGACCTGGTCGGCGTCGGCATGATGGCCGACATGCCGAATGTGATGATCTGCAATCCGCGCCGCTGGAATCCGGCGAACGCGCAGGAGGCGATCGCGCGCATGCGCGCCGAGCCCGGCAGGATCCTGTTCGGGTCGGTCGGCAACGGGTCGTCCTCGCACCTGTCGCAGGTGATGCTGACGCGCATGGCGGGGCTCGAGGTGGTGCACGTGCCCTATCGCGGGTCCTCGCCCGCCGTGGCGGCGATGATCGCGGGCGATCTCGACCTGCTGTTCGATGCCTCGGCGACGTCGACGCCGCATATCCGCGGCGGCTCGGTGAAGGCGCTGGCGGTCACCATGAACCGCCGGATCGGCGCGCTGGCCGAGGTGCCGACGCTCGTGGAATCGGGTGTGCCCGGCTACCACCTGAGCGTGTGGAACGGCGTGCTGACGCAAGCGCGCGTGCCCGCGCCGGTGCTGGCGCGGCTGCAGGATGCCTTCGGCAAGGCGATGGACGCGGCGATGATCGAACGCCTGAAGGCGAACTTCACCGAGCCGCTGATCATCCCGCCCGCCGAATTGCAGCCCTGGTTGAACGAGGATGCCGAACGCTGGGCGCGAATCGCGCGCGAAAGCGGCATTCGTCCCGACTGATACCGGCGGGCGACGTTCTTCGCCGACCCTCAGGCGCCGGGAGGGCCGCGTCCGCGGCCCTTGGCTGCGCCGAACTCCCGGCGGCGTTCATTCGGGCGCGGCACGAGCCGGACGCTCGTGCCGTTGCACGGAAATGCGCTCAGCCCCCCGCCGCCGGACGCCGCAGCCCGCTCGCGGCGCCGGCCACGATGGTCACGACGAAGGCGTAGAACACCACCTGCAGGAAGGTGGCCAAGACCCACAGCCAGACCGGGAAAACCCCGGCGATCGCCGGCACCAGGAAGCCCAGCGGCAGGAACAGGTAGGCATAGGCCTCGGGCACCGCCTGGGTGACCTGGTGCGTTCCCTCGTAGATCATGTTGAGCGCGACATAGAGGATCACCAGCAGCCCGATCCACGCGATCCAGCGGTGCTTGTCGAGCAGCCGCGCGATCAGCGTGGCGGCCACGCCCATCAGCACCACCGAGATGGCAAGGCCGATCATCAGGATGAACGGATGCTCCTTCGCCGCGCCGGCCACCGCGAGGACGTTGTCGAGGCTCATGGACACGTCGGCGACCAGGATCTGCGTGATGGCCTGGCGCAGGGTCTTGCGTGGCGGGGCGCTGGCTGCCTCGCCTTCCAGCGCGTCGACCCCGTGTTCCTCGGCGTGGCTGCCGCCCTCGCGCAGCTCCCGGTACATCTTCCAGCAGACCCACAGCAGCAGCACCCCGCCCGCCAGCACGATGCCCACCACCTGCAGCAGCTGCACGGTGATCGAGGCGAAGGCGATGCGCATGATGGTGGCGGCGATGATGCCCCAGAAGATCGCCTTCCTGCGCTGGTCGGCAGGCAGGCCCGCCGCGGCCATGCCGACCACGATGGCGTTGTCGCCGGCCAGGACGATGTCGATGAACAGGACCAGCACCAGGGCGTGGAGCCATTCGGGCAGAAATTCCAGCATGTCGCCGACGATCCTGTCTGCGTTGCCCGGGCTTGCCGGTCGGTCTTCCGCCGAACCGCCTATCAGTAAGCCCGCGCGCCGCCCTTTCAGCAATGCCCGTGCAGCGCGATTGCCAGGGGCTTCCCTGGCCTTGTATGGGACATCACGGACCCATCCGGAGGAACCAAGAATGACCCTGACCCGACGGCTGGCGCTGGCCGCCGCCCTGGCCGCGCCCTTCGCCGCAGCGCCCGCGATGGCGCAGACGCAGATCACCGTGCAGCACGCGCTGCCGGCCAACAGCCACACCGGGGTGGGCGCCAGCACCTTCGCCGAGGCCTTCCAGCGCCTGACCAACAACCGCTACCGCGTGGTCGCCCAGCGCAACGACAACGAACGCGAGATGATCGAGAGCGTGCAGATCGGCACGATCGACTGCACCTTCACCTCGACCGGCCCGGTCGGCAACTTCGTGCCGGAGGTGCGCATCTTCGACGTGCCCTTCCTGTTCCGCGACGCGACGCATGCCCGCGGCGTGCTGGATGGCGAGATCGGCCAGCAGGTGCTGGCCCGCTTCCCCGCGCGCGGCCTGGTCGGCGTGATCTGGATCGAGAACGGCTTCCGCAACCTGACCAATTCGCGTCGCGAGGTGAACACGCCGGCGGACCTGCGCGGCCTCAAGATCCGCACCATGGAGAACCAGGTTCACATGCGGGCCTTCACGACGCTCGGCGCGCTGCCGACGCCGATGGCGTTCAGCGAACTGGTGCCGGCGCTTCAGCAGGGCACGGTGGATGGGCAGGAGAACCCGATCTCGGTGATCGTGGCGAACAACCTGAACCAGGTGCAGCGCTTCATGACCATGACGCGGCACGTCTATTCGCCGCAGGTCATGATCTGCAACCCGGCCACGGTCGGCCGGCTGAACCCCGCTGATCGCGCACTGTTCCAGCGAGCCGCGGTCGAGGCGCAGACCGCCAACCGCGCCCGCGTCTCGGCCGATGACGAGGCCGGCGTGGCGGAACTTCGCCGCCGCGGCATGACCGTCATCACCGAGGTCGACACCGCGGCCTTCCAGACCGCCCTCGCACCGGCCTTCGCCGAGTGGGAGCGCACGCTGGATGCGGCGACGCTGCGGCGCATCCGTGAATGGCGCGCGAACTGACGTGACGCCGGGGCGCGGCCGGTCGCCGCGCCCCATGCGCCCGGGAGGCTGTCGATGAATGCGATGAACCTGCTGCCCTTGCAGGTGACGGTGGCGGCCACGCTGCTGACCGTGGCACTGGCGCTGTGGGTCGGTTCGGGGGATGGGCTGCGCGCGTCGATCCGCCGCGCCATCCTGGCGACCGACCGGATCACCACGGGCGTCTGCACGATCCTCGCCAGCCTGGCGATGACCGTCGCGGTGGTCGCCGGGATGTGGCAGGTGGTCGCGCGCTTCGCCACCGAGACGCCGTCGGTCTGGTCCGAGGCGCTGGTGCGCACGGCGCTGATCTGGATGGCCTTCCTGGGTGTCGCGGTGGCGCTGCGCGCGGGGGCGCTGGTGTCGATCGATGTCGCCCACCGCTATTCGCGCGGTGCGCTGCGCCGGGGCATCGAGGCCGCGGCGCTGGCGTCCAGCCTGTCGATGCTGGGCGTGATGTTCTGGTTCGGCTGGATCATGGCGCAGCGCGTGCAGTTCCAGGAGATGGCGGGGCTCGAAGTATCGATGTCCTGGGGCTATGCCGCGATCCCGCTGGGCGCCGCCTTCGCGATGATGGGCGCGGTCGCGCATTTCCTCGACCGCCGATCCGAAGAACTGGACCTGGCCGTATGAACCCGACCGCATCCTGGCGGATCGTCGTGGACGATCCGGGAGCGCACGGCGCGACCGCGCCCTACCTGCCCGCCGCCGCCAGCGCACCAGCGCAGGGCGCGAAGGCAAGCCGGGCGGATGCCCGGCGCCCGCCGTTCGAGGGCATCGCATAATGTCCGGCGCCATGCTCACCGTGATGCTGGTGCTGTTCGCCGCCAGCATCCCGGTCGCCATCGCCATCGGTATCGCGGCCATCATCGGCATCGCGGGCTTCACCTCCTTCCCGCTGATCGTGGCCGCGCAGCAATTATTCGTGGCACTCGACCGCTTTCCCCTGGCGGCGATCCCGTTCTTCATCCTGGCCGGCAATCTGATGGAAGTCGGCGGCATTTCCCGCCGCCTGGTGGAATTCGCGCGCTCCATCGTGGGCGGCATCCAGGGCGGGTTGCCGGCGACCTGCGTCGTCACCTGCATGATTTTCGCGGCCATCAGCGGCAGCTCGGTCGCCACCACCTTCGCCATCGGGTCGATCATGATCCCCGCGCTCGTACGCGCGGGCTACCCGGTCGCCTTCGCTGCGGCCTTGCAGGCGACCGCGGCGGAACTCGGCGTGGTGATCCCGCCATCCATCCCCATGATCCTGTACGGCGTGACCACCCAGACCTCGATCCCGGAGCTGTTCATCGCCGGCTTCGGTCCGGGTTTGCTGATCGGCGGGTCGCTGATCGCGACCGTGCTGGTGTGGTGCCGGATCAAGGGCTGGGGCAAGCAGGATGGCGAGGGCCGCCTGTCCTTCCTGACCGCCACGAAGCAGGCCGGCTTCGCGCTGTTCATGCCGGTGGTGGTGCTGGGCGGCATCTATGGCGGCATCACAACGCCGACCGAAGCCTCCGTGCTGGCCGTGGTCTATGCGCTGCTGGTGGGGATGTTCCTGCACCGCGAGATCGGCCTGCGCGACCTGTTACCGATCTTCCGCAAGTCGGTGATCAGCAGCGCCGTCATCATGTTCATCATTGCCTGCGCGGCGGTGTTCTCCTGGCTGCTGAACCGCCAGGGCGTGCCGGATGCGGCGGCGGCCTGGCTCGCCACGTCCTTCGACAGCGCGGCCTTCTACCTGCTCGTGGTGAACCTGTTCCTGTTCGTGGTGGGCATGTTCGTCGAGACCTCGGCATCCATCATCGTGCTCGCGCCGATCCTGCAGGAAGCGGCGGAACGCCTCGGCGTGGACGGTGTGCATTTCGGCACGATCATGGTGGTGAACCTGGCCCTGGGCATGATCACGCCGCCCTTCGGCGTGAACCTGTTCGCGGCCGCGCAGGTGGCGCGCTGCGGCGTGGACCAGATGATGCGCTACCTGGGTGTGTTCATCGGCGTGATCTTCGCCTGCCTCATGGTGATCACCTACGTGCCGTGGATCACGATGGCGCTGCCGAACCTGGTGTTCCGATGAGCATCGGGTCGCCGGAGGCGCTGCGCCACCTCCGTCGCGACCCGGTGCTCAAGCGCGTCATCCGCCAGGTCGGCCCCTGCACGCTGGTGCCCGCGAAGCGCCAGCCCTACGAGGCGCTGGTGCGCGCCATCGCGCACCAGCAGGTGCATGGGCGGGCGGCGGAGGCGATCCTCGGCCGCTTCATCGCCTGCTGCTGCCCGGACGGCTTCCCCGCGCCCGAGGCCGTGCTGGCGACCACGCCCGAACAGATGCGCGCCTGCGGCCTATCCGCCAACAAGGTGCTGGCGATCCGCGATATCGCCGAGAAGGCCGCCGCCGGCATCGTGCCGACACGCGCGCAGGCGCGCCGATTGTCCGACGACGCGCTGGTCGAACGCCTGGTGCCGTTGCGCGGTGTCGGGCGCTGGACGGTCGAGATGCTGCTGATCTTCACGCTCGGCCGCCCCGACATCCTGCCGATCGATGATTTCGGCGTGCGCGAGGGATGGCGTGT
>LNEW01000157.1 GCA_001464375.1 Rhodospirillales bacterium Ga0074136 | reverse complement strand
GCGTTGAGCATGTTCAGCGTGGTCTCGCTGGTGACGTAGGCGCGTTCGTAGCGCGTCAGGCTGTCGTTGTAGCGGCGCGCCTCGTGGCCTTCGTTGCCGAAATACTTGACCGTCTCGTAGTTCAGCAGGCTGTCCACCGCCTTGGTGTTCGCCTCCTCGTCGGTCTGGTTCATCGTCCGGCGGAAGCGCAGGCGCCAGTTCGTGAACAGCAGCGTGAACGCCACATACGCCGCGATCGTGCCGAGCATGGTTAGCGCGAAGGACGCGGCGAAGATCCACCACAGGATGAACGCGACGAACAGGATCTCGACGATCGTCGGGATGATGTTGAACAGCAGGAAGTTCAGCGAGGTGGCGATGCCGCGCACGCCCCTTTCGATCACCCGCGACAGCCCGCCGGTGGCGACAGCGCGTGCAGGTGTTCGAAGACTTCCAGCGCCACGCGCCGCCCGGCGCGCGCCTGCACCTTCGCGAAGATCGCGTTGCGCAGTTCCGCCAGCGCCGAGGACATCACCCGCAGGATGCCATAGGCCAGCAGCAGGGCGACCGGCACGGTGATGGCCGCGCCGATGCCATCCTTTGGCGCCAGCGCATCCACCGCGCGGGCATAGACGAAGGGCACCAACACGTTGGCGGCCTTGGCCGCCGCCACCAGCACCAGGGCGGCGACCACGCGGATGCGCAGCTCGGTCTCCCCCTTTGGCCAGAGGTAGGGGGCGATGCGCAGCAGGGCGTTGAGGTGATTGCCTTCGGCGGCGGGCTTGGCAGCGGACACGCGGTCTGACACTCCGGATCGGCCCGCGACATGGGGCCGGCGCGCGCGCAGGGGAAGTGCGCCGTTCGCATGGGACCCATCGGCGCGCGGGATGCAAGCCCCCATCCCCTGCGGGGCGTCGGACCGGACAGGCTGGCGCCGCGCACCGGCGCCGGCGATGTCCGGCCATCCCGCGCCGTGGCGGCGGGGCCATCGGCTGCCGTTGGCCATCCTGTGGTGCGCAGGCGCCCCTGCGGTTCAAGGGCCCGTCGATGGCCTTGCCAATCCTATCGCCTGCCGCCGCGCAGGCCGTGCGCGGCCACGACGCCCAGCCCGCACATCCCCGCCATCCCCCAGAACACCCCGGCCCCCACCGCCGCATACCCCCAGCCCGCGGCCAGCGTCGCGACCATCATCACCGCCCCGATGCCGGCCGCGAGCAGCGTCTGCGCCGTGCCCGCCACCGCCGCCGGCACCGCAGCCTGCATGACCCGCATCGTCGCCAGGTGCATCGCGCCGAAGGTCGCCGCGTGCAGCGCCTGCGCCACGACCAGCGCGGGCCATGCCACGGTTTCCGCCGTCACGGCCCAGCGCAGCAGCCCTGCCCCCGCCGCCACCAGCGCCAGCCCCCGCGCGCCCAGGCGTTCCGCGATGGGCTTGCCCCAGGCGAACAGCGCCACCTCCGCCACCACCGACCAGGCCCAGAGCAGGCCGATCACGCTGGGCGCGACGCCGGCCTGCGCCCAATGAATCGACCCGAAGGCGTAGTACGCCGCATGGCTGCCCTGGATCAGCGCCGAGACCAGCAGCACGCGGCGGAATTCCGGCAGGGCCAGGACCGTGCGGAATGCCCCGCCAGATCGCCGCGGATGCGCCTCGCCCGGCGGCAGCAGCAGTGCCGCCACCGCCGCCCCGGCCAGCGCGCCCGCAAGCACCCAGGCCACGCTGCCCGCGCCGCCGCGTTCCGCGATCCAGCCCGCGGCACCCGCCGCCACGATGAACGCCGCCGAGCCGACCGCGCGCACGCGCCCATAATCCCACGCCTCGGCGCGCGCCGCGCGCAGCGCCATGGCATCGCCGAGCGGCACCACGCAGGCAAAGGCCACCGCAAACACCAGGTTCGCCACGAGCAACCCTGCGAACCCCGCCGCCACGCCGTAGAGCACCGCCGCGCAGGCCGCCACCGCCGCGCCCGCCGCCATCACCGCGCGCGGCCGGCCCAGCGCATCGGCAATGCGCCCGCCGAGCGGCCCCGAGACCAGCCGCACCGCGCCACCAAAGGCAAGGATCGTCGCCACCTCCGCAGGCCCCAGCCCGCGCGCCGCCATCAACGGCGGGATGAAGGGCAGCAGCACGCCCACCGCGGCGAATTGCGCGGTGAACAACAGGGCGAAGCGGGGGGCGCTGGATGACACGTTCCACCCTCGCGCGCGCTCCCGCCATGGACAAGTGCCGCGCCCCATGCGACGGAAGCCCGCCCCTCATTGCGGAACGTCTGCGCGCATGTTCGAACCTCGGGTCCGCGCCGTCCTCGGCCCCACCAATACCGGCAAGACGCATCTCGCGATCGAGCGATTGCTCGCGCATGCCTCGGGCATCATCGGCTTCCCGCTGCGCCTGCTGGCGCGCGAGAACTACGACCGCATGGTCGCGCAGAAGGGCGAGAAGCACGTCGCGCTGATCACCGGCGAGGAAAAGATCGTCCCGCCCGAGGCCAAGTGGTTCGCCTGCACCGTGGAGGCCATGCCGCTCGATCGCGCCGTGGAGTTCCTCGCGGTCGACGAAATCCAGCTCTGCGCCGACCCCGACCGCGGGCATGTCTTCACCGACCGGCTGCTGCATGCGCGCGGCATGGTGGAAACCATGTTCCTGGGGGCCGAGACCATCGCGCCGCTGCTGCGCCGCCTGGTGCCGCGCGCGGAGATCGAGACCCGCCCGCGGCTGTCGCAATTGACGTATGCCGGCCCGGCCAAGCTCACGCGCCTGCCGCCGCGCTCGGCCATCGTCGCGTTCAGCGCGGCCGAGGTCTATGCCATCGCGGAAGCCGTGCGCCGGCGCCGCGGCGGCTGCGCGGTGGTGATGGGCCGGCTGTCCCCGCGCACGCGCAACGCGCAGGTCGCGCTGTACCAGAACCGCGAAGTGGATTTCCTGGTCGCGACCGACGCGATCGGCATGGGGCTGAACATGGATGTCGACCATGTCGCCTTCGCGGCCCTGCAGAAATTCGATGGCCAGCAACCCCGGCCGCTCACGGCACAGGAAGTCGCGCAGATCGCCGGGCGCGCCGGGCGCGGCATGAAGGACGGGTCCTTCGGCACCACCGCCGAATGCGCCGCCATGCCCGACGAGATCGTCGCCGCGGTCGAGACCCACGCCTTCGAGCCGATCGGTCAGATCGCCTGGCGGAATTCCGACCTGGACTTCACCTCCATCGACGGGCTGCTCGGCAGCCTGGCCGCCTCGCCGCCGCAGGCGGGGCTGGCCAAGGGCCACGATGCGGTCGACCACATCACGCTGGAGGCGCTGTCGCGCGACCAGGACGTGCGCGGCCTGGCCGACACCATGTCGCGCGTGCGCCTGCTGTGGGAAGCCTGCCAGGTGCCGGATTTCCGCAAGCTGGCGGATGACAGCCACACTGCGCTGTGCGCCAAGCTGTTCACGCACCTGGCGCGCGACGGCAGGCTGCCGCGGGACTGGGTGGTGGGCGCCCTGGCGGTGCTGGAACGCACCGATGGCGACCTCGATACGCTGATGGCGCGCATCACCGCGATCCGGGTCTGGGCCTACATCGCCGCCCGCAACGACTGGGTCGACGACGCGCCCGGGCTGCAGGCCGATGCCCGGCGCGCCGAGGACATGGTCAGTGACGCGCTGCACGAAACCCTGACCGCCCGCTTCGTCGACCGCCGCGCCGCCCATCTCATCCGCAAGCTGGACGACACCGAGGAGGAGCTGCTCTCCGCGGTCACCCGCCGCGGCGAGGTGGTGGTCGAGGGCCATCCGGTCGGCACCGTGAAGGGCTTCGCCTTCGAACCCGATTCCGCGACGGTCGAGGAGGAGGAACGCCGCGTCGTGCTGCGCGCCGCCCGCCGCGCGCTGGCCGCCGAGATTCCGCGCCGCGTCGCCATGCTGGAAGCCGCCAAGGATGACGCCTTCGCGCTGACGTCTTCCCACAAGGTCACCTGGGCCTATTCGCACGCGCCCAACATGCCCGCCGGCCTGGGCGACATCGCGGAAGTCGCTAAGCTCAAGCCGGGCCCGGAACCCTCCAAGCCACAGGTCGAGGTCCTGCCCAGCGAGTTCCTCGATGGCGCGCAGCGCGAACGCATCCGCGAACGGCTCGCCACCTGGCTCGAGAACCTCATCAAGCGCGAGCTCGGCGCGGTGTTCACCGCCGAGGGCAAGGCGTCCGAGGACAACACCCTGCGCGGCCCGGCCTTCCGGCTGCGCGAGGAACTCGGCCTGGCGATGGGCCGCACCGACCCCGACATCCGCCCGGACCTGCGGCAGAAGCTGAAGGGCATCGGCATCCGCGCCGGCCGCTACGCGCTGTTCGTGCCCGAGGCGATGAAGCCCAAGGCGATGGCGCTGCGCGCCCAGCTGTGGTCGCTGCTGCGCGGCATCGAGACGCCGAAGCTGCCCGGCGGCGGGCTGATCGCCGTGCCGGCGCGCGAGGACTGGCCGCGCGGCTTCGCAGAGACCATGGGATGGCTGCCCGCGGGACCCATCCTGCTGCGCCTGGACGTCGCCGAGCGCATCGCCGGCGAGATCGGCCACCTGACCCGCCGCGCGCCCGCCATGCTGCCAGGCGACCTGGCCAGCCGGCTCGGCGTCAAGGGCGACGTGCTCGGCCCGGTGCTGGACGCCATGGGCTTCCGCCTGATGCCGGCCGAAGTGCTGGAGGAGAAGGCCTTCGGCCCACCCGCGCCGGCGCGCATTGCCCATGCCCGGCCGGCGCGGCCCGAGCATCACCGCGGTCCACGGCGCGAAGGCGGCGCGCCGGACCAGAACCGCGGCCCGCGGCGTGACAACGAAGCGCGCGGCCCCGGTCGTGAAGGCGAAGCCCGCGGGCCGCGCCGCGGCGACCGTCGCGGCCCCCGGCCCGACCAGCGCCCAGCCGACGCGCCCGCCGGCACCCCCGCTGCCGAGGGGGCCGCCCCGGCTGAAGCCGGCGCCGAGGCCCCGCCCGCGCCCCGCCAGGACCCCCGCCCACCCCGGCCGGACAACCGCCCGCCACGCGACCAGCAGCGCCAGGGCAAGGGCGGCGGCTACCAGGGCGACCGGGATCGCGACCGCGGTCCGCGCCGCCCGCGGGAGGAACGCCCGGCCCTGCCCTCCATGCCGCGCCCCGACAGCCCCTTCGCGGTGCTGGCCAACCTACTCAAGAAGGACTGACGCGGCCCCGTGGCGGAGGAGGATCGCGAGGCCCAGCGCCTCGACCTCTGGCTGTGGTGCGCGCGCCTGCGCAAGACCCGGGCGGACTGCGCCAGGCTGATCGAAGCCGGCGCCGTGCGGATCAACCGCCAGCCCACCGACAAGGCGCATGCCCGGGTGCGCGCCGGTGACGTGCTGACCATCGCCCAGGGCCAGGGCGAGCGCGGGCGGATCGCGGTATGGCGCGTGCTGGCCCTGGCCGCGCGGCGCGGCCCGCCGGCCGAGGCGCGCGCGCTGTACGAAGACATGACCGACGACATGGCGCGGGACTGAGCCATGTGCTGTGGGTGGCTTGCGGGACCGCGAGACCCCCGCCATTTTGCAGTCGCCGCAACCGTCCTGCCCCGGGGGGCCGACCACCCGTGACCTATGTCGTCACCGAGAACTGCATCAAGTGCAAGTACATGGACTGCGTCGAGGTCTGTCCGGTGGACTGCTTCTACGTCGGCGAGAACATGCTGGTCATCCATCCGGATGAATGCATCGATTGCGGCGTGTGCGAACCCGAATGCCCGGCCGAGGCCATCGTGCCCGACAGCGACGACAAGGGCACCGCCTGGCTCGAGTTGAACCGCACCTATTCGACGCAATGGCCCAACATCACCCGCAAGGGCGAAGCCCCGGCCGATGCAGATGAGTGGAAGGACAAGCCTGACAAGAAGGCCCTGTTCAGCTCCAATCCCGGGTGACGCTGCCTTCACCGTCGTCCCATGGGGTGACGGGCGGGTATTTTTCTGCTATTGTTTCAAGCAGATGGCCAGGGCGCGTCGATCGGCGTTCCCGGGCGTTATGTGATGCGTGGCGATACGTCGCGCGGCCCACGCGACGGCTGTATGGCCGTCGCGCGCCCCGCGGGACGGCGCCGCGAAATGGGAGCATGCCAGACATGAAGGCTTCGGCCCGCGCCAAGGCGCAGAGCAAGTCCCGCGCGACCGCGAAGGGGAAGACTGCGGCCAAGCCGAAGGCTGTCGCCAAATCGGCCAAGGCGCCGACGCGCTCGGCGGCCAAGCCCAAAACCGCCGCGAAGCCCAAGGCCGTGGCGAAGCCGAAGGTGGCGACCAAGCCGCAGGCAGCCAAGGCCAAGACGGCAACCAAGTCCAAGGCCGTGGCGAAGCCTGTGCCGAAGCCCGCGGCGAAGTCGGCCGTGAGCCGCCCGGCCGGCAAGGCAGCCGCCGCGCCCGCGCCGAAGGCCGCCGTGGCGCCCGCCGCCCCGCCCAAATCCGCGCCGACGGCAAAGGCAACCGCGCCTGCGGCAAAGACATCGCCCACGCCGAAGGCGCCGGCTGCCGCGGCGAAGGCCCAGGCCACCGCTCCCAAGGCCGCGGCGCCGGCCCGCCCGCCTGCACCGCTGCCGGCCAAGCCCGCCGCGCCGCCGCCGCCCGCCGCCACCACGCCGCGCCCCGATATGCCGCGCGCGCCGGTGCCGCCGCCGCCGATGGCGCGTGGCGCACCGGTATCGCTGCCCCCCCCCACGCATCGGCCGAGCGCCTCGCCGCTTGCCTCGGCCGCCGCCAGCCGCGCCGCGCCGCGCCCGAAGGAGGACTTCAAGGCCGGCGACCACGTGGTCTACCCGACCCATGGCGTGGGCCAGGTCCAGGGCATCGAGACGGTCGAGGCGGCCGGCTATTCCCTCTCGGTCATCGTGGTGACCTTCGAGGAAAACCGCATGACGCTGCGGGTGCCGGTGAACAAGGCGGCCTCGTCGGGCCTGCGCAAGTTGGCCGCCGGGGCCAACATGCAGCAGGCGCTGGATACGCTGAAGGGCCGCGCGCGCATCAAGCGCACCATGTGGTCGCGCCGCGCCCAGGAATACGAGGCCAAGATCAACTCCGGCGACCCGATCCAGATCGCCGAGGTGGTGCGCGACCTGCACCGCAACGCCGGCCAGCCGGACCAGTCCTTCTCGGAACGGCAGATCTACGAGCAGGCCCTGGATCGCCTGGCGGCCGAGGTCGCGGCGATCGACCGCTCCGACAAGCCGGCGGCGATCGAGAAGCTGCTGGTCTACCTCGGCAAGGCAGATAAGGGGCCGCGCGAGGACAAGGGCGAGAAGGTCGAGGAAGCCGAGGACGTGGCGCCGTAGCGCGCTGCGTCCGTCAGCCGGGCGCGCGCAACCGCGCCTCGACCGCGACAAGCGCGTCCCAGTTGGTGACCACGGCAGCCCGGTCGGGCGCGGTGGGCTGTAACGCGCAGGCGCCCGCCACCGCGCGCCCCGGCGGCAGGCCGGGCAGCGCGGCCAAGCGGGCGGCGGCGTGCGGCGCCAGCCCCTGGCCGTCGATGAAATCCGGGTAGGCCAGTTCCACCACGCCTGCGTGTCCCCGAAAGGCACGGCGGACGAAGGCGCGCGCCGCCAGGATGTCGCGCATCTGGCGTTCGGCCGTGGCCAGGTCGGCGGTGAGCTGCAGCGCGCCATCCCGTGGCGTGAGCGGCGTGCGGCGGTGATAGCCGCGCTGTTCGGCGATCAGCGTGCTGGCCACGCACTCGGCGAGGCTATCGCGCACCAGGTGGATGATGGCGGCGCCGCGGGCGCGCAGCACACGGCAGATCGTGCTCTCGCCGCCCGGGCGCAGCGGCCAGGTCCAGGCGCCGGTGAAGGCGCCGAGGTTGTTGTACATGACATCGAGATGCGCGATGCGCCCCTGCTCCGCCGCGCGCGCCGCCAGGCTGTCGAGGAAAGCATCGAGCATCGCGGCCATCTCGCTGTCGCGAAAGGCGAAGCCCGGCTTCTGCGCCATCCAGTCGATCGCGAAGCCCGGAAAGGGGCTGTCGGGCGGCGGCGGCTTGAAGGGTTCGCCGAAGGACCGTACCGCGTCGCCCGCGTTCAGGCAGCCGCCGAGGAACTTGGTGCCGCTGCGCTGGGTGGCGATGGTGACCAGGATGGGGTGGGCCATGGCTGCCGGTTACGGCGTGCCGGTCCGAATGAAAAGAGCCCCGGGAATTGCTCCCCGGGGCCCCTTTTCGCATCCGCCCGTGGGCGGCGCGGTTTACTCCTGGCGGTTGCCGACCAGCGACAGCAGCAGCTGGAACAGGTTGACGAAGTTCAGGTACAGGCCGAGCGCATCCATCACGCTCCGCTTGCCGGCTTCATCCGTGCCCTGGGCGTACGCATAGGCCACGTAGTCGCCCTTGATGCGCTGCGTGTCATAGGCGGTGAGGCCAACGAACACGACCACGCCGATGATGCTGATCGCGAAGGCCAGCGCCGGCGAGGCGAGAAAGATGTTCACCACCATCGCGATGATGATGCCGATCAGGCCCATCATCATGAAGCTGCCCATCTTCGTCAGGTCGGCCTTCGTGGTGTAGCCATACAGGCTGATGCCCGCGAACATCGCCGAGGTGATGAAGAAGGTGCTGGCGATGGACTGGCCCGTGTAGCGCAGGAAGATGTTCGACAGGCTCGCGCCCATCGCGGCCGCGAACGCCCAGAACAGCAGCTGCGCGGTGGTCTTGCTCATCCGGTTGATGCCGAAGGACAACACCAGCACGAAGGCCAGCGGCGATAGCATCGCGACCCAGCCGAGCATGGTGGGCGAGATCACGCGCGCGCCGGAGGCGCTGCGCCCGACCGCCCAGAACAGCTGCTGCAGCTCGGGCGTGGAACCGATGACATAGGCGACGATGCCCGTCAGAAGCAGCCCCGAGGCCATCCAGTTGTAGACCCGGAGCATGTAGGACCGCAGGCCGGCATCGACGGCGGCCGCGTCGGCGGTCGCGGTGCGACCCCAGCCAGGCGCACCCGTCGTAAATCGAGTGTCGGGACCCAAGGCCATGACGACTGGAACTCCTTCAAGGGGGAGGATTCCCCACGGACGCTGAATATGGAGATTTATTCACCCGGATCAACGGGGGATCGCATCGATCCCCCGCAAATCGGATGCCCGCCCGCCGGTGGCCGGCAGGCGGGCGCCGGGTCTCAGCGCTCGGCCGGTTCCACCGAGATGGCGGTCGCCTCGGCGATCGCGACATTCACCCGCTGGCCCGGCCGCACCGTGCGAATGAATGCCTGCATCTCGGGCGCGCGCACCGCGACCGTGCGGCGCACCCCGCGGGAGGAGGTGAAGGTCACGGTGTTGGCCGTGGTATCCACCGAGTTGACGGTGACGGTGTCGCGCACCGTGGTCACCACCGCGCCGGCCGGGCGGGTGCCGGCGGGGGCGCGCGCGGCGCCGAGGTCGATCTCGGCCGGCAGGTTGGTGCCGCGCGGGGTCAGCTGGACCGCCACGGCTTCCTCGAACCGGACGCGCACGCGATCGCCGCGGCGGATGCGGGCGAAATTCTGGATCTCCGGCCCGGCGACGAGCGTGACCGTGCCGTCGCTGGGCGTGCGGATGGCGACCTGGCGCGTGCGGGCATTGACGCTCTGCACGACGCCGACCGCTTCCTTGGCGGTGGAGACGACGACCGGCGCCGGCGGCGTGACGGGCTGCGGCGGCGTGCGGGCGCAGGCGCCCAGGGCAAGCAGCGGCAGGGCGACGAACGCGGCCAGTTTCAGGCGCGAACGGGGGGTCTGTGACATGACGAATCCTTGTGGCGGGCGGAGTTCTTCCGGCGCAACAGAGTAACAGACCAATGCTCGTCGCAGAAGGGCGCGTCTATTCGTTGCGCAGATACGGTGCCGGCCTGGCACGCAGCGCCAGGGCGGTGCCGGCATAGCCGAAGGCCAGCGTCAGCGCCGTGCAGGCGAGCACCACCACGGCCAGGGTGCCGGGCAGGAACACCCAGTCCGCCGCCAGGATGTAGCGCACCACGCCCCAGGCGGCCGCCGTGCCCACCGCCGCCGCGATGATCCCCGCCGTCGCGCCCAGCAGGCCGAATTCCACCAGGAAGGCGCGCCGGATCTGCCGCCGCGTGGCGCCGACGGTCTTGAGCACCACCGCATCGCGCACCCGCCGCCGCTGCCCCGCCGCCACCGCGCCCGCCAGCACCAGCGCGCCGGCCGCCAGCGTCAGCGACGCGGTCGCCGACATCGCCGTGCCGATCCGCGCCAGCAGCCCGGCCACCTGTTCCAGCGCATCCCGCACACGGATGCCCGAGACGTTGGGGAAGGCCTCGCTGATGGCGCGCAGCACCGCGCCCTCGCGCGCCGTGTCGGACCTGACCGTCGCGATATGCGTGTGGGGTGCGGCCTCGAGCAGGCCGGGGGAGGCCACCAGCACGAAGTTCAGCCCCAGCCCGCGCCATTCGATGTCGCGAAGATTGGCGATGCGCAGCGGAATGTCGCGGCCGAGCACGTTGACCGTGATGCTGTCGCCGATGCCCACACCCCAGCCGCGCGCCAGGTTGGCATCGAAGGACACCAGCGGCTCGCCGCGGTAATCGGCGGCCCACCATTGGCCCTGCACGATGCGCGCGCCCTCGGGCGGGGTGGCGGCATAGGTCAGGCCGCGGTCGCCGCGCAGCGCCCAGGCGGTCTCGGGCGTGGTGCGCACCTGGTCGGACGGCACGCCGTTCACCGCCACGATACGCGCACGCAATGACGGCACGCGCTTCACTTCGCTGACCGATTGCTGCGCCAGGGCGACACGGTCGAAGTCCCGTGCCTGGTCGGACTGGATGTCGATGAAATAGAAGTTCGGCGCGGCATCGGGCAATTGCTCGGTGATCTGGCGGCGCAGGTTGCCCTCGATCAGCGCGACGGCGGCGAGCGTGGTCAGCCCGATGCCGAGCGAGACCAGGATCAGCGGCGTCGGTGCGCCAGGCCGGTGCAGATTGGCCAGGCCAAGGCGAAGCGCGGGTCGGCGCACGCCGCGGAAGCGCCGCGCGATGCGCATCAGCGCAAAGGCGCCCAGCCGGAACACCACCAGGGTCCCGAGCGCCCCGCCCACGAACGAGATCGCAAAGAAGCGGTTCTCCGCCGTGCCGATGATCAGCGCGGCCAGCGCGGCGCCCGCCGCGACGGTCGCCGCGACCAGCGCGATGCGCGGCCGCGCGCCGGAGGGCTGCAGCGCATCGCGGAACAGCGCCGCACCCGGGATTTCCATGGCGCGCCCCAGCGGCCACAGGGCAAAGGCCAGCGCCGTCAGCAGCCCATAGACGGCGGCCAGCGCCAGCGGCGCGGGATAGACGCCCATCCGCGGCGGCACCGGCAGCGCATCCGCCAGCGCCCAGGCACCCACCATCGTCAGGCCGAACCCGGCCACCAGCCCGATGGCGATGCCCAGGCACGCCAGCGCCAGCACCTGAATCAGGTAGGTCGCGAAGATCACGCCCGGCGAAGCCCCCAGGCAGCGCAGCGTCGCGATGGTGCGTGCCCGCTGGTCGAGCCACGACCGCACGCCGGTCGCGACCCCGATGCCGCCCACCAGCAGCGCCGTCAGGCTGGCCAGCGTGAGGAAGAAGGCCGCGCGGTCGACGAAGCGGTTGACCGCCGGGGCGGCCGCATCGGCGGTGCGGATGCGCCAGCCATTCTGCGGGAAGGCGGCGCGCAATTCGTCGGCGAAGGCGCGGCGCGAGGTGCCCTCGGGCAGCGCCATCCGCACTTCCCAGTTCGCCAGGCTGCCCGGCTGGATGAGGCCGGTGGCGGGCAGGTCGGCCAGCGCGATCATGGCGCGCGGCCCGAACAGCGCGGGGCTCGCGACCTTGTCGGGCTCGGTGACGATCACGCCGCGCAAGGTGAAGCGTGCCTCGCCCAGGCGGATGGTCGCTCCCGGCGCCACGCCCAGGCGGTCGGCGACGATGCGTTCCATCACCACCTCGCCCGGGGCCAACGCGCCGGGCGGGTCCAGCACCAGCGCGCCGAACAGCGGGTAGGATTCGTCGACGGCCTTCAATTCGACCAGCGTCCGCTCGCCATCGGGTGCGACCGCCATGGCGCGCATCTGCGTCAGGCCCGACAGCCGGGCGCCGCGCGCCGTGGCCCAGTCGCGTACCGCCTGCGGCAGCGGGCCCTGCTGGGACGCCACCTCGACCTCACCGCCAAGGATGCGCGCGCCATCGGCGGCGATGCCGGCCTCGACGCCCGCGCGCAGCGTGCCGACCGCTGTGATGGCGGCGACACCCAGCGCCAGGCACGCGAGGACGATGCGCAGTCCCTTCACGCCGCCGCGCAAATCACGCCGCGCGAAGCGAAAGGCCAAGCCGAGCGTCTTCATCTCAGCGGGCGCCGTCGCTGACGATCCTGCCATCCTCGATCCGCACCTGGCGTTCGCAGCGTTCGGCCAGCAGCGGGTCGTGGGTGATCAGCAGCAGCGTGGTGCCGAATTGCTCGCGCAGGCCGAACAGCAGGTCCATCACCTGCCCGCCGGTGCCGCGGTCGAGGTTGCCGGTGGGCTCGTCCGCCAGCAGCAGGCGCGGTTGCGCCACGAAGGCGCGCGCCAGCGCCACGCGCTGCTGTTCGCCGCCCGAAAGCTGGCCAGGATAGTGCGTCAGGCGATGGCCCAGGCCGACCGAGCGCAGCGTGGCTTCCGCGCGGTCGAAGGCATCGGCGCGGCCGGCGAATTCCAGCGGCACCGCGACATTCTCGATCGCGGTCATGGTCGGCACCAAATGGAAGGACTGGAACACGATGCCGACATGGTCGCGGCGGAACACCGCGAGCGCGTCCTCGTTCATGCGCATCAGGTCATGGCCGGCGACCGACAGCGTGCCGCCGGTCGGCCGATCCAGCCCTGCCAGCAGCATCAGCAGGGAGGTCTTGCCGGAACCCGACGGCCCGACGATGCCCACCGCCTCGCCCACGCCGACCGCCAGGTCCACGCCGCGCAGGATATTGATCTCGCCGGCCTGGGCCCTCACCTGCAAGGACAGGTCTCTGGCCTCGATCAGCGGCGATCCGGCGAGCGTCCCGGCACTGGTCGGGGCGCGATGTGGAAGGGCATCCATGCGTGTTCTGTTTCCGCGGCTTCCGGCCCGATATGGGCGCCGGGTCGCGATCCGCCAACTTTCCGCCTGTTTCGGAGTGTTGCCGCTGCTGGCCGCCACCCCGGCCGCGGCGCGCGAGATCCGCCTGCTGATGCTGGGGGATTCGATCACCGCCGGTTACGGGCTGGCACGCGGGCAGGGCCTGCCGGCGCGCCTGGAAGCCGCGCTGCGCGAAGCCGGGCGCCAGGTGCGCGTCATCGATGCCGGCGTGTCGGGCGACACCACGGCGGGCGGGCGGGCGCGCGTGGACTGGGCGCTGGCCGACCGGCCCGATGCGGTGATCGTCGCGCTCGGTGGCAATGACGGGCTGCGCGGGATCGAACCGCGCGCGAGTGCGGCCAACCTGACGGCCATCCTGGATGCGCTGAAGCAGCGCAACCTGCCGGTCATGCTGGCGGGCATGCTGGCGCCACCCAACCTCGGCGCCGAGTACGGCCGGGAATTCGCAGGCACCTTCACCCGCCTGGCCGACGCGCGGCCGGAGGTGGTGTTCTACCCCTTCCTCCTGGATGGCGTGGCGGGGGAGGCAACCCTCAATCAGCCCGATCGAATTCATCCCAATGAGGCTGGTGTCGCGGAACTGGTCCGTCGCATGCTGCCCGCGGTCGAATCGCTGCTGGCGCGGGTGCCTTCGGGCTGACCCGCGCAACCTGGCGGTTGGCTGGTCGCATTTTCGGGTCTCCAGGCGATTCCGCCTGGTTGAAATGGTTCGGGGGGCCCCATGCTGCGTCTGTTCGTCGCCCTCGCCCTGCCAGCGGAAATCCGGTCCGAGGTCGCGGGCCTGGCGGGCGGCATCCCGGGCGCGAAATGGGTGCCGCCCGACAACTACCACCTGACGCTGCGCTTCATCGGCGAGATCGAGAACTGGCGCGCGCAGGAAGTCGACGACGCCTTGGCCGTGATCCGCGGCAATGCCTTCGAATTGTCGCTGCGTGGCCTCGGCACCTTCGAGAAGGGCGGCCGTATCCAGGCGCTGTGGGTCGGCGCCGAACGCAACGACGCGCTGACGCATCTGCAGGGCAAGATCGAAACGGCGTTGCAGCGCATCGGGCTGCCCCCGGAACGCAAGCGCTTCTCCCCGCATGTCACGCTGGCGCGCGTCGACCGCGCGCCGCCGGACAAGGTCGTGGCCTATGTCCAGGCGCACAACCTGTTCCGCGCCGCCAGCGTGCGCGTTGCGCATTTCACGCTGTTCTCGTCGCGCCTGGGCAAGGAGGCGTCGGTCTATACGCCCGAGGTCGAATACGACCTGGCGGCACGCGCCGCCGCGTGATGGGCGCGCTTGCGGACCAAACGGCGCGCCTGTAATCGACGCGTCGTGGCCCGGCCCCACCGCCCCTTCGCGCGCCTGATCGCCTTCCTCCTGCTGCTGCAGGTGGTGGTGGCACCGGCGCATTGCCTGGCGATGGCCGCCGCCCCAGCCGGGTTCGAGGCGGTGATCTGCGCTGCCGACGGCACCCGCACCGTGATGCTCGGCCCCGACGGGCAGGAACTGCCCGCGCATGTCGGGTCGGGCGATGCCTGCGTGGTGTGCCACGCGCTGCCGCAGGCGGCGATGACGGCCGCGCCGCATGCGGCGATGCCGGCCTGGGTGGCGGGCGCCATTGCCGTCCCGCCGTCCGCGCACGGCGCCCTGCCGCCCGGCGCGCGCGCGCCGCCCTACCGACCGACTGGACCGCCCACACTCTCCTGAGGCCGCCCCGAACGGGGACGGCCGCTTGTGCGCCTGCCGTCCAGCCGCCTCCGGAGACGTCACGTCCGTGTTCAACAGCCCACCTCGCCGCGCATGGCGGCCGTCCTTGCGTTCGGCGCGGGGGCCGCAGAGACGACGGCGTTCCTGACCGCACGTGGCCGACGCGCCGACTGAATGACGGCGTGTGCATCGCGACCGCGCGGCGCATGCCGATAACGACACCCAACAGGAGACACGCCATGACCACCCGACGCACCCTGCTTGCCGCCGCTGCCACGCTCGTGGCCCTGCCCGCGCGCGCGCGGGACTACACCGCCGGCGACCTCGCCATCATGCATCCCTGGACGCGCGCCGCCGGCGCCAGTGCGAACGGTGCCGCCTTCATGCGCCTGCGCAACACCGGCGCGCAGCCCGACCGGCTGATCTCGGCCAGCACGCCGGCCGCGCGGGTGGTGGAACTGCACACCATGATCCGCGATGGCGACGTGATGCGCATGCGCCCGGTCACCGATATCGCCGTCGCGCCGGGGCAGACGGTGGAGCTCCGCCCGGGCGGCTTCCACGTCATGCTGATCGGCCTGACCGGGCCGATGGCGCAGGGCGGGCGCGTGCCGCTGACGCTGCGCTTCGAACGCGCCGGGGAGGTGCAGGTGGAACTGAGCGTCGAGGCGGCCGGCGCGCGGAGCAGCGGGCATCACTGAACCCGCGAGGG